>CACXCG010000017.1 GCA_902766125.1 uncultured Spirochaetaceae bacterium | reverse complement strand
GGCGTTGCGAAGCAATGAAGCGATAGCGGAAGTGCGGAACAGCCGACCCGCGCTGCATTTCAAAACCGGGCAGTGCGGGGAACGCCCTTTGTTTACCCCTGTACCAGTTTGTTTTTGCCGCTTTCTTTTCCGTTGTACAGAAACTGGTCTGCGCGGTTGATGGTGACGGAAATGGGTTCTCCGGGTAAGTGGAAGGCAATGCCTGCGGTCATGGTTATGTCAAAGTGTTCACCCATATAGGTGAATTTATAATTGCGGATTTCGTGCAGTAAGGATTCAATGTTGTCAACGCATTTCTGGCGCCAGTTGTCAAGTTCGAGATCGTATTCCTGAACGATAAGGAATTCTTCTCCGCCCCAGCGTCCTATGTGCATGATGTGATGTTCTGCCATTGACTCCATAACGTGAGCACGGTGTTTCATGAATTCGGTAATGGTTCGCAGGACATAATCGCCCGCATCGTGACCGTAGGTGTCGTTTACCTTTTTAAAGTCATCAATGTCAAGAATCGTAGTTGAAAATCCGGCGTTTTCGGTTTGTTCGGCCATGTTTGCATGATCCAGAATGTCGCGCATCTTATGCCGGTTGTATACCTGCGTCAGTTCGTCATAGTCGGCACGTTCGTGTAAGTTTACTTCGCGGTTCATGACCAGTGACGTGTACGCATACATACACAGAATAATAAATCCAAAAATAACGGCACAGTTAACTAAATAGGTTATGTCACGTATTTCGGGTTTTACGATGTACAGTGCCTTCATGCGGTAGGTGACTATTCTGAGTACAAGAAATACGATTGCAGAAACAAAGCTGGAAACCTGCGGAAGTTTTCGTAAAAAGCGGCTGTCGTTAAAAATATAGCGCAGATAAAACGAAATAAAGACGATGGGCATGGTGTACATGGCAAAGCCAGCATCCCATCCTATACAGATAGTTGCTGCGCTCAGGTGTGCCAGAACTTCCAGCAGGGTAAGTGCAATGTAGGCAAACAGTTTTCGTTTTTTCAGGATGAATATGGCCAGAACGTAGAAAATAAGGCTTCCTACATTAAAATAAGCCATAAACCGAACATTCTGAAAATAGAAAAAAAACAGTAAGAATATATGGACTAAAAGTAAAGAGACGTTAGTAATTCTGAGTGCCCGCCGCAAGCCCTCGACTTTATCCATTGATGCCATAATTACAGTATAAACCCGTTTTTTGCAACTTGCAAGCAAAAAAAACACATACTATAGTAGTTGAGTATTAGTCTTAAAATGGGTATACTACAGGGCATGAAAGCAATTGAATTGGAAAAGGCATATAACCCTAAAGATTTTGAAGACAGAATTTATGGACAGTGGGTTGAAAGCGGCTGTTTTAAGCCTGCATCAGATGAAGCTTCTCCGCTGCATCAGTCGTATCTTGCGAAAAAAGCAAAAAATCCCTCAGTAGCAAAATATACCGTCGTCATTCCTCCGCCAAACGTAACCGGCGTTCTGCACATGGGACACGGACTTAACAATACGCTTCAGGATATCGTGGTTCGCTATCACCGCATGAAGGGGGATGATGCCCTGTGGATTCCCGGAACTGACCATGCCGGCATTGCAACTCAGAATGTTGTAGAACGTCAGCTTAAAAAAGAAGGTCTTTCCCGTAATGATCTGGGCCGCGAAAAGTTTCTGGAACGTACCTGGGCGGTAAAAGAAGATCACCATGCTACAATCGTAAAGCAGCAGAAAAAACTGGGTAACTCAACAGACTGGGGCCGTGAGCGCTTTACCATGGATGAAGGTCTGTCTAAAGCCGTACGCGATGTTTTTGTTACGCTGTATGAACGCGGACTTATTTACAAGGGGCATTATCTGGTTAACTGGTGCCCCCGCTGCGGTACCGCTCTTGCTGATGATGAAGTAGATCACACAGATACTGCCGGTGCAATGTATCATATCTGGTATGAGTATGCAGACGGTCCTGCTCCCGATGGAAGTACAAAAATTGAAATTGCAACAACCCGTCCTGAAACACTTTTAGGTGATACTGCGGTTGCCGTAAACCCCGATGATGAACGCTACAAGGCTATCGTGGGTAAAAAACTGAAGCTGCCGCTGACTGACCGTACTATTCCGCTTATTGCCGATGCGTATGTTGATAAAGAATTCGGTACCGGTATGGTTAAGATTACTCCTGCTCATGACCCCAACGACTGGCAGGTAGGTAAGCGCAACAATCTTGAAGTAATCAACATTCTTAATCCCGACGGTACGCTGAACGAAAACTGTCCCGAAAAATACCGCGGCATGACCTGTGCAAAAGCACGTGCACTCATCATTGCTGACCTTGAAGAACAGGGACTGTTTAAGGGCGAAGAAAAAATCACTCACTCGGTGGGACACTGTTACCGCTGCGGTACTGTAGTTGAACCGTATCTGAGCGATCAGTGGTTTGTAAAAATGCAGCCCCTTGCAGAAAAGGCTCTTAAAGCCTGGCGCGACGGAGACATTGTGTTCTATCCGCGCAAGTGGGAAAACACATATACTCACTGGATGGAAAACATCCGCGACTGGTGTATAAGCCGTCAGCTGTGGTGGGGTCACCGTATTCCGGTTTGGTACTGTCAGGGTTGCGGTAAGACAATTGTAAGCCGTACTGATCCCGACAAATGTCCTGACTGTGGCTGCGGTAAAGAAAAGCTGGAGCAGGATCCCGATGTACTTGATACCTGGTTCAGTTCCTGGCTGTGGCCGTTCAGTACCCTTGGCTGGCCTGAAAATACTGCAGACCTTGAAAAGTTCTATCCGACTACCGCACTGGTAACCGCCTACGACATTATATTCTTCTGGGTAAGCCGCATGATTATGGCTGGCCTTGAGTTTACCGGTAAAGCTCCGTTCCATGACATTTACATTCACGGTCTGGTGCGTGACCGCCAGGGACGCAAGATGTCAAAATCTCTGGGTAACGGAATTGACCCGCTTGAAATAATCGACATGTATGGTGCCGATGCACTTAAGTTTACCCTGGGTTACATGTGTGCACAGGGACAGGATGTTCTGGTTGACAAAGACAGCTTTAAGATGGGAAGCCGCTTCTGTAACAAAGTATGGAATGCAAGCCGTTACATTCTGGGTAATCTGGAAGGACGCACGCTTATTCCCGTAAGCGACTCTGACCTGACTGAGCTTGACCGCTGGATTTATTCCTGCCTTGATAACGCAGTGCGCAACACCCGTGCTGCTCTTGAAGGTTACCGCTACAACGACGGTGCTTCTGCAATTTATGAATACTTCTGGAATGATTTCTGTGACTGGTATGTAGAAGCAACTAAACTCAGTTTCCGTAACGGTGATGAACACGAAAAAGACCGTGCTGCATCAGTTCTGCTGAACGTACTGGAAGAAAGCCTTCGTCTTCTGCATCCGTACATTCCGTTTGTAACCGAAGAAATCTATGCAAAGCTTCCGCTTAAAGACATTATGGAAAACCGCTCTAAAGCAGGCGCACAGTCTGTTCTGTACAACGATGTCTGGAACGGTCTTCTGGTAAATGCCGCATATCCTGAAGTGTGCGACGGACGCGTAAATGCACAGGTAACACAGCGCTTTGACATGCTTAAAGATTTAATCCGCAGTATTCGTGCCCTGCGTGCAGAGTGTGGCATTGATCCTGCTTCAAAGATTCATATTGCAGTGCTTATTACTCCGGGAACCCATGCAGAAGTGATCCGTGAAAAAACAGATATGATTCAGCTTCTTGCCGGTGTAAGTGCAATTGATTTTGTTGCCGACAAACCTGCAAGATCTATCGGTACCGTGGGCGACGGCTTTGAAGCATTCCTGCTGGTTGATGAAAGTATCAACACCGAACAGCTTATTGCACGTTTTAACAAAGAGATTGCTTCTGAAGAGTCAAGTGTTAAACGCAGCGAATCCAAGCTGAACGGCAGTTTTGCCCAGCATGCACCGGCAGAAGTCGTACAGGCTGAACGCGATGCACTGGCAGAAAGCAAACGGCGCATAGAAAAACTGCGCTCTTACGTAAACAGTCTGTAGGAGTGGTAATGGCAAAGCAGTTGTACACAATGGCAACGGAGAAACCTCAGCAGATGGATAAAGAGCACATGCTACAGTTAAGCGGCATTACGCTCGCTCCGTACCTGCAGCTGGCAACTGCGCTTATCGGTAAGGCCCGTTATGCAGGCGGCAATATGTTCCGGCATCAGATAGATACCATGAGCATTCTTATTGACTACGGTTACATTGACAGTGTGCTGTTAAAGGCGAGCTGTATTCATGATACCGTAGAAGATATCCCTGATTTTGACCAAAATTTAATCAGTACGGCCGATGAAGAAGGGGAAGAAGTGCTTAAACTGGTGCTGGAAGTTACCAAAAAGCCCGGACAGCTAAAAAGCGATTATTTGCGGGGCATCATAGATAACGGAAGCCAGAAAGCTAAGCTTTTAAAGTGTGCCGACCGCATCAGCAATATGATAAGTCTTGGCTTTGTTACCAGTGAGTCGTTTATTGAACGCTACTGTGACGAAACCGAATTCTATATTTTCCCCATAGCCCTGGAAGTAGACTACAATATGTATCAGGAACTGATTGACCTTGTTATGAGCCGAAGACAGTATCTTGAAAAATCAGGGTATTACGATAAAAATCAATAATAACACTTTTTTAATTGCACTTTTTTCTATTGTATGCTAGAATTACACTGGACTAGTTTTGGAGGGTTTCCGTGGAATATAATTTAGAAAATCGTGCTAAATTTAATGTAAAAGTGTTTCTGTATCTGTTGGGCTGTTATGTATTTCCTGCATTGGTTTTTGGACCTGTTGCTTTGTTTACAGAAGCAGTAACTGTTAAGGAATATATGGCGATTGCATTTGATCCCATGATGGATATCATTGCGGTTTTTGCTTTCATAGGTGTTCCCTGTCTTACGTATTTTATCTGGCTGAAGAAACTTGAAGCCTATGACGGTTCAGAAGAAGCGGTTCGTTCGACCAACAAGTTCTTTAAAGTCTGGTACATGGTCAATATTGTTCTGGTAACTGCATTCTATGCAGTACTGGGATTTCTGGTTATTGTCCGCTGTAACATGAAAGGCATTCAGATTCAGGCATTTGAAAATAACTGGAAAAGTTATTACTGCTGGCTTTCAGTGCTCTGGGGTGTTGCATTCAGTTTTGCACTGTATGGCTTTATTATGATTCTTGCGGAATCAGAAAAAGCTTTGTGCTGGCTTCCTCATAACAAAGAAGTTCAGGTAATGGGATTTAACCAGCGTGCACTTACGGTTATGACCTTTGCGGTTGTTTCTCTGGTGCTTATAATCGAGCATATTGTTTGTGTTCCAGGAAACCTTGCTCAGGGTACTCACTATCTGCTTATAAAAAAGATTATGCCGCTTGCAATAGCATTCGGTGGCATTCACCTTTTGAACATGTTCTTTACGGTAAAGGCAATCGGTGACAGCATTCAGCAGGTTCAGGATCATGCAGCTGAACTTTCAAAGAAAAATTATCAGGTTGAACCGCTTAAGGTTGTGTGCCGCTGTGAAATCGGTACACTGGTTAACAATATCAATGAATTCCGTGAGACAACAAAAGCGCTTTTAGGTGACATGAATAATTCTGCACGCGATTCAGTTTTAACAGCAACCATGCTTAAGAGTAACCTTGACTCTGCAACAACAAATATCGACGAAATCTCAAAGAATATCGATATTGTTCAGTGTGAAATGGGAAATCAGTCTGCCGGTGTTGAAGAATCAAATGCATCGGTTAATCAGATTGTTGCACGCATCCGTGAACTGAACGACAGTATTGAAAGTCAGTCTAGTGCCGTTACACAGTCATCTGCTGCCGTTGACGAAATGGTTGCAAACATCAACTCGGTAACACAGATTCTTGAAAAGAATACAGACGCAGTTAACCAGTTGGGTGCCGCTTCTGAAGAAGGACGCGGACGTGTTCAGCATGCAGCCGTTGTTTCAAATGAAGTTCTGGAACAGTCAGCAGGCCTTATGGAAGCAAGTAAGATCATTCAGGCTATTGCAAGTCAGACAAACCTTCTTGCAATGAATGCTGCAATCGAATCTGCACATGCGGGTGAAGCAGGCCGTGGTTTTGCGGTTGTTGCTGATGAAATCCGTAAGCTTGCAGAACAGTCAAATACTCAGGGTAAAGCAATCAATACAAACCTTAAGACTCTGTCTGAATCAATTGCACAGATTAACGAAAGTATTGCTCAGGTTCAGCAGCAGTTTGATGTTATCTACGAACTTGCACAGACTGTACGCTCTCAGGAACTTGTTGTTAAGAATGCAATGGACGAACAGAACGAAGGTAACAAGCAGGTTCTTGAAGCAATGAAGAGCATTAACGATTCAACCGGTTCGGTAAAAGACAACTCTGTGGAAATGCTTGAAGGTGCAGATCAGGTTGTTAAAGAAATGGAAATGCTTGCAGAAGTTACCCGCCGCATTAACGAAAGTATGTCTGCAATGAGCCACAGTATTGAAGGCATTACTTCTTCTGTTAAGGAAGTTCAGAACAGCTCTGATCAGAACCAGCGCGACACAGAATCGCTTGCACAGAAGATTGAAACATTCAAACTGTAACGCTTAGTATACATAAAAAAGAAAAGGCTTTGTTTCAGCGGTCTTACCCGAAGAAGCAAAGCCTTTTTTTGTTTACAGAATGTTACCTGTTCTGCAGGGAAAGACGTGTCTGTTCTGCATTACGCGTAACGGTTTCCCAATCCTGGGATGAAATGCTTTGTTTTGTTGCAATCCAGGAGCCGCTTACTGCAATGACATTTTTCTTTTTTGCGTATTGTGCCATGTTGTCTGCGTTAATGCCGCCGGTGGGCATAAACATACACTGAGCAAAGGGACCTGCAAACGCATCAAGAGCTTTTGTGCCTCCAAGACATTCTGCGGGAAACAGCTTTAGGACACTGAGTCCTTTTTTTATAGCTTTTTGAATCAGTGTCGCATCCGAAACTCCGGGAATAACTGCTACGTTGTTTGAAATGCACCAGTCAACAACTTCGTCATCGTAACCCGGAGAGACAATGCATTTTGCACCCGCGTTAACTGCGCTCTGAGCCTGCGAAACAGTAAGCACGGTTCCCGCAAGAATCAGCATATCGGGGCAGTGGTGTGTAATGTTACGGATGCTCTGTTCTGCTGCATCTGTGCGGTAGGTTATTTCTGCAATATCAATTCCTCCCTTTAAAAGGGCGTTTGCAAGAGGGAAGGCAAGATTTGCATCTTCAAGCGAAATTACAGGGACAATGCCTGTACTGTGTACGCGTTCAAAAACTATATTCATAATTCTAGTATATCACGAAAAGCCGCTTTATGCTACAATGCGTTTATGAACATTTTTGAAGCAATTAACGCACTGACTGGTTACGGACTTACGACAGGTCTTATTGAACCGGAAGACATTATTTACACTCAGAACCGACTGCTTGAAGTTTTACAGCTTGATGGCTTTGAAGATACAGCGCAGGCAGAAAAAATCCCTGATACTAAACGGGAAGAACTTGAAGGCATTTTAAAAGTTATGCTTGATTACGCAGCCAGTCACAAACTGATTGCCGATGACAGTATTGTTTACCGCGATTTATTTGATACAAAACTGATGAGCTGTCTTGTTGCCCGTCCTTCTCAGATAGAACAGAAATTTTTAGAGGAGTATAAAAAATCTCCTGCTCAGGCAACAGACTGGTACTATCGTTTTTCTCAGGATACCGATTACATCCGCCGTTACCGCATCTGCAAAGATGTTAAGTGGAAGACAAAAACTGAATACGGCGACATAGACATTACCATCAATCTGTCTAAACCCGAAAAAGATCCTAAGGCAATTGCCGTAGCACGCAATGCTCCTCAGGCAGGATATCCTGCATGTCTTTTGTGCAAACAGAATGTCGGCTATGCAGGACGCGTAAATCATGCAGCACGTCAGAATCACCGCACTATTTCGTTAAAGCTTGCAGGCAAAGAGTGGGGCTTACAGTATTCACCGTATGTGTATTACAACGAACACTGTATTGTCTTTAGTGCAGAACATACTCCCATGAAAATCAGCCGCGAAACATTCATGTGCCTGTTTGATTTTGTAAAACTGTTTCCTCATTACACGGTTGGAAGTAATGCAGACCTTCCTATTGTTGGCGGTTCAATTCTGTCACACAATCACTTCCAGGGTGGCCGCTACGAGTTTGCAATGGCAAAGGCACCGGTAGAAGAAACGTTTAAGATTCCTGGTTTTGATGACGTAACCTGCGGTATTGTAAACTGGCCCATGAGTGTTATCCGTCTTGATTCAGAAAATTCTGACCGCATTGTACAGCTTGCAGATAAAATTCTTTCTGTGTGGCGTTCGTACACAGATGTTGATGCATTTATTTATGCAGAAACTGACGGCGAAAAACATAACACCATTACTCCCATTGCCCGTAAGCGCGGAGACAAGTTTGAACTTGATCTGGTTTTGCGTAACAACATTACTACTGACGAACATCCGCTGGGTGTGTTCCATCCGCATGCAGAACTACATCATATTAAAAAGGAAAACATCGGCTTAATTGAAGTTATGGGACTTGCAGTGCTTCCGTCACGTCTTAAGGCAGAACTTGCAGATTTGGGTGAAGCAATCGTAACCGGACGCGACATTGCTTCTGATCCTCAGCTGAACAAACATGCTGACTGGGTTAAGTCATTCCTTCCCAAGTATCCGTCAATTACGACTGCAAACTGCGAAGAAATTATCCGTAACGAAGTAGGTCTTGTCTTTGCTCAGGTTCTGGAACACGCAGGTGTGTACAAGCGTAACGAGCAGGGTAAGGCAGCATTCAGAAAATTTATTGCAGCATTATAAAACAAAAACAAAGGAGGCATCGTATGTCAAAAGTTAGCATTCCCGCAGGCTACAAACCGCTTCTGGGAAAAAAGGAAACCGAAAACGCAATCGTAATGCTCAAGAATTTTTTTCAGCTTGAACTTTCTACCGAACTGAGTCTTACGCGTGTAACGGCACCGTTATTTGTTCGCTCTGGGTTAGGTATAAATGATGATTTGAATGGAGTTGAACGTCCTGTTTCGTTTCCGGTTAAAGACATGAACGAAGCTAAACTTGAAATTGTTCATTCACTTGCAAAGTGGAAGCGCATGAAGGTTACAGAATTATCTCTTGCACCCGGCTTTGGCATTTACACTGATATGAATGCAATCCGTGCAGATGAAGAACTTGATAACCTTCACTCGCTGTACGTTGACCAGTGGGACTGGGAACTGTGTATCCGCGAAGAAGACAGAAACATTGCCTTCTTAAAGGACATTGTTTCTAAAGTGTACCGCTGCCTTAAACGCACAGAGTTTTATATCTATGACCGCTATGAAAACATAAAGCCGGTGCTGCCCGAGCACATTACCTTTGTGTATGCCGATGACCTGCAGCGTGAATATCCGAAGCTTACACCGAAAGAGCGCGAGACAGAAGTAACTAAAAAATACGGAGCTGTCTTTATCATCGGTATTGGAGGAAAGTTACCCGACGGAACCATTCATGACGGCCGTGCTCCTGACTATGACGACTGGATTACCGAATGTGACGGACATCGAGGTCTTAACGGTGACATTATGGTCTGGAACCCGGTTCTCAATTCTGCAATGGAACTTTCTTCTATGGGTATCCGCGTAAGCCCCGCTTCTTTGAAGGCACAGCTTGCAGAACGCGGCTGTCCTGAACGCGAAAAGCTGGAATTCCATAATAAACTGCTGAGCGGAAAATTGTCTCAGACCTTAGGCGGTGGAATCGGGCAGTCTCGTCTGTGTATGTATTTCCTGCGTAAGGCACATATCGGCGAAGTTCAGGTAAGCACCTGGCCTGAAGATATGCTTGCAACCTGCGACAAGGCAGGAGTTCCCATTCTGTAATGCAGAAGACAAAAGGTGAAGTCGCGTTTTCTATAGACTCTCTGTTTGAAAAGCCGGAAAGCCTTTCTGAGCGCGGCGTCACCGAACTGTATCTGCACGATGTTCAGTTTTCGTCTGACCGTGAAAAAATCATAAAACTGTTAGATTTACTTTCTCAAAAAGAAGATGCTCCCTTTGTTTCTATTCTGACTGACGTTCAGGCGGTTGACCGTGTACTTGCACAAAAAGCAGCAGAAAACTTGTGTTCTTTAGAACTACCGCTTACTGCTCAGGTAAAAGGAGAAGCACTGCTGTTTGATAAGCATCTGTATGCAAAAAAGGCAGCGCTCTTAAACGAAGCGGGCTCTGTTTTTGGTTTTTCGCTTGACTGGGGAATGCTGCATGGTGACCGTGCAAAACTGTTTCGTGAGCGTTTGGATTTTGCGGTAGACCAGTATCCCAATCATATTGATTTTCCTCAGCTGGAAGAGGGAATGGCAGTAAAAAGTACTGCGGTATTTTCTTCGCGTGACCTTGAACTGTGTGCAGACTGTGCGTTTGCCTGCCAGACGTTTTATTCTGAAGGACGGGCGGTGCCGTGGTTTAAGTCAGTGCTTGAACCGTTACGCATAAAACCGTCATCGTTCTTTTCTGATTTTGCAGAATGGCAGCGGTGCAATAACTGCGGAAGAGAGGATCATTCCTTTGACCCGTACAAGATTGCACATGCCGAACTTGAAAAAATGCAGCTTCTGTTTCTGGAACAGAAATATGAAGAAAAAAATAAAGCCATGCTGTTTGCCGCAGTGCGTGACATTGTGCGCTTAAACGGAGCTTTTTCCCGCGTCGTTGCAGAGCATGAAGAGAGCGAACTGGAACTGTCATATAATCCCGATGATCTTCTTTCTCCTGATGCATACGATATTGTGCATTTTTGCGATACGGTTCCCATGGAAAACTGCCGCGTTTCTGTTTACGATGCTGGAGATGCCCCTGACTATCGCCTTGTATGACGAAAAAGTTTGTGCTATAGTTAGTGCATGAATCTAAGTGAACAATCCGTTATTTTTTTACTAGATGATCCGTCTTTGCTGGAAACAGAACGGACCTTGCTTATACGCTGTATACGTAACTGCGTGCATTCACTGCGCGGATACAGCTATTCAAAAAAGAAACATCTGTCAGTTGGTTTTGCAACGCTTTCTTCACAGCCTGGTGATGATACCGCACAGACGGTTTTGCTTATTGACTTTGATACATTCAGCGTAAAAGATGAGCTTCTGGATTCTTATTTTAAGGGAACCGGTTTTTCTGCACTCAATTATTTTTTCAGTACGCTGCAGGTACAAAAAAACGATCTTCCGCTGATTATTGTACTGCACAGTACTGCAGTTGACGGACAGCAGAATTATCAGCGTCTGTATTCACTTTCTCAGTTTGTTTCGTCAAAGAAAGTTCTTGCATTTAAATCTGACTGGGATGATGTTCATAAACTGATTTATTCCGTGCAGTCGGTTTCGCTTCCTTCATTTGATGTTGCGTCAAAGATGTCGGTGTTTGTGCAGTCTGCTTCTCAGAAAAAATTCTTTAAGCCGCTGCTTGCAGGGTTAGGTGCAGCACTTGTCGTAACGCTTGCACTTTTGATTATTGTTCCCCGTGTCGGCAGAATTACAAATCCGTTTGTTCAGCCTGTAGCGGCTGTTTATAAGCTTGTGTATACCGGTGACGGTGACCGCCTTATCTTACGCGATGCTCCGTCTCGTTCAGGACAGGATCTTCTGCGTCTTAATGAATACGAAGCGCTTCAGGTTGTAGAAGAAAACATAAGTGATTCAGACGGTGAACTGTGGGATAAAGTTAATTACCACGGATTTGAAGGATATGTTCACACTGAATATCTTATGGGCGGTTCTGAAGAAGATTATGTCATTACCAACCCTGATACGATGTACACTTACGGTAAGGCATTGCTTTTACATAATCTTGTTGCAGAAAATGACGGCTATTACTGGATACGTGAATCCGCTGGCCTTGGCGAAATAAGTGCTCAGTGGGAAATGTTTAAGTTCTATGACAACGGTGCCTTCCCCGATATTGTAAAAGATCCCGAGCGTGCAAAAGAATATCTGCTTGCAATCGATGCAAATGAAAATCCGTATGAAGCACAGATTGCTCAGGACTGCAGAAAGAGTGCATCTTCGAACGAGTCAGCAGGATATACTGAACTTGCACAAAAGTTTAAGGCAAAGGCTGCAGAAAAAGAAGAGGAAGTAAAAAAGATCAGGCGGCAGGCTGCAAAAAAATTAAGTCAGCTGTACTTTGATACAGATATAAATCTTGCTTCTGCATATTACAAAAAAGCACTGTCTTACGGTTTGTCTGGAGATGCAGACTATATGTACTCCCTTGCAGTGGGAACTGATTTAAGCGATGAAGAAAGTATCTGGTGGCTTGAAAAAGCATCTGCATTGGGACATTACAAGTCAACCGATATTCTTGCGACTTTCTACTGGAACCGTGAAAACTATGATGAAGCACTTAAATGGTTTAAGGCTGGCGTGAAGCAGTCAGACAGTGCAGAGCCTGCATTCTACTGCGGATGGATTTATTATCATCAGTATAAAAATTATTCCAGTGCCTTTTCGTATTTCTACACAGCGTACTTAACGTATGATTATTCTGATGAATTCTATAAATCCTGTTACTATCTTGGCTGGTGCTATGAATACGGACAGGGAACATACGAAAGCGATTCGTATGCACTTGACTATTACAACATAGCACGCGGTCATGTTTCAAATGCAGATGAAGCATACAGCAGGGTTTACAAAAGACTGTACGGAGGATGGTGGTAATGATGAGTAAGAAAAAACAATATGCTGTACTGTTATGTTCATTCCTCTTTTGTGTTAACGCAGTGTTTGCCGCTCAGTTTGAAGGTGCCGGCGACGAAACAGTAACATTTCAGACAGAAGAAACAGATTCATCAAATAATGAATCGCTTAAAAAAGTTGCACTCATAATCGGAAATGCCCGCTACAAGGGAACGTTTGAACCGCTTGCTAATCCGGTAAACGATGCAAAAGACATGCAGGGAAAACTGCAGAATATTGGCTTTGACGTAACCTGTATAACCGATGTTGACCGCAAGGAAATGTACGACGGCTTTAAGAAATTTTACACTGAATGTCAGAATGCCGATATTGCACTGCTGTATTATTCGGGACATGGTGTTGAATGTAACGGAGAAAACTATCTGATTCCTGTTCAGGCTGATATTAAATCTGAATCTGATTTGGATAGTGATGCAGTTCTTTTAAACCGTGTGGTAGAGCAGAGCCTTGACGTGCTTGGCGGCGGTAAGGGCGGAAACTTAATCGTAATTCTTGATGCCTGCCGTTCTAATCCGCTTGCACAGACAAGAGGTGCATCCCGTGGACTTGCAGTAATTGATGCGGCTCCTGTTGCGGGATACATCATTGCGTATTCCTGCAGACCCGGTACTTCTGCGCTTGACGGAGAGGGACGACACAGTCCGTTTACATCTGCGCTTTTAAATCACATTGACGAACCTAATGTTTCGTTTACTGATATTTTGGGTACTGTTCGCGGCGAAGTTCAGGAGGCAACGGGTAACAAACAGCTTCCTTCGTATACCGCAGAAATAAGCAGTCCTCTGTACTTAAACGGAAGGGGAAAAGTAAGCCCGCGCCGTACAACGGTTACCGGCGGTAGTGCAACAAGTGGTGCACTCTACATTGTAGTAATTGTGCTTCTGTGTGTACTTTTAATTGCAACGGTAACGCTTTTTCTTCTGCTTACAGACCGCGGTCGTCTTGCACTTTCTAAAGCGTCTGCAGGTGTTTCAAAAGCGGCTGCCGGAGTTTCGCGCGGAGTCAGTGCCGGTAAGCAGAAAGCACAGTCAGCTGCAAGTGCTGCAAGACAAAAGTTTGAACAGGTAAAGAATGCCCGTGCTCAGAGTTTAAAAGTTTCAGCGGAAGAAGAAAAAGAAACAAAGCCTGAAGTAATACCGTCTTCTGTTCTTGATGCAGTTGCTGCTGATAAGACGCTGCTTGTTGCAAAGACTCCGGTTACCGTTTCGCAGTGGAATCAAGTCATGCAGGAAAGTGGCAGTGTTCACGGAATACAGGCGGATTTTCCTGTCACAGAAGTTTCCTGGTTTGATGCGCTTACCTTCCTGAATAAACTGAGTGAAAGAGACAATCTTGAACCCGTATACAATCTTTCTGACCCTGATAACATTCAGGTTGATATGATGAAAAACGGCTGGCGTCTTCCTACAAAAAAAGAATGGCTTTCTGCAGCAGGACATACTTCTGCTTCTGATGTAGATAACTGTATGTGGTGTGCAGATAATGCAGGCGGAACATTGCATGCCTGTGCACAAAAAGAAGCAAATGCTTCCGGGCTTTACGATATGTTTGGCTTAGTGTGGGAATGGTGCAGTGACAGTCCGCTTACCGGACAGCGTGCGCTTATGGGCGGCTCCTGGGACAGCGACAGATCTTGGGCTGTTTCGCGTAAGATGCTTTCTGCCAGTGCCTCGTACAAAAGCGACAACACCGGCTTTAGAGGAGTTCGTTCAATATGAAACGAAGTACGTTAGTTGTATGTGCAGTCCTTTGTGTTGCATTAAGCGGCTGTGCTCAGAAAAAACAGTATGCAACCGGACTTGCATTTGATGAAGAAAAATATGCTGCAGTTCCGTGTAAAGCCCGTCTGGTAACGCGTGCTTATGAAAACTTACCTGAATCAGTAAGTCTTATTCCGTACACACCGTATCCCGGAGACCAGGGAGATTATGGTACCTGTGTTGCATGGTCAACTACGTATGCAGGAATGACAACCGCTGCTTCAATTATGAACAGCAGAACTTCCCGTTACGAAACAACTGCAAATGTTTTTTCTCCGTACTATATGTTCCAGATGTGTAATCCCGGTTCAGACGGTCAGAACGGAATGTGTACCGAAGATGCACTTCTGTTTCTTACAGAAATCGGAGTTCCCTACAGGTCTTCGAAAGAAGTCCGGTATGTAGACAGTTTTGAATATTTTGACGCCCCTGCAGAATACGAAGACAGTCCCCTGTATAAGCTGGGCTGGTATGCAACCTGTTTTAGAAACGGCGCTGCTTCTCAGACAAAAATTTCTTCTGTCAAAAAGAGTCTTTCTGAAAATCATCCGGTAATCATTTCTTTTTTGGCAACTGATTCTTTCTGCTATTCAAACGGATACTGGAAACCGAAAGCTTCTGATTCTCCGGAAGACGGTGGTGGTCATGCAATGATTGTTGTCGGCTATGATGACAACAAGTATGGCGGAAGTTTTGTAATTCAGAACAGCTGGGGAGAAGAGTGGGGTAAAGACGGATATGTCTGGGTGTCGTACAATGACTTTGCAGACTACACGCGCGGTGCATACGAACTGGGTACTTCTGTTTTTGAAGGAAGTCCCATCTCTTTTGATGATCCCGAGCCGGAACCTGAACCTGTTCCCGTTATAAATCCGATTCCAACACCTAAACCGACACCGACTCCTGCACCAAAAACTGAGCCGGTAAAAGAAGTGCTGTATAAAGGCAGCTTTGACTTACCCGTGCGTTTTGAAGACGGCGGAATGAAACTTTCTTACAGTAACGGTGTGTACAAAACGACAAAAGCGTATGAATCGCTTACGAAGTTTCAGCTGTACATGACTAACACAAAACCCTGCTTCTGCTATGCGTTTGCCTCTGATGATGCAACCGGAAAAGCAAATGCAATCTTCCCGCTGGACAATACATCTCCGGTGCTGGATTATTCAGAAAATACAATCGTCTATCCTGCAGAAGACAAATACATTCAGCTGGACATGCAGCCGGGTACCGATTATTTTGTGGTACTGTATGCGCCGTATGCACTTGATCTGGAACAGATTATGCAGCGTTACGAAGAGGCGGTGCGTAATGGCGTTACTCAGTTTACAGAACGTGTTGCGTATGCAGTCGGCAAAGAGAATGTTATTGGTTCAGATATGGTTCAGTTTGAAAAGAACCGCGTAAATTTTACGGCATACATAACAGAAGATCAGTCACCGAAAGTGCTTCCGGTATTGATTCAGATAACGCACGAATAATTACTCTTCTGCGGGAAACTGATGGATTGCGGGAGGCTTGCCGCTTTCACTGGTGTATTCAAACAATTCTGTGTTAATGTGCGAATTGTTCCAGTCTATGGCAAGTACGGCTCCTTCTATGGGTTTACCGAGTTCGTCATACAGGACGCCTAAGTTATAGACGGTATGCCGTGCGCTTATGTACAGCTCTGTGTCACAGGACGGGCTGTCGTAGCGTAGTATCAGTATGTCGTATTCTTTTTGAAAGTCAAACAGATCTCGTAAGGTTGTCTCGTCGTCTTTTTGTGCGGTAACAACAAGAATTGAAATAGCAGGTTCAGCTTTTTTTTCTGGAACTAAAGTTTCAAGTTCTGAAGCACGTATGCTTTGTACTGTCACTGTGGTACCGTGTTTTTTCTGAGTAAAGGTTGTGCCGGGTTCAGGATCAAAAATCAGCAGATCAAATCCCGAAAGAAAGCGTGCTTCCTTACCTGCAAGGTCGCGCAGTATGATTTCTGCTTTGTCTGTTGCAGTTTTGTATCTGTCCCACATCCAGCAGGTGCGTATGCCGGCGTTTGTACTGCCAGAACCGGTAAACAGAATGGTCTGGCTTCTTGCCTGATATTTAGTCTGATTGGTGCGCTGGTCAAATGAAATTGACTGAACGTTAAACATTCTGACTGCATCCAGGCAGTTTGCTTTGTAAAATGCCCAGTATAAGTGCGAGGTAGATTCTACATTGGGGTTGGGAATAAAATCATACGTACTGGTCATGTCTATAAGTACCGGGAACGTTATGTTACGAAGCCGGTTGTATTCTGTTAAAAACGTAAGTGTTTCTGGACTGTCTACTTCAATGTAGCGCGGATCTTCTTTGTTTGCTATGGTGTTTCGGGTAACGCTGTCGTGTAATGCAGTCACCCGCGGAATCTGGTAGTGCGAACAGTCAACGGATGCAACAATCAGTGCATCGTCTGGAAGAATGTCTGAAAGAACGTTTGCAAACTGTTTTATGATTTCAAACTCACGGTCATTAGCAAGCGGTTTTAAAACTACGGGAACAAGTTTTGCATCTGGAAAATATTTTCCTAAAAACGGTGTGTGTGCGTAGATTGCATGTTCGGCAGGCCACAGGTCTGACTGTACGCTTATGTCGTCTGCAACTGTACTTTCTGTCAGTGCATGCAGTATATCGGTTGCAAGGGGAATTGTTCCCTGAGGGGTGCAGTATACGATATCATCTGAGGGAATGGTGATGCAGGCTTTTCCTTTTTCGTAGTGGTCTGGACCTATGACAACAATGACTGAAGGCTGTATCTCTTGCGCAACTGCCTTGTACAGGCTGTTCTGCTGAGACACTGTTATGTCATGATGCGGAACCATCAGTGAAGACGGTTTTGCGTAGGGCATGCGGTATGCGTCAGAACGTTCGTAAATGTGCTGCCACATTCCACTGTCGCCTGCGTACTGGTACTGTACCGGTGTGTGTGCGAAAATATTGGGACAAAAAAGAAGAGCAGCACTCAGAACAAGTACTGCTCTCTGCATGAGGCGTAATCTCATTTGTAACGGCGACCGCCCCATTCAACAACTGCAAATCCGGAACGAGATGCGGGTTTTAACACCTGTTCTTTGGTCTGTATGGGTGAATCCAGCAGTTTGTGATCAAAGTACACACGGATTACTGAATCGGGTTTGGGAGAAACGGTAAGCGGTGCTTCTGCATCAATGCGGCTCTGATCATAGAATGTAATGAATACATACGGCTTGTTTTTCTTTGTCAGCTCGGGAATCCAGTATTCAAGGAAGTCATCAATTTCTTTCTGATTCAGTCCCAGAACAGTGAGCTTTTCGGTAAAGAATTGAGTAAGTTCTGAAGCCTTAACTACAAAGCCTTCGCTGGTATCAATTTCAGTATCTGTGTCCTTGCTTTCCCAGTACAGGTAGGGGTAGGTTTCTTTTGTCTTCTGGTCAACAATAGTGCCGTCGGGACTTGCGGTTACCTTCCAGCCTTTTCCCATTTCAGGAATGGATTCTGTAACGCCACCCTGGGGAGCAACGCTTACTTTTACAGTCTGCTTTTTTTCAGGATACAGGTAGATAACCGGTTTTGCGCGTTCTGCTGCTCCGCCCTGATACATGTACATTACATAGTTTATGCGCTTGTAGCGTCCATCCTTAAACTTTGCAATAAAGCGGTAGTAGTTTGAACCGAAGGCAAGGTTGTCCAGTTTGCCGCCTACATTGTATACAAACGTTTCCTGTCCGGCTTTGTACTGAGTCAGCGTAAAATCATCGATGGGAACTCCGGGAATTTTTTTAGAACCGTTTTCCAGATATTCATCAATATTTTCTGCATTTCCGTTTGTCCAGATAACACGAATGGAAACACAGTCTTTTGAAACGCGTCCCTCAAAGGTATAGCGGATATCGTCGAGCGTGTCTGTGTTATAGACGTAGTTGTCTTCTCCGTTTTCAGGGTAGTCAATGGTGATGAAAGAGTTTCCTGCACCAAAGGCTGCCGTCAGTGCTGCCATACAGGCAATAAATGTAATCAGTCTCTTCATGAGTTCAGATTATAAAAAAACAGACTGCCTGTCAATCAAGAATACTGACACACAGTCTGTTCTGGCATTTACTGCTTAGTTAGGTAAGCGGTAACGTGCTGTTGAAACGGTATGACCGTCAGAATAGACGTCAAAGTAAATCTGTGAATTCTTCTGGGTATCCAGTGCTGCGTAGAATTCCTGAACGCTGGTAACTTTTGTTCCGTTTACCGCAGTAATTACGTCTCCTGACTGTAAGCGCAGTGCTGCTGCAGGGGATTTTTCCTGAACGCTGGTAATAACAACTCCGTCTACACCCTTTTCTACAGACAGTCTGTTTCTGAGAGAGTCAGTCAGCGGAGAGACGGTAAAGCCCGGCCACAGTTTTGAATTGTCTGCAGAAACTTCTTCGTCACGGCTGTCAATCTTTACGGTAATGTCAACCTTCTGCCCTGCACGGCGAACGGTAAAGGTTGCAGTCTGTCCTGCACGCAGGTTACCTACATCGCGTACCAGCTGGGCTGTGTCTTTTACGGCCTTTCCGTTAAGGGCAATGACATAGTCTCCTGCCTGAAGGCCGCCTTTCATTGCGGGACTTCCAATAAATACCTGAGAAATAAATGAACCTGCAGTATCTTCGACACCAAGTTCCTTTTTGAATTCCGTGGTGATATCAGCAAGACTTGCGCCAAGCCAGCCGTAGGTGATTTTTCCGTCGCTTATAAACTGGTCGATTGCGGTTTTAATGTTGTTGATGGGGATAGAAAAGCCTAAGCCCTGACTTCCGCCAGACTGGGATGCAATCCATGAGTTAATTCCAATGACTTCTCCATAAATATTGATTAACGGACCGCCAGAGTTACCCTGGTTGATGTCTGCATCGGTCTGAATAAAGTCGCTTATGGAACCAATCTGAGCACCGCTTCGTCCGGTTGCACTGACAATTCCCTGCGTAACAGAGGCAAAGTATCCTAAGGGGCTTCCCATGGCAAGACAGATGTCACCCTGCTGTACCAGGTCACTGTCGCCCAGGGTTGCAACGGTTATGGTAGAAGGATCATCACACTGGAAGGAAACCAGCGCGATATCCATGCGTTCGTCCTTTCCTACGAGTTTTCCTTCAAATTCGCGTTCATCATTAAGTCTGATGGTGATTTTCTTTGCATCTCCGGCTACATGTTCGTTGGTAAGCACGTATACGGTTTTTCCTGTCTTTCTGACAATAAAGCCAGAGCCTAAGCCCTGAGATTCGTATTCACGGGTGCCGCTTCCTGAATCTCCGTTTCCAAAGTTAAAGAAGTATTCAAAAGGGTTATATGTCTGTACAGTCTGTGTCGTGGTTACATCAACTTCGACGACTGCCGGCAGCACTTCTGAACTGATTGAGCGGAATGTCGTTTGCAGTGCCTGTGTGACTGCAAGTGCATCTGCGGGTATTTTTACTGCTGCTTCTGAAGCAGATCTGGATTCCTGAGCGAATGCTACATTTGCTGATCCTTTGTTGACTTTACAGGAAAGTGCCAGTACACCGAATGCTACGGCTGTTGCCGCGGTAATTCCCAGTATGCGTTTGGTCCATTTTTTCATAGGAAATAACCTCCGTCTGTTTTGTTACTGCTAATATAACAATTTTCGGTCGGTTTGTGTTACTGTTTGTGAGCGAATAACAAAGTTTTATTTTAATAAGAATTCATTTCTACTTATTGACTAACAGCTGCAAAATCCGCTATTATATCCTACATTATGTTTTTGCTTGCAGGGACCCGCTACTCCTTGCAGGAAATATGTTATTAGAGGTTTTTAAGATGTACGCAGTTGTTGAGTATAAGGGCAATCAGTACAAGGCAGAAAAAGATGCCGTGCTCCGCGTGAGCAAGATCAGTGATGCCAAAAAAGGTGACACCGTTACTATTGATACCGTTCTTCTGGTAAGCGACGGTAACAACGTAAAGGTAGGAACTCCGTATGTTCAGGGTGCAAAAGTTACCGTTGAAGTTGGCGACACAGTTAAGGATGAAAAAGTGCTTGTTTTCAAGTACAAGAGCAAGAAAGACTATCACCGCTTCCTGGGCCATCGTGAGCAGTATACTAACGTGACCGTTAAGGAAGTTATTGCATAACGGTACATGACGGTTGCTAAGCTGTGGTGCACGCCGAATGGTCAGTTTTGTGCCCTTGAGGCAGAAGGTCATGCGGGTAGTGCAGTGCGCGGAACTAACGTAGTGTGTGCGGCAGTTTCCATGCTGCTGAGGACTACGCTGGATGTGCTGGAACACAGCAAAGGCATTACTGTCGTATCAGATGCTCCTGAGCGTGGAGTTTTGAACTTCCGTGTACGGAGTGACGGTACAGAAAAAAGCGCAGTTGTAGCTGAGCGTTTGATCTGTACTGCGGATTACCTTAAGTTAGGGCTGAGCGCTCTGGCAGAAGAATATCCGGATGAAGTAAGCGTTGAATGCTTTGTGGAGCAGACACTTACGGAACAAACTAACTAATTCAGACTGGTCTTTCCAGCGGAGGAATACTATGGGACGAAGTAAAGGTGGCAGTGGTGCAAAAAACGGACGTAACTCTAACGCAAAACGTCTTGGAGTTAAGAAGTTCGGCGGAGAAAACATTACCGCAGGTTCAATCATCGTACGTCAGCGTGGAACAAAAATTCACCCGGGCGACAATGTACGCCGCGGCGGAGACGATACGCTGTTTGCAGTAGCTGACGGAAAAGTGGTTTACGGTGAAAGCCGCAACCGCAAAGTAGTTTCTGTTGAGCCTGTTGCATCAGCTAACTAAGCGATTTCCAGTTTTTTCTGACGTACCCAGCATACAGTCATGCTGGGTATTTTTTTAGGATTTACATTCAGGATTCAAAGCTATGATTCAGTTTGCAGATGAAGCAGTTATTACAGTTTCCTCAGGTAAGGGTGGCAACGGATGCATCGCATTCCGCAGGGAAAAATACATTCCCAACGGCGGACCAAACGGTGGCGACGGTGGCCGCGGTGGAGACGTTATCTTTTGTGTTAAACGCAATCTGCGAACACTGGCTCATCTTCGCTTTCATCCCATCTTAAAGGCAAAAAACGGCGGTGACGGTCAGGGCTGGAACCGCTTTGGTAAGGACGGAGAAGACGTAATCATTCCGTTACCCCCGGGAACTACGCTGCGTGACAACGAAACCGGCGAAGTAATCCGTGACTTTGCAACCGAAGACGAAGGAGAGCAGTTTGTTTTCCTTAAAGGCGGAAAAGGCGGCTGGGGAAACGTTCACTTTAAGTCCAGTACCAATCAGGCTCCTCGCTATGCACATAAAGGTAAGCCCGGTGAAACCCGTGAACTGAAAGTAGAGCTTTCTATCATGGCCGATGTCGGACTTGTCGGATTTCCTAACGCAGGTAAATCAAGCCTTCTTGATTTCTTTACGAATGCTCGTCCTAAAATCGCTCCCTATCCGTTTACGACAAAAGTTCCAAACTTAGGTGTACTTCATGTCGATTCGGATGCAGACATTATCATTGCTGATATTCCCGGAATTATAGAAGGTGCTTCTGAAGGTGCGGGGCTTGGCATCAGATTCCTTAAGCATATTTCGCGCACGGTTGCCCTTTTGTTTATGATTGACGCAAGTGATCCTGCTGCCGAAAACGCATACGAAACGCTTTGCGCAGAACTTGAAAAATTTGGTGCGGACTTAGAGAAAAAACGCCGCATTGTGTTGTGTAATAAACTTGACGTAGAAGGGGCTGCAGAACGTGCTCAGCGCATTGTACAGCAGGTAGAACGCATTAGTCCCGGTGTTCCGGTTATTCCGGTGTCGGTGCTTACCAAAAAGAATATGGATCAGGCACGGCTTGCAATTGTCCGCCTGGTAGAAGAATTAAATGCAACTCATGTTCCTTCTGGGCATCATCAGAAAGTTCAGGATGGTGAAGATAAATCAGAATCAGAAAAAAAATCATTCCTTGCAACCCGTTCAGTTGATGAAAGTATGGAAGAACAGTTTCCCGGACAGGAAGGGGGAAACGCATGAAAATTGCAGTGCTGGGCGGAAGTTTTAATCCCATTCATTTAGGACACCTTGCACTTGCAGATGAAGTGTGTACGCAGCTGGGATACGATAAAGTCCTGTTTATTCCGACACACACACCTCCCCACAAACAGATGAACGATGCACCCAGTGCAGAACGTCGTCTTCAGATGGTACAGGCAGCCTGCCGCCACGATAAGCGGTTTGTTGCAGAAGACTGTGAAATAAAGCGTCAGGGCGTTTCCTATACCTACGATACCATTTTATATCTTCAGAAAAAGTACGAAGGAAAATTAACTGATAAAATCGGTCTTGTTATGGGAGATGACCTGCTTCCCGGATTTCATCTGTGGAATCATGCAAAAGAACTTTCAGAATTGTGCCAGATAATCATTGCCCGAAGGCCGTCAGACAAAGACACCAGCCGCATGAGCCGTCACGCAAACAAAGCGGTAGGGGATTATGCAAACACAGTAGCTCCTGAACAGTTTGCACCGGAAGATGATCCCCTGTTACAGAATGCTTCTCAACTGGACAACCCTATGCTTTCTATAAGCAGTACCGATATCCGCTATCGCATTGCAGAAGGTAAAGCGTTTAAGTTCTTAGTACCGCCTGCTGTATACGACTGCATCTTACGGAGGAATCTGTATGGATATAAACAGCGTTGAACTTTTAGAACAGGTGCGTAAGTTTACGCTTGCCTCTGTGAAGCCAAGCCGTTACGAGCACTGCGAGCGCGTTGCTCAGACTGCAATGGTTTTGTGTGAGCTGTTTGACATTCATCCGTGGAAAGGATACTTTGCGGGGCTTGCTCATGACATGTGCCGTGACCTTGACGAAGAAACGCTGCTTTCTCTTGCATCGCATGACCGCCGTCCCATCACCGAAGTAGAAAAACAAAAACCGCTGTTACTGCATGGACGTGCTGCTGCCGTTAAACTGTTCCGTGATTTTGGCGTTGAAGATACAGACATTCTTCAGGCAGTTGCCCGTCATACGTTAGGAAGCGATAAAATGAGGCCGCTTGCAAAAATTATTTTTGTTGCAGATAAAATAGAACCCGGTCGTCCGCAGTCAAATCAAAAATACCGGGAGCCGTTTTACACTATGCCGCTTGATCAGATGTGCCTTACTGTGCTTGATGAAAATATTGCGTATCAAAAATCAAAAGGTAAGACCGTTGTAGAACAGACGCTTCAGTTCAGGGAAAGCCTTATACGTGATATACAGGCAGCTTCAAACGGAGGAACAAATTGAAAAAATTAAGTTCTCAGCAAAAAAATGCGTTTTTCCTTTTGGGTATTCTGCTTATCCTTATTTCAGTAATTGTAGTTCTTGCGGTTTCGCTTAAAACAGATGATGTTACCGCAAGTCTGGATGAAAGTGCAGTTGTTAAAGTTCTTGTGGTTCTGCACGATGGTGACACTGCACTTGCAACAGATGTGTTTTTGTTTGCACCGGAAACAAAAAAAGGTGCGCTGTTTGAAATTGCAGGAAATATAGGTGCCATCTATACTTCTCTTGCAACCGAAGAAATAGAAGGCCGTGTTGACCGTATAGATACGGTGTATCGCGAAAAAGGAATTGAAGCATATCGTTCAGAAATTCAAAAGCTGATTATGCCCAAAGAAAAACTTCAGTATACAATCGAAGTAAATATTGATGACTTTGGTCTGCTTACCGATCTGCTTGGTGGAATGAAAGTGTTTATACCGTCTCCTGTTGATGCACACGGTGAAGCAGGAGAGCGCTGGCTCTTACCCAGTGGCGCCGTAAATCTTGACGGAGACAAGGTTCAGACCTATATGTCTTATCTGTTACCGGAAGAAACAGAATCTGATCGTGACAAGCGGCGTCAGGAAGTTGCCGTTTCCTTTCTTTCTGCACTTAACGAAAACCGCACGACCATTATCGATAAGAAAAACTTTTCAGCTTTCAGTTCTCACATGAAAACAAATCTGCAGGAATCTGATTTTCATACACTTATTTCGCTGATGAGTGAAGTAGACTGTTCAACTCTTTCTCCGCAGTCTATTGTTGGAACGCTTCGTACTGTTGACGGAAAGGTGCTTTTGTTCCCGCATCTGGAAGGCGAGCACATTCAGAATGCAGTAAAACTTTCTGAAAACTCTCTGCTCAACGGCTTAGTACAGAATCGTGTTTATGTAATTGATGTATTCAACGGAACCTCTCGTGCGGGTCTTGCCGGTAACACTGCGGAACTTTTGCGCGGTGCCGGTTACGATATTCTTTCTGTTTCTAACGCAGATGAAAGTCAGGCATTCAAAAGATATCTGATTAAGTACGGGGATATTGCTGAAGGTGAAGAAATAGAAGGTGATGTTGAACATACCCTTCTGATAAATCATATTGGTGATGAACAGGTAGGTCAGTCGCTTGCTGATTTTATCAGATGTAAAAACATAGAAAACGAAGAAGTTCTTTCGGATGTATTGTATTCTTCAGAAGGAACGGATGTTGATTTTACCCTGATACTGGGAAAAGATTTTGACGGAACATATGTCCGCGGCGGATATGTCAGGGAGGAGGAATAGTATGGCACAGACAGAACAGGAAAAAGCACTTGAAATTGCTCAGCTTATGAAAGACGGTAAAGGTCAGGATGTAACGGTACTTGATGTTTCAGAATTGAACAGCTGGACAGACTATTTTGTCATTGTAACGGTTACCAGCAGTGCTCACTGGCAGGGATTATACCGTCAGGTTAAAGAATATGTTGCATCTCATGATATGGAAATTCATCAGGTTTCGCACAAAACCGCACAGGGTGATGAGTGGAATTTAATTGATATTGGAACTGTTGTTGTTCATCTTATGACACAGGATGCCAGGGATTTCTACGATCTGGAAAAACTCTGGCATGCTGCAAAACGATTAGTCTAAGTCAGCAGGATCGCTGTCCTCTTCTATATCTTCTTCGTCGTCGCCATACAGCTCGTCGTCAAAGTGACGGCGGCGGTTGTCATAACCGTCTTCAGCTTCCTGGTCGTCATAGGGGTCATCGTAGTCGTCTTCGATTTCGTCATCATCGTTGAAGTCGTCTTCGTAGTCTTCATCCTCAAAGTCGTCTTCATCGTAATCGTCTTCGTAGTCATCTTCCTCGTCAAAATCGTCATCTTCAAAGTCGTCTTCATCGCCAAATGCCGAAAATGATGCAAGGTAGAAATCGTCTTCCATGGTAGCTCCTTGTTGCTATGGTAAATGAGTGTTTTACATTTGTCAAGATGTTCAAAAATCCGTCCATGGATTTTTGAACCTGAAAGTTTTGCTTCGCAAAACTTTCAGGACGCACTGTTAAGAAGGGGAGCGCCATCCCTGGCGCTTTTTTTTTTACTGCCTGTCGTTGACAAAGATGCCTTTTTTCTATACTATGACACCTTGTATGGACAGTGTCACCGTCAGTGCGCCGGCAAAGATAAACCTCGGTTTGCAAGTTTTGCCAAGACGTGAAGACGGGTACCACGGTATACGGAGTATCTTTACGACAGTTCCGCTCGCAGATGAGCTGAAGGTTAGCCTTGCTGACGGTAAAGATTCCTGTACTGTTACGTGTCAGGGAATGAAACTTCCGTCCCAGAATACAATCACTGTTGCATACAAAGCTTTCTGCGTGCTGACTGGCATGAATCAGAGTGTGAGCGTTAAACTTACAAAACGGATTCCTGCTGGCGGTGGATTGGGGGGCGGCTCAAGTGATGCTTCTTCTTTTATTCAATCCATTGACAGTTTGTTCAGTACGCATTTAGATGCAGTTTCTTTTGAGACCATTGCATCGAAGGTAGGAAGCGATGTGTTCTTTTTTACCCATGCGCTTTTGGAGGCGGGTAATAATGAACCTTATGCTGCAATTGTAGAAGGTCGTGGTGAACGTGTTTCTGCAATTCCTGCCCGAAGTGACTATACGGTACTGCTTCTCTTTCCTGGTGTGTCTGTCTCTACAGCAGAGGCTTACCGGTGGGTAGATGAAGATGCCGAGTCCGATCAGACGGTTCGACTACCGCTTGCTCAGTTGTACTCCATGGGCGTCCGCGCTTGGACATTCAAAAATGATTTTACGCCCTGTGTTGTCCGAAGATGTCCCCTTATAGGGGCTGCTCTTGAAGATTTGTGTCAGAACGGTGCAGATTTTGCAGAGATGTCAGGTTCAGGATCTACGGTGTATGGTGTTTTTGAAAGACGAGTGTGTGCGCTGCGTGCACAACAGAACCTTTCTTCAAGATGGAAAGTTATGGTTCTGTAATGTAACAGTAAAAAAATGGAGGATTGAGCATGAAAGTTACGGAAGTGAGGATCCGCAAGGTCGAGGATGAAGGAAAGCTAAAGGCGTATGTTACGATAACTTTTGATGAGTGCTTTGTGGTGCACAATATCAAAATTATCGAGGGAAAGTCAGGGCCGTTTATTGCAATGCCAAGTCGTAAGACTGCAACGGGTGAATACAAGGATATTGCTCATCCGGTAAGTCCTGAATTCAGAGTAGAACTGCAGGAAAAAATTCTTGCAGAATATAATGCGGGGAATTTTGTTTCTCCGAATGAAGCAGGTGCAGACAGCGAGTAATCGCTTTTGTATTTTGGGACGTCGTCAAGTGGTAAGACAACGGCTTTTGGTGCCGTCATTCCGCTGGTTCGAATCCAGCCGTCCCAGTAAAAAAACACTATTATAGTATTTTTTAAGGAGCTTTTGTAATGGAACAAATGGTAATCAATGCAAAGACCCGTAAGGAAACTGGCAAACGTGTAGCAAAGAATCTGCGCGCACAGGGTAAACTTCCGGCCATTGCATACAACGAAAAGGGTGAATCCGTAATGCTCGAAATCGATGCAGCGGAATTTTCAAAGGTATGGCGCACAATTACTCCGTCAACCACAATTAACCTGAAGATCGACGGTCAGGATAACATGGCATTCATTCAGTCAACTGAATATGACATCAA
Source organism: uncultured Spirochaetaceae bacterium (assembly GCA_902766125.1). GTDB lineage: Bacteria > Spirochaetota > Spirochaetia > Treponematales > Treponemataceae > Treponema_D. The sequence continues at coordinate 43,238 of CACXCG010000017.1, read as the reverse complement.
GACTGACAAGAACCTTCATGCAGATTTCCACATCGTAAGCGGAAACAAACCCGTAATCTACACCTTTAAGATTCACTATGCTGGAACTCCCGCTGGTGTTCTGCAGGGTGGCTTTATGGTTAAGCACATTCCGCAGATTAAGATTAAGGCACTTCCTCAGGATCTGCCCGCATCTGTTACCGCAGATGTATCTGCAATCAAAATCGGTGAAAAATTCCTTGTTAAGGATCTGAACCTGGGTGACAAAGTTACCGTTCTTACTCCTGCAGAGGATGTTATTATTTCTGTTGCTCCTCCAAAAAAATAATAGGGTAACAGACTGATTTATTCCTTCCTGAAGTTTTTCGGGAAGGATTTTTTTTATATGGTGCATTTATCTGACAGTTTTGAAACAGCAGTTTCCTCATGTTTAAAAACATGCCTTGAAAACGTAAGCGATAAGACAGGTGCTTTAGGCTTAGCGGTTTCCGGCGGTGCTGATTCTGTAAGCATGCTTCTTTCGCTGCACCATATTCTTGCGCCTGAAACAAAATTATATGTCATTACCGTAAATCACAATCTGCGTCCTCAGGTAGAAACTGCAGGCGATGCTGCCTTTGTTCAGGACTTGTGTAAAACACTTGGTGTTGACTGTACAAGAAAAGATATCCCCCGTGGAAAAATTGAACAGGTTGCTTTAGAACGGGACTGCGGTATTGAAGAAGCTGCACGTTTTGTGCGGTATGAAATTTTTGAAGCATTTATCAAAGAACATTCGCTCTGTGCACTGTGCACGGCTCACACATATTCCGATCACATAGAAACAATTGTCATGCGTTTTTTACAGGGAAGCGGTGCTGAAGGGTTAGGGGGAATCCCTCTTGTGCGGGAAAGGTTTATCCGTCCGCTTAGAACCGTAACCCGTAACGATGTAGAAGCCTATCTTGCGCGCTGCAATCAGACGTATTGCACTGACAGTACCAATGCTGACACTGCTTTTTTGCGTAACCGGGTGCGTTCTTCTGTTGTTCCCCTTTTAGACAGTCTGTTTCCCGGCTGGCAGAAAAGTGCAGACAGTCTTTCTCAGAAAATGTCTTCTGACGAACAGGTGCTGCAAACGCTTACCCTTGAGGCAGAAAAAACGCTGACTGTAAGCAATGTTTCAGATGCAGATACCGGCTGTCTTACGGTTGACACCGCAGCATTCTGCAGACAGATGCCTGCAATCCGGCGCCGTGTGCTGTACCGCCTGCTGTCACCAAAAACACAGGAGCGCATACCCTTTGGTTTTATACAGGACATAAGTTCCTTTGCCGACCTCTGTCTTTCTGACGGTAAAAAGCGTTCCGTGTCTGCGGCGGGACTTGCGGTTGAACTAAGTGCAAAAAGCATCTGTGTGCAAAAAGTGCAGAAGGTGGTTACAGAAAGCGGATTCTCTGCTATACTATATGAAGGAAAGACAGTTAGCGTGGGCGAAAGGCAGTTTTGCGCTGAATACGAAGATGTCGGTGTAAGAAAGGCTCTTCGTGTTACCGAAATAACAAGCGGCCGTTCTGTTACCGTGTACAACGCTGATTTTCCCATAGGACTGCGTTCTTTTGTAAGCGGAGATGAAATCTGTGATGCAAAGGGAACAATGAGGTCTGTAAGTGGCATTCTGGACGGATGGAAAGCAGGCAGTAAAAAACAGTCTGTTCCGCTTATTCAAGATTTGTCACATAAAGATATGAACATAGTGTGCATCTGGGGCGAACTATGTGGATTAAAAAATTGGGTTGTGGCATAAGCCGTTAAGGAAGGTATGATGAAAAAAATAGTGGTGTTTGCGTGCATGCTTTTTACGTTTGCTTCGTTACCCGTGTGGTCACAGTCTCAGACTGCAGATCAGGCAAACCGCCGTACCGCATTGCGCTGTCTTTCGCTTGCAAAAGAATATGCATCTTCTCGTTCCTGGTCAGCCGTTGAATCGCTTGCTTCTCAGGGAATTGCTTACGACAGTACCATTTCTGATTTATACTACATGCTGGCTGCTGCAAAAAATGCACTCGGGGATTCAAAAGCAGAAATTCTTCCGTTAGTGCAGACCGCCCTTACTACCGGAGACTGGGTTGACTATAACCGTGACAGTGCGCGTGTACTCTATGCAGATCTTCTGTGTGACACCGGTAACTACGAAAGTGTTCCTGCAATTCTTGATGCAAGTCCGCTCATTTATTCCGCAGATGCAGAATATATCCGTGCAAAAGCATACTACCGCATGGCAACTCCTGACTCGGTTGCAAAAGCCCGTGCTAAAATTGACAGTGCCCGGAAAATCTATCCGCTGGACACCCGCTTTCCGCTGCTGTTTTATAAATCAGAATCTCCGCAGAGTATCAATGCAGAAGTCCGTCGCCTTGCAGATTTTTTCTTTACAAAAATTTCACAGTATGCCGCCACTGCACCCGACAAAGATACCGAGCTTGAAATTTATGCAGCCCTCTTTGCACGCGGAGAAGAGCAGAAGCGCATGCTGCAGTCTTTTAATGCCCGCGGTTTGCGTCATCCGCTGTATGCAGGAGCTGCACTTCAGAATCAGCTTTTGACAGAGCGTGAAGCACTTGATTATATCCGTTCGTTTGCAGACGTAGAAATTGACTGGAATACCCTTAAAGATTTTGTTCCGCTCCTTACCGAAACAGAAGCTAAGGCTGCTGCAAATACGTACTTTACTGCGTTTGACGGAATGCTTACCGTAGACACTGACCGTGACGGAATTGTCAACATGTACATTAAGTACTACCGCGGTAGACCCGACAACATCATGTACGATAAAAATCAGGACGGAATTATTGACTGGCAGATTATTGCAGATTTCGGAGTTCCCATTCATGCAAAGATTCCGCCTTCAGGACTTGAAGTTGACTGGGATACCTATCCCTATTTGTGTTCTGCGGTGTATCAGAATGTTTCGCGGGATACAAAACTTACCTTCAGCCTTGTGCGCGATGAAGTAGTGTGGTCACCGATAACAATCAGTATTGATCAGACGGTTGCCGCAAACACCGGCGCAGAGTTTTACTTTCCGTCGCTCATTCCCGATGCAGAACCGGTTACCGATGATTTACTGATGACTGCCTGTTACGAATACACAATGCCGTCAAAAGAGCGAGACGGAGCAACCGTTACCTTTACCGTACTTGACGGAAAACTGCAGTTTGCAAATTATGCTGTAAATGGCGTTACCTATGCGCACACTCAGTTTATAGACGGATTCCCGTACACCCGTCGGGTCGATGCAAATAATGACGGTACCTTTGAAACAACAGAAGTGTATGGCTACGATTACGAAGGAACTATGGCCGTGCATTGCCTTGAAGATGAAGAATCGGTCATGATCAATCTGTTTGGAACTCCCGGAAGCGGAAGCGGTTTCTTCCTGAGTTTTATTCAGATTGATTCAAACGGAGATACCATCCCTGAGTTTATTGAAGAATATCTTCCTCATGAAGGAAAAATTACCTCGTGGGATTTAGACGGTGACGGTTTGTGGGATATCCGTTCTACGCGCTACCCGCGAAAGACAAATACATTCGGCGAAAAAGAGCCGCTTATTGAAGAAGCTCAGTTTTATGTGCAGACACAAAAGCAGATGGTAACTGTAACTTCTGTAGACGGAGTTCCGGTGAGCGTTGAGCGCGGAAACAGTCAGTCTTCTATTACCCGTGAAGGTTCGTCTCGTCTTTTCTGGATAGATGCTCCCGGTTCTCCCAAAGTTGCTTCTGAAGCAATCCGTCTGCTTGATGCCGCAGAAGACCAGGGCGTGAGTATGATTGTCCGTGCTGACGGTCAGCAAGTGCTTGCGGTCAGAGTTGGAAGCAATTATTACGCAACGCTGGTTCCGGTGTACGCATTTGATGATGAGGAATAGTATGCCGGTAAAAAAAAGTGCTGCAATTGTATGTGTATGTGTAGTGCTGCTGTCCGGTTGCAGAACGTTTGATAAAACTGCGGGCATAAAAGAATACGATACCGTTGATTATACAAGCGAAAGTGTCGCCGTAACTGAATGTGAACGCATAGAACGGCTTCTGAACAGTCAGCTTAATACCCGTGCACTGTGGCGTGCTGTTCTGCTTTCAAATCACATACAGGATTCTTCTGCGGCACAGAAAATGTTGGAACGCTGTCATCAGGCTGTCGTTGATGAATACTCAGAGTCTGTTCTTAAAGAAGACTGGCAGAATGCATTGCGCTGTTATGTTTCGCTGCAGTCCTGTTCGTATCCTGAACTTTCAAAACTGCCACTGAGCCGTACCACGCTGGAGTCGTGCGTTATAAATGATGCTCCCGGACTAAAAAACGAAACTGTCCCCGGTTCTGACCGTGTGTCGCAGTACATCCGCGGAACAGTAACTGTGTACGTTGACAAAGGCTTTAAGGTTGAGCGGGGAATGGGTATTCAGGATGCAATGCTGGGAAGCGGATTTTTTATTTCGCATGACGGCTACATCGTTACCAATCATCATGTCATATCTGCAATGGTAGATCCCAAGTATGAAGGCTATGCCCGTCTGTATATAAAACTTGCTGATGATCCTGACACTCGTATTCCTGCAAAAGTTGTAGGCTGGGACTCTGTACTTGACCTTGCACTTTTAAAGGCAGAAGTTGATGCTCCGTATGTATTTTCGTTAGGCTTTAGTTCTGATCTTGATGTGGGCGATAAAGTGTATGCAATCGGTTCTCCTTTAGGACTGGACAGAACGCTTACCAGTGGCGTTATATCTGCAAAAGACCGAAGGCTCTTTACCGAAGGTGTCGTGTTTCAGATTGATGCAGCGGTTAACAGCGGTAATTCCGGCGGTCCGTTAATTGATGCATCGGGAAAGGTTCAGGCAATTGTGTTTGCGGGTGTTGAAAACTATCAGGGACTTAACTTTGCAATTCCGGTTGAATACCTGCGCTACGAACTTCCTGTACTGTATGCAGGCGGAGAGCGTGTGCATCCGTGGATGTGTGCGTATGGAAAGACTGAACGGCTTCCCGGAGCAAATGCAAAAAACGAAGGAGTGCTTGTTCAGTATGTTATGCCCGGCGGATCTGCTGCGCTAAGCGGAATACAGGCGGGAGATGTGATTACTGCGTTTGACGGAATACGTGTTTCTTCTCTTGAAGATTTGCACCGAATGTTCATGCAGTGTCTGAGCGAAACTGTTGTTCGTGTAAAAGTGCGGCATGAAGATGAAAAAGAAGAAGTCGTACTGGTGTGTCTTTCTTCACGTCCGGAACAGCCCGGATATGAAGTATATCAGACAGATTTACTGGAACATTCGCTGTTACCGCTTCTGGGTATGGAATTAGTGCGTGCTTCTACGTCAAAGAAGCTTTATTCGGTAAGTAAAGTGCTTAAGGCAAGTGCTGCTGATGAACTGAGTTTTTCTGAAAGCGATACTGTGCAAATAGTCGGTGTTGAATTTGATGCAACAAAATCGTATATATATGTAACGGTCTATACAAAACGGCGCAAAAACGGCTGGCTTGAAATGGCTCTGGCGTTAACCGCTCAACTTGACAGTCCGTATTATTTTTAGGTGGGAATTATGACTGAACTTAAATACAAACGTAACTTCTGTATTACCGCTCACATCGATCACGGTAAGTCAACGCTTGCAGACAGACTGATTCAAAAAGCACGTATCATTGAAGATCGTCAGATGATGAATCAGATTCTTGACAATATGGACATTGAGCGTGAACGCGGCATTACCATAAAAAGTCAGGCGGTTACCATTCCGTATCATGCAAAAGACGGTCACGATTACGAACTGAATTTTGTTGATACTCCGGGTCATGTAGACTTTTCGTATGAAGTAAGCCGTGCCATTGCCTCCTGCGAAGGAGCACTGCTGCTTATTGATGCAACACAGGGTGTCGAAAGTCAGACGGTAAGCAATATGTACCTTGCGCTGGAACAGGACCTGACAATTGTTCCGGTTATAAATAAAATCGATCTTGCAAGTGCAGATGTTGAAAGCGTAAAGCATCAGATAGATCACGACCTGGGACTGGATGCTTCAGATGCACAGCTGGTAAGCGCTAAGACAGGGCAGGGTATAGATGATCTTATGGAAGCCATCGTTACAAAATTTCCTGCACCCACAGGAGACGTAAATGCTCCGCTTAAAGCACTGATTTTTGACTGCCACTACGATGAATACCGCGGTGTTATTGTTCACATCCGCATTATGGACGGTCGCGTTAAGACAGGGGACATCATCCGTCTTATGAGCAGCAATACTGAATACAAAGTTGAACAGGCCGGTATTTTTAAAATCAAGTTTGAAGAAACCGGTGTGCTTGAGGCAGGGGACGTCGGATACATTATTGCGGGAATCAAAACCGTTCAGGATGTCCGCGTAGGAGACACCATTACCCTTGCTGCAAAACCTGCACCCGAACCGCTTCCCGGATTTAAAGAAGTAAAGCCTGTAGTGTTCTCTTCAATCTATCCTATTGATTCAAATGATTATGAAGAACTTAAGGATGCAATGGAAAAACTGAAGCTTAATGATGCTTCGCTCGTGTACGAAAAAGATAATTCGCTTGCACTGGGTAACGGTTTCCGCTGCGGATTTTTAGGACTGCTTCATCTTGAAATTGTACAGGAACGTTTGGAGCGTGACTTTAATCAGGTAGTTATTTTTACTGCTCCTTCGGTACGCTATAAAGTTCGTGCTGCCGGAAAGACAGAACAGTGGGTTGATAATCCTGCAGATTATCCCGACGGAAAAATTGAAGCTGCAGAAGAACCATATATCAGGGCGACGATTATTACTCCTGCAGAGTACCTTGGTTCGATTATGGAACTGTGCCGCCTTAAGCGTGGTGCTCAGACAAACATGCAGTACCTTGACGAAAAGCGTGTTGAACTTACGTATGACATGCCGCTTGCAGAAGTTCTGTTTGATTTTTACGACAAACTTAAAAGCTACAGCCGCGGTTATGCCAGCTTTGACTACGAAGTTACCGACTATCGTCCCACAGACCTGGTAAAGATTGACATTCTGCTTAACGGGAAAAGTGTTGATGCCCTTGCTCAGCTGTGTTTCAGACAGAGTTCCGTTGAACGTGCAAAGAAAGTGTGTGAACGCCTTAAAGATGAAATTGCCCGTCAGCAGTTTAAGATTGCAATTCAGGGTGCTATAGGAAGTCAGATTATTGCCCGCGAAACCGTCAATCCGGTGCGTAAAGATGTGCTTGCAAAATGCTACGGCGGTGATATTACCCGTAAGCGAAAGCTTCTTGAAAAGCAGAAGGAAGGAAAAAAACGCATGCTGATGGCAGGCGATGTAGAGTTACCTCAGAGTGCGTTCCTTGCTGTGCTTAAGGAAAAAGACGCTGACTAGTCTGCAGTGTTTTGATAAAGGAATCCAGTTCTGCACGGATGCGTTTTAAAAATGAGCTGTCCATGCTCAAACGGTAACCGTCAGGAAAGTGCAGGTACAGGTATTCGCGCGGAACAAGCAGTGACTGAATTTGTTCACTCAGTGTCTGTGCTGTGTCGCGTGAAGCGGCATTTTCTCCGTTAGACAGTAAATCTCTGAGCGTAAGAAGTGACTGTAATTCGTTTTCGTAAAAAGACTGTATGTCGCTTTGGGGTACGGATAACGCAGTCTCAACAGGGGGAACTTGTTCTGCGGCGGTGTGTGCGTGTGCTGCGTCACAGAGAACAGCCTGTGGTAATCCCAAAGGAAGACCGGTTTTTCCTGTGTCAAAGACATTTGCTTTTTCTGCAAACTGCTGAATAAATAACTTTCCGTACATTTGCAGCACTGGTGTTGAATAGCAGACCTTATTGTCTTTTCCCAAAACTGCAGAACTGTGTGCGTTAAAACAGGCGGCGTATACGCTTCCGTTTGTAAGGCGGTTTGTTTTGTTCAGCTGAGTTTTGTGTGCGGGTGTGTTTTTTGCATGCGTTCGTCCTGCACTAAACGAAAAATCAAGTCCTGTTACGTATACCGGTATGGATGTATCTTTTCTGAGTGTCAGTGCAATCTGTACTGCGCCTAAACCGACAGAACCTAAGGGTTCAACATAATTTCCCTTGAAAAACCGCTGAATGATATCATCTAAAAAAGTACAGTCTGCATAGCGTGAAGCAAACCACACGGTTTTTCCGCCTAAGATTTCTGTTACCTGAGGACGCGAGACAATATCTGCAAAGAGCGTAACTGGTTTTCCTTCAAGCCCGCAGTACGCGTTTTGAATGGCAAACTGACTTTCCATTGCAACTGCTGCATCGGGAATAATGCCTGCGTCGGTCAGTGTAGACAGTGCTGCATCAACTGCAATGATGTAAAATTGTTCTGCAAGGAAAGGCTGAGCGCAAAGTTCCTGAACGGTGTCGTCAAGACTTTCTCCTGCACCGAATACCAGTATGGGTTTTGTAATGCTCTGTGCATGCTGTGTAAGTGTAGTTCCGCTTGAAAGATGGGCAATGTTTGTTAATGTGTTTTTTGCAAACAGTTTTCCTAAGCGGGTAATGGTTATGCGGCTTTTCCAGAAGGCTGCAATTATTTCTTCGCAGGCGTTTGCAACGTATTCGTACTGCTGTTGTGCAAACTGAACTCCGGCACTTAAGTCAACGCGGATAGCCCTTCGGTAGGTTCCGTTTTGCATTGCATTTCGTATAAACCGATCTAAGTCTGTTTCGTTTTGTGTGTGGTACAGTGTAATGCTTTTGGGGTGTTCAGTTTTTTCGGATAATTCAAACAGTGCATCGTCTGCTTCATATGCAACGAAGGTACAGGTGTTGTCGCATTTTTCAAGCAGTGCGTCTATGCCGTACCACAAAACCGGCGAGCATACAATCACCAGTGTCTGCGGTAACACGGTAAGCGACTGTATTGTCTGTAAAATTGCTTTTTCAGGATTGTATTTGGAATAAAGAAAGCGGTTTTTATATTGAACTGTATTTAAAGAACAAAAGCCCTGTCCGGCAGGTACCAGGCGGGGCTTTTCGTCGCTTTGCATAAGCATCAGTTAGTTAGCCAGTGCAGCGCTCAGCTTGTAGTCAAAGTAGACGTTGGTAAAGTTGTCTTCCAGTTTTTTGCTGCGCAGTAAAGCGGTCTGGGCTGCATTGTCATCACTGTCTGCAACTAAAGAAGCAAAACTGTCGGTTTCAACTGCTTCTGACTGAATGCCGGTACACTGAGCTACGGTAACGTATCCGCTTAAAACAAACGGTTCGCTTATCTGATTTAAGCCGGGTGTAAACAGCTGCTGCAGTGCATTTTCGTTTAAGTACAGTCCGGTAAGCGGTGTAACATCACTGGGGTTGTTTGCAATAAAGTCTGTATTGCCGTAGTTAAGCGGGAAGGCAGGAACTTCTACCGGTTCAATGCCGTATTTTGCACATGCTGCACTAAATCCGTTAAGGCGTGCATCTGCAATGAAGGTACGTGCAATATCCATGTAGTAGTTTTCGATATAACCGGATTCGTTAGTTGAAAGATATGAGTGAACTAAAGTCTTTATGGTTTCGTCGTTAAAGTCTGCTGCTTTTGAAGGACCGTCAGCACGGAAGATGCTGTAGCCGCGTGCAGTCTGGATCACCGGTGAATAGTCGCCGCTTGCAAGTTCGGTTACCTTTGTAATGTCTTCTTCGTTTGCAACGGTATTAGCAATCTGATAGTAGTAGGGGCTTGAAATCTTTCCGTCGGTTTCTGCGTAGTAGCCTGCTGATTTTTCGCTTACTGCATCTTCGAATGTGATTTCGTTTGAAGTAAGCTGTTTCAGAAGGTGATCAGCATCGCTCTTTTCATCAACAGTGATAACAGACAGATCGTACCGGATAAACTTCTGTGCGTTTTCTTTTCCGTATGCAATTGCTTCTTCCATGGGGAAATCGCCGGTGTTGAATGATGCAACGGTAAATGAACGTTTTTCAGAAGCCATCTTTGCAATGAATTCTGTTTCTTTGCTTGAGTTTTTAAGTCCGTACAGTGCCTTTCCGTCAAGAGTTTCGTCGCTTCCCAGAAGGTCTGCAGAGTAGCGATTAAAGTACAGGTCATCGCTGATAGAAGAACGCAGTGTTGCAATCTGTGATGCATCTGTGTTTGAATATGCTTTCTGAGAGAATTTTCCTTCGCTGTCCATGAACAGTCCGCTCTGAACCAGAACACGGTTAACCTGATCATCGGTTACCAGATAGCCGCTCTTTTTTACAGAGTCTGTGTACAGTCTGTCCTGAATGGTCTGAATGAAAGCCTGGCGGAATACAGTGTATTCAACCTGGGTGTTCATTTCATATCCTGCATTCTGGAACTGCTGTGCAACTGACTGAATGCGGGTGTAGTAGTCGGTTCCAGGTTTGTATTCAATTGGTTTTCCTTCATACTTTCCAAACACCAGATTGTTAGAAGAACGGTTGAGTATGGAAGAGTATACATCTGCACCAAATCCAAAGAATACGAATACAAGTGCAGAAAGGATAAGAATGATGATTGCGCCGATTTTTACGTTGTCAATCTTTTTATGCTGTTTTTCCTGTGCCATGATAACAAGTCCTTACTATAATAGTTCTAAATTTGATTGTGACATGATAGCACGCTCAAAACTGACTGTCAACGGACCGCATAAGGAATTTGGAAAATTTATTGTCAGGGGCTTGACAGAATTTAATTTTTTTTGCTATACTCCAACACATCACGGGGTGTTAGCGAAGTTGGTTATCGCGCTGGCCTGTCACGCCGGAGACCACGGGTTCGAGTCCCGTACATCCCGTCTTTCGCCCATCATTACGATGGGCTTTTTTTTCGGGTAATAGCGCAGCTGGTAGCGCGCTAGGTTCGGGACTTAGAGGTCCCCGGTTCGAATCCGGGTTACCCGAGATAAAAAAAGCGACTCACAAGAGTCGCTTTTTTTATCTCAACGAGAATTTTAGAAAAACTGTGTTTTTCTAAAATTCTCGCGTATGTATTGTTTTTTTGGCTACTTTCTACTGTTTTTTTTACTACTTTTTACAGTTTCTTTTTTCGATTCAATGCGGTAAAAGCATGGTATATGACTTCTTTATCTTGGTTTTATTCGTTTTTGAAAAAACACATGGGCAAGATGATCGTGGGACTTATCATCATCACGGTTGTTTCTACAATGTCGGTCATTAACCCTAAGATTTCAGGCTTTATCGTAGACCACATCATTCTTGGAAAGGAATACAATTATCTGTGGCCGTGCATGGGGCTTCTTTTATTTGTCTCTGTATTCCGCGAAGGATTTCAGTACCTTGCACTTATGCTGTTTGAAAAATCCTCACAGGGAGTTCTGTTTGACATGCGGCATGAAGTGTACCGTAAGCTTTTGCACGAAGATTTTACCTTTTACAATACCAATCGTACCGGTGACCTGATGAGCCGTCAGACGGGTGACATGGATGCGGTCCGGCACTTTGTTGCATACGTCATCTACAATCTGTTCCGCAACAGTGTGTGGCTTATTGCTTCTCTGGTTATGATTTTCTTTGTGAGTGTAAAGCTTGCACTTGTGTTCCTTGCAGTCCTTCCATTTACCGTTCTGTTTGTGTACCTGCAGATGAAAGCGGTGGGACCGGTGTTTGCTCAGGTGCGTCAGTGTTTTTCAAGCCTTAATGCATACGTGCAGGAAAATATTGCCGCTAACCGTGTAGTGCGTGCCTTTGCAAAAGAATCATTTGAAATCAACCGCTTTGAAAAAGAAAATGCTGCATACCGTCAGAGCGAAATAGAAGCGTCTAAAGTGTGGCAGAAGTATGTCCCCGTCTTTGAGTTTTTGAGTACCGTCATAACTGTCATTCTGATTGTATTCGGCGGTTATCTTGCAATCCGCGGAGAAATGACTCTGGGTGACCTGGTAACGGTAAACGGCTATTTGTGGATGCTTACCTGGCCGCTCCGCATGATGGGCTGGCTTATCAATGACTGCATGCGTTTCAAAGCTTCAATCGACAAGATTTATAAAACCTACACTGCAGAACCCGTTGTAAAAATTGCAGCACATCCTGTTGCAAAAGAGGGAATCCGCGGTACTGTAGAATTTGATCATGTTGATTATGTTACAAACGGTGAACACATTCTTAAAGATGTCAGTTTTACTGTAGAAAGCGGACACAGTGTCGGCATCCTTGGCAATACCGGAAGCGGAAAGACGACTATCATGAATCTTTTGTGCAGGTTCTACGATGTTTCTTCGGGACGGATTTTAGTAGACGGAACAGATGTTCGTGACATGGATCTGTATGAACTGCGGGACGCAATCGGTATGGCAATGCAGGATGTGTTTCTGTTCAGTGACACGATTGAAGGAAACATTGCGTACGGAGATCCGGACTGTCCGTTTGAAAAAGTTGAGGCTGCAGCAAAACTTGCAGATGCTGACGGCTTTATACGCGCATTGCCGGAAGGGTACGATACCATTGTCGGTGAACGGGGAGTGGGACTTTCCGGCGGACAAAAGCAGCGTATTTCCCTTGCCCGTGCACTTCTGAAAGATCCTGCAGTAATCATTCTTGATGATACCACCAGTGCTGTTGATATGGAAACAGAAACACAGATTCAGAAGGCGCTTAAAACGGTAACACAAAACCGTACTCTGTTTGTTATTGCGTACCGCATTTCCAGCGTAAAAGACTGTGATCAGATTCTGGTAATGAATGACGGAAAAATAATTGAGCGCGGAACTCACAGTCAGCTGCTTGCACAGAACGGCTACTATGCATCGGTGTTTAAACATCAGTATGGAACGGAGGAACAATAATGGCACGCAACCGTTACGATATAGATGAATCTTACGAAGAAACGTATGACTTTGGACAGCTTAAGCGGCTGGGAAAATATGTAAAACCGCATGCAAAGAGCATGGTGCTTATCATTCTGCTTATGCTTGTGACTGCTGCCCTGGGGATGCTGTTTCCGTATTTTCTTAAAGTTATTATGGATACCTGTATTCCTGAAAAAGACTTTACCTCCATTGTGATTATTGGCGCTGCAATGCTGGGAATTTCTCTGTTTACTGCCGTTGCAATGAAAATCAAAATTCGCATTATGACAAAAGTGGGTCAGAATATAGTTCACGATGTGCGTTCTGATTTGTTTGCACATATTCAGGAACTTCCGTTTTCGTATTTTGATTCGCGTCCTCACGGCAAGATACAGGTTCGCATTGTAAACTATGTGAACAATCTGTCAGACGTTCTGTCTAACGGTCTGGTCAATACGGTCACCGATTTGTGTTCGCTTATTTTTATAGTTGCGTTTATGTTTGTCATAAATGTTCCGCTTACGCTTGTGGTGCTGTGCGGACTTCCGGTTTTTGTCATTTATGTTGCGGTGCTGAAAAAACGTCAGCGTAAAGCCTGGCGCATACAGAGTAACAAGCAGTCAAATTTAAATGCATATATTTCAGAGAGCATAAACGGTATTCGCGTAACGCAGTCCTTTGTCCGGGAAGAAGAGAATATCCGCATTTTTGATAACCTGTCGGGTGCGTACCGTGCTTCCTGGCTCAGTGCCGTCCGCATTGGTTTTCTGATGGGACCGTTTGTACAGATTATTTCAACTGCTACCCAGGTTGCAGTGTATGCACTGGGCATACGGTGGATTATAAGCGGGTTTTCAATGGCCGGCTCTGTGGTAACCGTGGGAACCCTTATTGCGTTTACTGCTTACATCAGCCGTTTCTGGCAGCCGATTCAGACGCTTGCAGATTTTATAAACAGTCTGCTTACGGCGGTCTCTTACGTAGAACGTATTTTTGAAACGATAGATACTCCGGTAACCGTATGCGATGCTCCTGATGCAAAAGAACTTCCTCCGGTGACGGGTAAAGTTGAATATCAGCATGTTAACTTCAGCTATGATGACGGCGTTAAGATTCTTGACGATATAAACTTTACCATACAACCCGGTGAATCAGTTGCGATTGTCGGTCCGACTGGTGCGGGTAAGAGTACGCTGGTTAACCTTCTGTCGCGGTTTTATAACCCTGACAGCGGACGGATTTTAGTTGACGGAAACGACCTGCAGCACATGACAATTCATTCGCTCAGGACGCAGATGGGTGTGATGATGCAGGACAGTTTTATCTTCAAGGGAACCATCATGGAAAATATCCGTTACGGTAATATGAATGCAAGCGACCAGCAGGTTATTGAAGCGGCAAAAACGGTATGCGCACATGATTTTATCATGCAGATGGAAAAAGGCTATGATACAGAAGTTAACGAACGTGGCTCCCGGCTTTCTGCAGGACAGAGACAGCTTATTTCGTTTGCACGGGCACTGCTTGCTGATCCGCGGATTCTGATTCTTGATGAAGCAACCAGTTCCATCGATACGGAAACAGAAATTCTTCTGCAGCGGGGCCTGTATAAACTGCTTAAGGGACGTACCAGCTTTATTATTGCACACCGGCTTTCCACTATTAAAAACTGTGAAACTATTTTCTATGTTAATCACGGTAAAATCCTAGAGTCGGGTTCGCATTACCAGCTGATGTCTCAGAAGGGTGAGTATTACAAATTGTATAGTTCTCAGTTTGCACTTCTGTGATGTTTGTGCTATACTGTCTGTATGACTACACAACAAACAGAATCTCAATCGAATGCACTGGGTAAGCAGTATGAGCAGGCTTTTTCGGAATTATGTTCTCTTTTGGCGCAGATAGATGATCCTGCGTTTATGTCAGACTTTATGGGCTGTCTGTTTACCGTATCTGAGCGGCGTGATTTTGCTAAACGGTGGAGTCTGGTGAAAGAACTGTATGCAGGTACAACTCAGCGCGAAATTGCAAAGAAATACAACATGTCGCTGTGCAACATTACCCGCGGCAGCCGTGAGTTAAAAAAGGAAGATTCCGCCTTCAGACGAATCCTTGACGGAACCTATCCTCCTAAGAAATAAATTTATTTGTTTTTGTTGACGATGCGGGTTTCGTATAATCCGCTTGCAATGTCAATAATGCGTACAAATAAAGACACTTTGTTTGCTTCGTTCAGACTGTTCCAGATGCTGTCAGTAAGTTTGTCAATGTTATCTTCGGTAAGTGACAGTGCATCCGGTTCTCCGGTAAAACTGGGAAGCGGGTTTCCGTTATCCTGATAGGTATGGATAAACCGGACTGTTCCTGCAGCAGGATTTTCATAGCTGAAGGTGTAGCGGTTGTGCGAGTCTGGATTTCCCCGGTCACTTTTCAAAATGCTCATGCTGTAATCAAACGTTCCGTTTTCAACATGCAGTACACCTGAAATGCGCGGTGTGTAATTGGGGGCATCGGGTTCGAAGGTGCGGCTTCTGAGTGACTGTTCAAAGGTCAGTCCCTTTTTAAGTCCGTCGTACACGGTGTCTGTCTGGTCGCCGTTTGTTACGATGGTGTCGTTTCCCAGTACGCGAACGGGTGCGTAGATAATCAGTGAGGGATCTTCAAGTTTTTCCGGATCAAAGGCCTGTGTGCGGATTCCTTCTCCGTCAGTTACAAAAACTCTGTTGCGGCTGTTTTCGCTTCTTCCCATGATAAAGTATGCGGTTACTGCTTTTTTTCCGTCTTTACTGCGTCCAATAACAATTCCGCGTCCGGGATACTCTGTACGGGCAATTTCTGATTCAAGTGTGCGTTCCATAAAAAACTCCTCTGCAAAAAGTGTGCCCAGTATAACACATTCTGCATATTTTGTGCTATATTAGAGGTATGGCAAATATACTTGATTATGTGTTCTGGCGGGGAGACCTTGATTTTAAGCGGTGCGAGTTTAACGAAGTTGATGCACTCATTTTAAGTACGCTTGGTTATTCCCGCTTTTATGACCTTTTGTCGCCCGAGTTCAAAAGGAAGAATTTTATGACGCTGCATGATGCAGAAGCGCTGTTTTCTTCCTCTGCTGATTTTGTTGAACGCAGTCAGATTTGTTCTCCGCTGAGCCGTGAAGTAGTGGGGCTTCTGCAGACTGCCGCCCACAGTGAGCGCTATGGTTCACTTCTTGTGGGTGCCCATGTTGATGTGCTTGATACCGTTCAGGCTGAACAGTTTTCTGCAACGACGTTTATTTCGGATGCGGGCTGGTCATTTATTTCATTCCGCGGAACAGATGATACCATTGTCGGCTGGAAAGAAGACTTTGAAATGGGCGTAAAAGACGTTGTTCCTTCCCAAAGGGATGCCCTTGAATACCTGGAAAACGCTGCAAAAAACCTTAAGGGAATTCTGTATGTCGGCGGACACTCCAAGGGCGGAAATCTTGCCATTTACGCCGCAAGTCATCTTTCGTATGATGCAAAAAAACGCATAGGGGCAGTGTTCAACAATGACGGTCCGGGATTCAAAAAAGACTTTTTCGTAAGCGGTGCATACCGTACTATCCGTGACCGTGTACATTCTTTCGTTCCGGAACTGTCGGTTGTAGGCATGCTGTTTGACCATGACGAGCGCTTTACCACCGTTGCAAGTGACGGTAAGGGAATTATGCAGCATGATCCGTTCAGCTGGTCGGTGGGCCCTGAGTGCTTTGAAGAACTGCCTGAAACCTGTGCCCAGAGTAAATTTCTTGGGGCAACAATTAACGGCTGGTTTAATGAACTGACCATGGAACAAAAGGCTCAGTTTGTAGAAACCGTGTTTGGAATCCTTGCACAGTCTGATGCAACGACTAACACAGAACTTACCGAAAACTGGTGGAACAGCGTTACTAAAATGGTAAAGGCTGCGGCTAGTCTTGATTCTAAAACCAGGGAAGCGGTTAAAAAAACAGTTCAGCTTTTGATTAAATCAGCACGGAACAACGCTCCTGAGCGAAAAAAATAAAAAAATCTGCAAAAAAATGCCCTGTTTTGTGGTAAAAAGTGCCTGCTGCGTCAATACCTATGATGTATGACAATGCTGAAAAAAATAGCGTCAACGGGGTATGGCGTTCAGGCTGTCCTAAGGTTTGCGCTTTCTGCTTCGTTTGCACAGGATACATGCTGTCGCTGCGGAAATGCTTCTTACGGTCAGGTTTTGTGCCGTCCGTGTGCCCGGTGGTTTATGACACATACCCTTAAGACAGAAGACTGCTGTCCGTACTGCGGAAAGCCTTTGCTGAGCGAACAGAATCTGTGTATGGAGTGCAGGGAAAAGCGTGTGATTGTAAGTGCTGATACGGTGCATGCGCTGTTTACTTACAGACTGTGGTGTAAAAACCTTCTGTTTGCATGGAAAACAGAGGGAAGGCGAAGTGCGGCTCTTTTGTTTGCCCGTGCACTGTTTGCAGCGCTTCCTGAGGGGTGCCGTACGGTTGTGCCGGTTCCGCCGCGTCCTGGTAAGATAAAAGTGCGTGGCTGGGACCAGATAGATGATCTGTGCCGCATTTTGTCTTTGGTGTACGGCTTGCGGATTGTGTCTGTGCTGGAGCGTAAGTCGGTGGTTCAGCAGAAAAAAATGGACAGAACCTCGCGGTTGGAGCATAG
This sequence comes from uncultured Spirochaetaceae bacterium, assembly GCA_902766125.1. Taxonomy (GTDB): domain Bacteria; phylum Spirochaetota; class Spirochaetia; order Treponematales; family Treponemataceae; genus Treponema_D. The sequence goes on along the minus strand of CACXCG010000017.1, from coordinate 25,806 downwards.
TACTGCTTCTTATGCCATAAAACCGGCTCTGCTTAAAAAAAAGGTGAGGGCTACGGAAATACCGCAGGAAGTTGTGCTTTTGGACGATGTGATTACGACAGGGGCAACCGTTGAAGCGTGTGCGTCACTTCTAAAAGCGTACGGAATACGAAAAGTTCATGTTCTTTCGCTTTTTATAGTAGACTAGACGGCGGTAATAGTGTAAAATAGTACAAGATAGGAGAAAACCACATGGCTGACGAAAATTCACAGCTGCAGCTTGTCACATTCCAGCTAGGCGAGGAATTGTACGGCGTTGATATTATGGACGTTAAGGAGATTGTCCGGGTTCAGGATGTACGTCCCATTCCGAATGCTCCTTACTATGTTGAAGGCATCATTAACCTTCGTGGTGAAATCATTCCCATTATGAATCTTCACAAGCGCTTCCACATCAAACAGGCAGCTGCTTCTTCTGATGATATGCTAAGCGATGACGATGGCGGATTTATCATCCTTGATATAGAAGGAAACAAAATCGGCATTATCATTGACCGTGTTGCACGCGTTGTTTCTGTTGAACGCGGAGACATTAAACCGCCGCCACAGATGTTCAGTGGAATCGGTACTGAATATATTCAGGGTGTTGTGCGCCAGGAAAACGGATATCTTATCATCCTTGACACACGCAAACTGTTTAATCCCAAGGAACTTCAGAAAATTCTTGAACCCCGCAAATAGTGCAGGCAGACCGTAAATGATACAGACCTACAGCTCAACAATCAGGCGTAAGGAAATGGAAGCGGTGCTTACCTGCATGGTCAATGAACAGCTGGGTGCCGGTGAAATGGGCATCAAGTTAGTTCAGACCTTAAAGGAAATTACCGGCTGTGATGGTGCTGTTCCGCTTAGAAGTCCCGCTATTGCGTTAGACTATGCGCTTCGTGCACTGGATCTTCCTAAAGACGCAAAAATAATGCTTTCCGCTCTTGCCCCCGCGTGGCAGATTCAGGTGACTGAGTCGTTAGGGTACACGCCGCTTGTACTTGATGTACGCGAAGATGACGGCATGGTTGCTCCCGAAACAGTAGAACAGGGAATCAAAGACGGCGGACGGCTTTTAGTGCTGCATGAAAACATGGGAATCTTGCCTGATATTCAGGCATATCTTGCTTTTGGCATTCCCGTAATCGAAGATATTTCTCAGTCAGCGTTTGCCTTCTATCCTGAAGAAGCAGGTGCAGAAACTGCAAGACCCGCAGGTGAAACAAAACCTGCTGCAGAAGGTGCAGAACAAACTGCTCAGGAAGAAGAACCTAAAGGTAAGCGTGCCGGCATGTACGGAAGCTATGCAATCTTTGGCATGGAAGACCGCGATGTAGTTACTGCCGGTGGTGGAGCAGTGCTTGTTGCTCCCGGTCGCCGTGAATGGATTGTACTTAAAAAAATTGCAGAAGAAGGTCCTTCTACTGATTCTCTTCCCGATATGAATGCTGCTCTTGCGTTCATCGAAGTAAAAGAATTCAAGCGTAACGAAAAACAGCGCCGCGAACTGTATACCCTGTATTCACGGGCAATTATGTCCGGTAAGCACAAAACTTTTGTCCGCGCTGCAGATTATGGTTCAACCATTTATTCATTCCCGCTGGTACTGAACAGTGGGTTCAAAGACGTAAAGGCGTATGCTCAGAAAAAGGGCATTGAAATCCGTCAGGCTTACGAAAATTCTATCATTGCATTCAGACAGGAAAGTTTAGCTTCTACCTGCATGTGTGCTAATTCTCTTTTGCTCAGATGTGCACTGTTTCCATTGTATCCGCGTCTGGGACAAAAAGATGCAGCCCGCATTGTACGCATTCTTTCAACGTTACCGTAACGGAGTGTGCTATGAAGTCCTGCCTGCTCATCGTTAACACGTTTAAAAAAGAAGCACGTGCGTTAGCCGATTCTATTACTGAATTTCTTAAAGCGCAAAACGTAAGTGTTTCTGAATACGCGTACGACGGAACTGCAGTCGGTGCGGCAGAAGGTAAGGTAAAACAGCTTGCCTCCAGTTCAGACTTTGTGGTTACCTTAGGCGGTGACGGTACCGTGCTGTTTGCTTCCCGTGAGTGTGCAGAACTGGGCATTCCTGTGTTCCCCGTTAACCTGGGTGAATTTGGTTTTCTTGCAGGAGTGTCACAGAATGCATGGCAGAATGAACTGCAGAATTTTCTTGCGGGAAAGTCTCCGGTAAGCGAACGTTCTTTAGTGGCATGCGAAGTGCTGCGGGGCGGAAAAACCGTCTTTAAAACGACTGCCCTTAACGATGTGGTCATTTCCAGTACAGCAGCATCCCGGCTTATTAACTTGGAAGTTGCATTCAATCATGCGCTTTTAGGTCCCTTTAAGGCAAACGGAATCATTGTGTCAACGGCAACCGGTTCTACCGCATATTCAGCGGCAGCAGGAGGACCAATCATTGATCCGTCGCTTGATGCACTGTTACTTACTCCCATCAGTTCGTTCAGTCTGTCGGCACGACCGCTTCTGTTCAGTCCGCAGGGAGAACTTGCCATTACCATGCTTCCTTCGCGCATTCAGACTGGAATTTCTGCTGACGGTCAGATTGATTTTGCGCTTGAACCCGAAGATGTAATCATCCTTCGTACTGCAGAAAAAAAAGCACAGCTCGTCGCTTCTTCTCAAGTACAATTCTACGGTGCGCTCAGAAGTAAACTTAACTGGGCAGGAGGTCCCCGTGCTTGAAGAACTTGATATTCAGAATTTTGCACTCATAGATAAAGCTCATGTCGATTTTTCAGACGGCTTTACCGTGCTCTCTGGTGAAACAGGTGCCGGTAAGTCAATCCTGATTGGAAGCCTTGCGTTTCTGTTGGGAGGAAAGGGCGGCACAGAACTGATTCGTACCGGCTGCCATGAAGCACTGGTGTCGGGAACCTTTCTTCTTGAATCAAAAGATGCAAATGCATGGCTTGAGGAACATGGCATAGAAAGCGAAGATAACCGCATTCTGTTACGGCGTGTGGTACGCGATACCGGAAAATCTTCTGCGTGGATCGGAAGTACACCGGTTACCAAAGCAGACCTTGCTTTGTTTGCTGCCTTTTTAGTTGATATTCACGGACAGCATGACCAGCAGTCGCTTATGAAAGTGTCTGAACACCGTCGTTTCCTGGACAGTTATGCAGGCATTGTTGATGAAGTGCATGCGTTTACCCAGCTGTACGCCCAGCTTGCAGAAAAACAGCGTACCCTTGAATCGCTTGTTACCAATGAAGCAGACCGTGCTAACCGCATAGAAATGCTTACATTTGCCATCAATGAAATTGCCGAAGCAAAACTGCGTGCCGGCGAAGATGAAGAACTTGCCGCAGAAGAAGCAAAGATGGCATCGTTTGAAAAACTGTATTCCGATGTTGAAGAAATAAATGCAGCGCTTGACGGTTCTTCGTCAGGTTCTGGAGAAAGCGTTCTGTCGCTTTTACGCAGGCTTAAGAGTGTGGTTCCTCATGCTTCATCGCTCGATAAAGAGCTGGAAAATTTGGATGACCGCCTTCAGTCGGTATTCTACGAAGTTGATGATATTGCAAAAGAATTCCGCAGTTATGCTTCCCGCCTTGTATTTGACCCCGAACGCTTAAGTCAGGTGCAGGAACGCCTTGACCTTATGTTCAAGCTTAAGAAAAAGTACGCTTCTTCAACAAAAGCTCCTGTTCAGGAAGTGCTTGATTATGCACAGAATGCTCAGGTTCAGCTGGATGCCCTTACTGACTCTAATGCAGACAAAAGTGCCCTTGAAGCACAGATTGCCCAGCTGGAAAAGCAGGTGTATGCGGCTGCTAAAACCATAAGTCAGAAACGTAAGGCTGCCTCTCAGAAGATGTCGCAGGCGGTTGTTGCAATCCTTGCAGAACTGGGCATGAAAGAGGCCCGTTTTGAGGTAAATCTTGCAGAAAAGCCGGGTACCAGCGTGACCCAAAAATGCAATCCGTACGGAATGGATGATGTTGAATTCCTTATCAGTGCAAACCCGGGAACTCCGCTTGCGCCCCTTGCAAAAATTGCTTCCGGCGGTGAATTAAGCCGTGTTATGCTTGCACTTAAGACTATCCTCTCAAATGCCGATACTGTCAGTACACTCATCTTTGATGAAATTGATACCGGTATTGGCGGTGAAGTTGCCGTAGCCGTCGGTAACCACATGAAGCGCCTTGCTTCTTCAAAACAGATTCTGTGTATTACGCACCTGGCCAGTATTGCCGTGTATGCACACCATCAGATTAAAATCAAGAAGGGCAGCGAAGGTCAGAGTACACAAACCCTCGTATTCCCTGTTGATGGGGAAGAACGCGTTAAGGAAATAGCTCGTATGCTTTCAGGAGACAGCGGTTCAGCCCAGTCACTTGAACATGCGGCAGCATTGTTGCAAAAGTTCGGAGGATAAAATGGCTAAAATCTCAGACGAAAGCAGGTTTGAATTTAACACAAAGTCAAAGCCGATCAAAGCAGAAATCGAAGAAATGCTCAAAAAAGAGAAGGAAATCGTTGCTGTTATGAAGCGCGATACCGGTGGTGTTGAGTATAAAAAACTGCTGCTCGCCGAACAGATGATTTACATTGCAACCCTCTACATTCAGATTAACTCGCTTTCCATGTACATCATGAAAACCCGCAATAACGATATGCTTAACGATGCGCGTAAAATGTTGTACAAAGCCATCATCTACCTTGAAGAAATTGTTTCGACTACCGTTGACTGTCCGTATACCGACCTTGTTCCTAACTGGGAAAAAATTGCAAATACTCCGGTAGAAAAACGCTACTATCTGGTTCGCAAACTGGGTCTGTGTATTCAGATGCTGGTTGATGCCTTTGGTGACAATTCAAAGTGGAAGTGGTCCTTCGTTGAAATGCGCGGACGCTTTACGGTTGTGGCAAAAAACTTAATCGATATGAAAAAGGCTTCTAAGGATTTCTTTGAGCCCTCATCTCCTGAATATGACAGCACGGTTTTGTATGTACGTCTTATCAAAAAACTGATTGACCAGAGTGCACAGGACTACCGCGATAAATACGAACTGTCTTCACGCCGTATAGACGACATGAAGATGGCAATAAACTTCCTGCTTGCACTTCGCCGCATTGCAATCGTTATGAACGACAAGGATGAAGCAGAAGAACTTAAGAAAAAGGCAGCCGTCTGGAAAGGTAAGATGGAAGCCGACCAGAAGTCTGGCCGCGTAAGTTAGTGCAGGGAGACTGTCCCGTGAAAAAAGAATTTGCCCTTAAAATTTTTGAAGGATTTTCTATCGAACGATGGAACGACATGATTCGTCCGTTTGACTTAGTGCAGATGGATAAAGATGCCGAGCGTCTTTTTGTTGCGTATATCATCGGTAAGTATGAAGAACAGAACGGTGTAAAAATCGACTGGGAATGGATGATGTATGCCAGTGTGTTTGAACTGCTGCGTAAAATTGCCCTGTGTGACATTAAAAGTCCGGTTCAACGCCTTATCCGGGAAGAATACCCTGCAGAATACATTCGTCTTAATGAGTGGGTTCTGGAACAGTACCGCCACCTTATAGACGACACTGATTTGTTTTCTAAGTTTACGCTCTACATAGGTAAGACCTGCGGTTCTATTCCCTTTGGTCCCCATCAGCAGGCAACAAGCCGTGTGTTCCGCGCAGCGCATAAGTATTCAACGTTACGCGAACTGGAAATGATAAGTCCCGTTAACGAAAGCGAACGCCTTGAACGCATTAGAAAAGAAGTTAATGCTGACATTCAGGAATTTCTTGATCTTCGCGGAATGCAGATGCTGCTTACCAAACAGAAGCCGTACGAATTTCTTCTGCGCATAGAGCAGCTCCGTTTCCAGACCAGATGGAATCAGACTCCGCGTGTTCCCGGAACATCTGTCTTAGGCCATTGCTTTTTTGTTGCCGTAATGACGCTCTTGTTTACCCGTGAGGCCGGAATGAATATGTGTCAGCGCAGACTGTACAATGACTTTTTTTCAGCACTGTTCCACGACTTACCCGAAAGTGTTACCCGCGATATTATTTCTCCGGTTAAACAGGCAACCGATGATCTTCCTGCAGTAGTTAAGAATATAGAGGATCAGATTGTTGCGAAAGAACTGGTACCGCTTATGGAAGACTTTTACCGCGACGAAGTGCTGTTCTTTACCAGTGATGAATTTGAAAACAGAATTGTGGTTGACGGTTCTGTAATGCACGTCAGTTTTGAAGAATTAAACAAGCGCTTTAACAAAGATGAATTTAATCCGGTAGACGGAAAACTGGTTCGGCTTGCAGACCACTATGCGGCCCTTCTTGAAGCTGACTCTTCCATTCGCCACGGAATTACCAGTAAGCATCTGCGCGACGGTCGTGACAACCTGCTTAAACGCTTTACCCCCGGTTCCGTAGTAAATGGAATTGATGCGTACAGCCTCTTTTCTGCAATCGTAGAAGAGTAGTCCTTACTTCTTAAGGTAGGGAAGTACCACTCCCAGTGCAAGAAATACTTCTGCAATTACATAAGTAAACATAACCCAGAATTTGTATCCGGGGAATTTAACGGCAAAGTTTGACAGTGCAAGAAGTCCGTCTGACGTAACAAACAGAATTCCGCCAATCAAAACACACAGTGCATTTACGGTTGTGTAACCGCCAGTGACTCCTGCTGCTCCTGCAAAGGCAACGGTAAGCAGAACTGCTGCATACACGGGAACTCCCAGTGCCATTGCAAGACCTTCTTTTTTAAGTCCAAGAAACAGAACGGTTCCGAAGGCAACAATGACGACTGCCATGACAATAAAGAACACGGCGCCCACGTTAGCAAAGGCGGGTGCAAAGAGTGTCAGGTAGAAAATGTGTCCTACCATAAAACAGGCTGCACCAAGCAGAAAGTGAATCTGTCTGTCAGAAATAAGCAGAATGTCACCTGCGGTATGGAAGGCAAGGGCTACAACCATAGTCATAATTACGGTGCGGGGACAGTCTGTCGGTAACAGAAGTAAAACGGCTGTCAGTGCCAGAAGCGGCATTAAAAGCGGCTTTGAATTGTCGGCAAGTTTCTGCTTGTTAAATAAATTGCCGGCCCAGTTAAGTAAAGTGTCAATGCAAAATAATGCAAACACGGCAATAGCGGGTGCTATCATAAATCCTCCTCAATAGTGAGACAAGTATATCATGTGATGCTTTTTTTTGCTAGTCTGCAGAAGATTAATGTTCTGTGTCTGCGTGGGCTAAGGCATGACGCTTTATGAGTACAATCATTGCTTCTGCTGCTTCCGGATCAAACTGCGTGCGTTTGTTTTTCTGCAGCTCTTCAAGGATGATGTCATCGCTTAAGCGGGTGCGGTATGAGCGGTTTGTGTGCATGGCGTCGTATGCGTCAGCAACACCGATAATGCGTGCCTGAATGGGAATTGCGGTTTCTTTCAGTCCCTCGGGGTATCCGGTTCCGTCCCAGCGTTCGTGGTGATACAGCACTGCTTCCCTAATGCCGGGAACTGCGGTAAAGCGTTCAAGAATTTCTGCTCCGTAAGAAGTGTGCTTTTTCATTTCGACCCATTCTTCGTCGTTCAGTTTGGAACTCTTGCACAGAATCTCGCGGGGAAGCATTACTTTTCCTACATCGTGCATCAGGCCCATGTAGTAGATGTTCTTCTGAAAGTCTTCGTCGTAGCCCATAAGTTCTGCAATTTTTTTTGCGTAATAGCCTACATGGAACGAATGCATCTTTGTGTATTCATCGCGAACGTCTATGAAACGGGCGCACAGTTTTATAAGGCTTTCGATTTTTTCGTCATCCTTTGCCTGCTGCCGTTGTACTAAGAAGAACAAAACAATGGAAACAATAAATACAATAAAAATAATGATGAGCACAACAAGTGCCAGAATAAACAGTATTTCTTTGAGCGGACTGTGCTGGAATCTTCCGGTAAGGATATAGTGGCTCCGCTGCATGAGGCTTCTTGTGTACAGAACGTATCCCACCCGCACTTTGTCGTGAGGATTTGCCGTTGCCGTAAGGTCGGGGGCTCCGCGGATAATAATTTTTCCCGGCTGCTGTTCGTAAAAACCGTTCCAGCTGGAATCTATGCGTGCTTCGTTAGGAACATCCATGGTCAGTTCCCAGTCAACAAACGGATAGTCGCTGTTGTTGGTTATGTAAATGTCGTACTGAGCGCCCCAGGTTCCGTTTTCTTCGGGCCAGCAGTTTCTTACGCCGTCACTGCGGATTGGAATTTCCATGTAGATTTCAAGGTCGCCGTCTTTTCCCAGCGGTTCTGTGTACTGTTCGTACGTGATGAATCTTTTATTCTGATACGAAATCCAGGTAACAACGCCTGCCAGAAAGAGTGCAGAAACAACAGTGAGAAAGACAGATATCCGTACCGCCCTGCTTTTTTTGAAGGGCAGGGTAAGTGTTTTCAAGAAATGCTTCATCAGTTTTATCAGTATAGCACAAAAACTCCAAAAACGCTACTTTTTTTGTTAAAAAAATGCTATTGAAACACCCCTTAGTTTTTACTATAATACCACACGGAGGTCTTATGACAATTTCGCAAATGCTTGGTCAAAGCGGAATTCTGACACTTTTGGGTTTAGGTGTCGTGTTTTCGTTCTTGATTATACTCATTCTTTCAATGAAACTGCTGCATGTTGTATTGCACGCGCTTCGTCTTGACAAAGATGAACCTCTGCAGACAGCATCCTCTGGTTCTGTTTCTGCAAATGTTTCTGCCCCCGCAGCCCCTGCTGCTGACAACGGTGCGGTTATTGCTGCCATTGCTGCAGCACTTCACGAAAAACAATTTGTCTAATAGAGAAATAAAAAGGAGTACATTATTATGGCTAAAGTACAAATTTCGGAACTTGCAATCCGTGATGCTCATCAGAGCCTTCATGCAACACGTATGACAACTGCGGACATGCTTCCTGCCTGTCCCATGCTTGATAAAATCGGCTATAAATTCATTGAAGGATGGGGTGGAGCTACCTACGACTCATGTATCCGCTTTCTGAATGAAGATCCCTGGGAGCGCCTTCGCAAACTGCATGCTGCAATGCCCAACTCTAAGATTATGATGCTTCTGCGTGCCCAGAACCTTCTGGGATACCGCCACTATGCAGACGATGTGGTAGAAAAGTTTGTTGAAACCGCTGCAAAGAACGGTATTGACTGTTTCCGTATTTTTGATGCCTGTAACGATCCCCGCAATATGGAATGTGCTACTAAGGCTGCAAAGAAGACGGGTAAACACGTACAGATGGCAATTTCGTATGCCGTAACACCGTATCACACTATCGAAAAATATGCAGAACTTGCAAAGACCTATGCTGACTTTGGTGCAGATTCTATCTGTATTAAGGATATGTCTGGTCTTCTTAAACCCTATGCTGCCTACGACCTGGTAAAAGCAATCAAGTCAAAAGTAGATCTCCCTGTCGAAATCCACACGCATGCTACCACAGGTCTTTCTGTTGCAACACTGCTTAAGGGTGCTGAAGCCGGTGCAGACTGGCTTGATACAGCCATTTCTTCTATGTCTATGGGAACTTCTCACTCACCGACAGAAACAGTTGTTGAAATGCTTAAGGGAACTGACATGGACACTGGTCTTGATACGTCAGCACTGCTTGAGATTGCCGCTTATTTCCGCGAAGTACGCAAGCATTATTCTTCACTGGAATCTTCTTTCCTTGGTGCAGATACACGCATTCTGCTTTCTCAGGTTCCCGGCGGTATGCTTTCAAACCTGGAATCTCAGCTTAAACAGCAGAATGCAGGCGACCGTATGGATGATGTGCTTGCCGAACTGCCTAAGGTTCACAAGGACGCAGGATACGTTCCGCTGGTAACCCCGACTTCTCAGATTGTCGGAACACAGGCAGTTATGAACGTACTCATGGGCCGCTATACTACAATGACTCAGGACTTTCGCAATCTTATTACCGGACGCTTTGGAAAACTTCCTGCAGAAGCAAATGCAGATCTGGTTAAGAAAGCACTTGAACAGAACAAGATGGACAGCGTTGTTACCTGTCGCCCTGCAGACCTGCTTGAACCGGAATGGGACAAGATGGTTGAAGAATCAAAGAAGAACGGCGGTAACGGTTCAGACGAAGATGCACTTACCTATGCAATGTTCCCCAATGTTGCACCTAAATTCTTTGCAGAACGTGCTAAGGGTCCTGTTGATGCAGCAAGTACATTTGCTAAAAAAGAAACTGCTGCTGCTCCCGCAAAAGAAAACAAGGGCGGCTCTTATACCATTACCGTAAACGGTACTGCATACAACGTAACTTCTGGTCCTGCCGGTGACAATATGAATGTTACCGTTAACGGTGCTGCATACAGTGTAAGCTTTGGTCCTGCCTGTGCAGCAAATGCTGCTCCTGCTGCCGCTCCGGCTGCAAGTGCAAGTGCCCCTGCTGCAGTTACCGGTGGTGAAGCTGTAAAGGCTCCTGTTGCGGGAACACTCCTTAAGCAGTGTCTTTCAAACGGTGCTTCGGTAACCAAAGGACAGACGGTTATTATCATTGAATCCATGAAGATGGAACTTGAAGTTAAAGCTCCCTGTGACGGTACTATTTCGTACAGTGTTGCCGCCGGAACTCAGGTTGCAAACGGTCAGACCCTTGCTCAGATTGGTAAAGCCGCAGCTCCAGCTGCTCCAGCTCCCGCTCCTAAAGCAGCTCCCAGTCCCGCTCCTGCAGCCGCTCCGTCTGGTGCCGGTAAAATCGTAAAGGCTCCGGTTGCCGGTGTACTTCTGCGTACTGCAGTAAGTGAGGGTGCAAGTGTTGGTGCAAACGACACAATCATCATCATAGAATCCATGAAGATGGAACTTGAAATTAAAGCAGGTGCATCCGGTAAAGTTCACTTCCTTGCTGGTCCTGGTACTCAGATTGCAAACGGTCAGCCGGTTGCAGAAATTGGCTGATGTAGGAGTGTGTATGCTGACAGGTAAAGCTCAGAACAATACAAAAATTGCATTTATCATGATGGCTATCCTTGCCGTTGCCGGTGTACTTTCTGTGGGAACAAATGCATTCGCTCAGAATTCAACAGCAAAGACAAGCGGTACCGGTGTAGACCGCGTGATTGCAAATACAGAAGACTGGAACGGCCGCTATGACATTTCAGTGTCATCATTTTTACAGAATATCGGAAAGTCAACCGGTATTTACAAAATGATTCATCGTCCCACTGCAGAAGAAATTGCAGCCGAAGAAGCAAAAAAAGAAGCAGAAGAACTTGCAATGACTCATTCATCAGATTCTTTTGCAAGCAATGCTCCCGGCTGGCAGTATGTTCTTATGATTGCAGTCGGATTTTTAATTGTCTATCTTGGTGCAGGAAGAGGTTTTGAACCGCTGCTTCTGATTCCCATCGGATTCGGAACTATTCTGGTTAACATTCCCGGTGCAGGTATGGGTAATGCTCCCGACGGCATGCTGCATATCATTTACAGTGCGGGTGTAGGAAATGAATTCTTCCCCATGCTGATATTTATGGGCATTGGTGCAATGACAGACTTTGGTCCGCTTATTGCAAATCCCAAGACAGCACTGCTGGGTGCAGCCGCTCAACTGGGTGTGTTCTTTACGCTCTTTGGAGTAGCCCTTATGAACATGATTCCGGGGCTTAACACTGATTACACCATTTTACAGGCAAGTGCAATTGCCATTATCGGTGGTGCTGACGGTCCTACTTCAATCTACGTATCTGCAAAACTTGCTCCCGAACTGATGGCAGTTATTGCAGTTGCAGCCTATTCTTATATGGCACTGGTTCCGGTTATTCAGCCGCCCATTATGAAAGCACTTACTACAAAGAAAGAACGCCTTATCCGCATGGATCAGCTGCGTCCGGTAAGCAAGACAGAACGCATTCTGTTCCCGCTGCTGCTTTTAGTGCTTACCATTCTGCTGCTTCCTCCTGCAGCACCGCTTATCGGTATGCTTGCCTTCGGTAACTTTGTAAAGCAGTGTGGTGTAGTTGACCGTCTGTCAAAGACTATGGAAAACGAACTGATGAACATCGTTTCAATTCTTCTGTCTTTAGGCGTAGGAAGCCAGATGACTCCCGAAAAGATCATCAACACAAAGTCATTCGGTATCATTGTGCTGGGTCTGGTTGCCTTCAGCATTGCAACAGCCGGCGGTGTCTGTGTTGCAAAGATCATGAACCTGTTCTTACCCAAAGGAAAGAAAATCAATCCGCTTATTGGAGCCGCAGGTGTTTCTGCAGTTCCTATGGCAGCGCGTGTCGTTAACAAAGTGGGACAGTCAGAAGATCCGTCTAACTTCCTGTTGATGAATGCAATGGGTCCGAATGTTTCCGGTGTTATTGGTACAGCGGTTGCAGCAGGTGTGTTCATTGCAACCTATGCTCACTAAAAAGCATTTTGCTTAGACAAAGGGCGCACTGTAACGGTGCGCTCTTTTTTTTTGCCACTTGCAACATTGCGGTTTGCAGTTGTCAATCGTGAATAAAAGAAGTAAAATACCGTATGGATCACGAAGATTACAGGGTAAGCGCATATAAAAAAAATCAGCCGTTAGTACACAAGCCTGTGTTTGAAAAAGTTAATTCGCAGGTGGAACAGATTCTTGAAAATAAAAAGAAAGATCAGGAAGTACTTCGTCAGGCAGAACAGGCAGCAAAGACCGGTACCTGGTTTGAAAAAAAGAAAGCCGCAACTTCTGAAGACGTAAAAGAAGCCGCAAAGGTTTTGACATCCGGCGGACTCATTAAAGTACCGGACGCTCAGCGTGAAGGTCAGGAAGACAGTCTGTACCGGCGCGTTGCAAAGTTTCTGGTTGTTATTGGTACCGATGAATCTGCAAAAATTCTTCCGCATTTAACTGAAGAACAGATAGAAAAAATCATCCCTGAAATTGCATCAATACAGAAAGTAAGTCCCGAAGAAGCCGAACAGGTTCTGCAGGAATTTCAGGCACTGCTTGAAAAATCCCGTGAAGACGGAGGACTTGATACTGCACGCAGCATTCTGACTAAAGCATACGGAAGTGAAAAAGCAGAACAGCTGATTGAAAAATCTGTTCCCTATGCTCAGGGAAAACCGTTTGACTATCTTACCGACGCAAACAGTGAGCGCATTAAACTTCTGATTGACGGTGAAAGCGGGGCAGTTCAGGCACTGGTACTTTCTCAGCTTGAACCCAAAAAAGCAGCGGCCGTTATCAGTGCAATGGATGATAAGCAGAAAAAAGATGTTGTGCTTCGTCTTGCAAAAATGAAACCCGTTGCACCGGAAGTCATGGCAAACATAGACAAAGCCCTGCACGACAAAATGCTGACACAGAATACAGAAAACTCACAGAATCTTGACGGACGCGGAGTACTTGCTCAAATCCTTAAGCGCATGGATCCGCTTATGGAACAGAGCATTATCAAGAATCTGAGCAGTCAGGATCCCGAACTGGGAGCAGACCTTCGCGAGCGGCTGTTTACCGAAGAAGATGTGCTTGAAAGCGATGACCGCTACCTGCAGAAAGTGCTGCACGACATGACAGACACTGATGTTGCAATTCTGATTGCCGGTAAAGATGATGCATTCAGGACAAAACTTCTGTCTAATGTTTCTAAGACCCGCGGTGATGTTATTCTTGAAGAAGAACAGCTGCAGTTTCCCATTCGTAAAAGTGACAGTGAGCGCCTTACGTCTGAATTTTATGCAAAGCTTCGCCGTGCGTGGGAAGACGGAGATTTATATATCAAGAGCCGCGACAACGGTGAGGTGTATGTATGAAAATCGGACAGAACATAAATGGCTTTGTTGTCCGTGCAATTGTTGACGTGCCTGACTGTGCATCAAAAGGAATTTACCTTGTACATAAAACAAAAGGCATGGAAGTATTTCATCTTCTGAATGATGATGAAGAAAATCTGTTTGCGTTTTCATTTAAGACTCCGCCCAAAGACAGTACCGGGGCTGCTCATGTGCTTGAACACAGTGTTCTGTGCGGTTCCGAACGCTATCCGTTAAAAGATCCGTTTATCCGCCTTGCAAATCAAAGTATTAAAACGTATCTGAATGCATGGACTGCTTCTGATCATACCGTGTATCCTGCAAGTTCTCAGGTAAAGGCTGATTATTTTAATCTGATGGGTGTGTATGCCGATGCCGTATTTTTTCCGCTTTTAAAAAAAGAAATTTTCATGCAGGAAGCACATCGTCTTGAATGGGACGAAAACGGTAAGCCGTGTATTCAGGGTGTTGTGTATAACGAAATGAAAGGTGTGTATTCTTCTTTTGAATCTGCTGCAAGTGATGCCGTTGATAATGTGCTGCTTGAAGGAACCTTTTACGAACATGATTCAGGTGGAGATCCGTTAGTAATTCCAGAGTTGACGCTTTCAAAGTTAAAGGCTTTTCATAAAACCTATTACTGTCCTGCAAACTGTCAGCTGTTTTTATACGGAAACATTCCTACCGAAGAGCAGCTTGCGTTTATAGACAGGATGATTCTGTTACGCATTCCTCAGGGCGGAAAATCGTATACGTTCCCCAAAAAATTCTCTCCTGCAAAAATAAGACCGTATGTGCATGCGTATGGTCCTGCAGATGAAGATACACCTGCGGATAAAAGTTCTGTGCTGGTTGCGTGGCGTATGCCGTTCGTAAAAAAAGATTTACCCCGTCACGAAATGGAACTTCTGTTTCTGGGTGACATTCTGTGGGGAGACGATTGTGCTCCTGTTGCAAAAGCATTGCTTGAAAGCGGCTTAGGACAGGATCTTGCTCCCCAGACAAGTGAAGATATCAACAGTCCGGTAAAGAGCATGACAGTTGGTCTTCGTGGTGTTGCAAAAGGTAACGAAAAAAAAGTGCAGCGTATCGTCATGGATACCCTTACTGCTTTGTCGCAGAACGGACTTTCGCACGAGGCAGTTGAACGTTCCTGCATGCGTTTTTCATTCAGTACCCGGGAAATCCGTCGCTTTAACGGACCGTATTCTCTGGTGCTTTTGCGGCGCTGTCTTCGCGGATGGCAGTTTGGACTTGATCCCTGGCTTACGCTTATGAACAAACAGATCATTGATGATATCATTGCGTCTGTTCATGACGATCCTGCTTATCTGCAGAATTTGATTTCACAGCTTCTGGTTTCAAATCCTGAGCGTTCGCTGGTTGTTGTAACGCCTTCGCGCACCTGGCTTTCTAAACGTATCCGTGAAGAACAAAAACTGATTGCAGACTGTGTTAAAAAAACAGACATAAAAAAACAGAAAGCAGCCCTTGCTTCATTAAGTGCATTTCAGGCAGAACCTTCTGCTCCGGAAGATGAAAGCTGTATTCCTCACCTGAATGTTTCTCAGCTGAGTGCTTCCTGTGAACAGATAAAAACTTCTGTAAGTTCGTGTAATTCAGTTCCGTTATTTTTAAGCCCGCAGGAAACAAACGGCATTGTGTACATTTCTGTTGCATTCCCGGTTGATGTTCTGGAGCCTGCTGATTACCTGTATCTTTCTACGCTTGCAAGCTGTCTGGTAGAATCAGGCTGGGAAGGTCTTTCGTGGGACAGTGCACTTTCAAAAGTACAGGGCATTACCGGAGGACTGGTTGCCTACATACGGCATGCGCATGTATCTGATGCGGGACAAAAAAGCGCTGACTGTGGACAGGCGTGGTTCGGACGTGACTGGCTTGTATTCCACTGTAAGGTTGTTCAGGAACGCTTAGACCAGGCGTTATCTCTTTTATCCGACTGCATTACTAAATCAGACTTCAGCGATACAGAACGCTTGAAGGACATCATAAACGCAATGCACAACAACGGCATGTCATCAGTCATTCCTTCAGGCACTGTCTATGCAGCAATGCGCTCGCAGTGTACAAAAAATAAAAATGCAGCCGTTACCGAAATTCTTGAAGGACTTACTTCTCTGTATAACGAAAAGCAGATTGCATCTTCTCCGGCAAAGAAAACTGCGGGAATTCTCCGGGATCTGTTTGCACGAATAAAGGCGGGGGGAGCGGTCATTCACCTTACTGCAGATAAAGACGGTATGGCACGTGCAAAAAAATGTCTTCCTTCTTTTATTCAACAGACACAGCTGGGAACATTAAAACCCAAACGTATTGTTTCAGACAAACGGTTTTATGAACTTACGCGCATCCCTGAAAAATACATTGTCAGAAAAAGTGCCGGCGGTACGGACAAGTGCGAAACCTTTGTCATTCCGGGAACAGTCGGTTTTGCCGGTGCTTCCTTTGACAGTGCTGCGTATGATACCAGACAGTGCATTGCAGACGAAGTTCTGTGTCACAGCCTTGAAACGCAGGAATTGTGGCGTGCCATTCGTACTGAAGGGGGAGCGTACGGTGCTCAGTTAACCACAGACAGTGACTCCTGTCTTTCCCGCTTTACTGCATACCGGGATCCTGATCCATACCGTTCGCTTACTGCATTTCAGGTTGAGCTTCAGGCAGTGTGTAAAAAATACTTTTCTGATGACGAGGTAGAAAAAGCGGTCATTGGCTGCTATTCAGTTGAAATAGAACCAAGAACGCCGTCTGCAAACGGTGCAATGGGATTTTTGTGGAAACTGTACGGTCTGACAAATGCCCAGAAACACAGACGGCTTTCGTGGCTGCTTGAAATGAAATCTTCGGATTTACACAAAGCGGCATTACGCTACGGCAGTGCTGTTCAGAATATGAGGGCGGCAGTCTTATGCGGTCAGGAACTTGCCCTGTCAAAAAATGCACAGACTACTGGTATAATTTACAAATTACCTGTATAATAGAACCAGGAAGAAAACGTAAAGGGGAGCTTTATGGACAAAAAAAAGTTTCAGGAATTTGCAGATATGATGAGAGGTCTGGTTTCGGATGTTCAGGGTGCACCGTATCCTGGAGCCGGTTTTGAACCTGCACTGTACGAAATCTGGTATGAACACGCTCAGCGCAATGCACAGAATTGCTTTGAGTTTTTGGATGAATTTTTCCCGACAGACCAGAAAGAGTTTGCAAAGTCTCTGTCTAAAATGTTCAAATAAGTGATAGGCTATGCTCGCAAAAAAAATGAACGGAAATGAGCGCTACATGCTCAAGGGTTCTCTTAAAAAAAATGGATTTGATATCTGGCGTTTAGTTTTCTCTGCCTTTTGTGATCAGACTGGCGAAGAACGCACTTTCTTTATTGAATTTTTTGTAGTCAATCCAGCTCTCTCTCCCAAAGAGTGTGTGCTTGGTTTTAAAAACCGTCTTCCTTCTTCAGAAGCAGATTTGCAGTATGCGCTTGCCGGGACACAGGCCGCTCTGAATGCTAACCAGGAACAGCTGGTTCAGCCGTCGTATGCAATGGTTCGCGCTGGCTGTCTTGGCATCAACGGTAAGCAGATGAGCAGCTATTACCCGACCGAACAGATTTATACTGGTAAGTCAGGATTTATCATCAGCATTGGTTCCGGTGAAAAAGCCTGTACGCTCAACGATACTTCTTCTGTAGGAAATATCCGCGTGTCGTATGCTGATTTAAATGAATATCCCGAAATGCTGTGTAATGCAGGTTCTATCACCTGGAACATTCAGTTTGAACGCAATGTTGCATTTGTTCCTGATTACAACGGTAAAAACAATTCCTGGACGGTGCTGGGTGCAAGCTGTGCTTTTAGCGGAATGCTAACGCTTGACGGAGAATCCTACACAATCATCCCTGAAAAATCATACGGCTATTTCGATAAGTCGTGGGGAAAAGATTTTGTATTCCCGTATTTCCATCTTAACTCATCTAATTTGACCAGCATTATTTCCGGAAAGAATCTTGAGAATTCTTGCTTTGTCGTAAACGGTGTGTACGAAGACAAACTGTCTGTACTTGCCCTTATTGACGATAACGACATTGAATTTCATGCAGACAAAAGCAACCGGTATTCCGTTACGTTTGAATGTACTGAAATGCCGGAAGATGAAGACGGTGTCAAAGTGCACTGGAGTGTAAGCGTTCATAATAAAAAGACTGTCCTTGATATCGACATCTTCTGTCATACCGATGCAATGTTTGTGCGTGATTACGAAAGTCCTGCTGGCGGTCGCAAAGTGCTTAAACTCTTAGGCGGCGGAACAGGAACCGGAGAAATTCGTCTGTACAAGCAGATCAAAAAGAATCTTGAACTGATAGAGCACGCAACCGTTACTAATGCGGTCTGTGAGTTCGGTAACATAGAACTTCCGTAACGCTGGATTTTACTTGCCTTTTTTGCTTTTCGTTTGTATTTTAAAAGCACAGGGGGCATTTCATGGATTACAATCAGATGACGCTCAAAACGCAGGATGCGCTGCAGCAGGCAAGTGCACTTGCTCAGCAGAAGGACCACAGTGAAATTGGTCTGGAGCATCTGCTTATTGCCTTACTTGATCAAAAAGACGGAACCATTCCACCGCTGGTAGAACGCATTGGAATTCAGAGTGAAGTGTTAAAGCAGAAAGCACTTGAACTTCTGGATTCGTATCCCACCGTACGCGGAAATGTTCAGATGACACTTTCTTCGGAAACACAGAAAGTGCTTGCGAAGGCAGAGTCAGAAATGTCTTTCCTCAAAGACCAGTATCTTTCTACGGAACATTTATTCCTTGCCATGACCAAAAGCGACGGTCGTGTGGGTGACTTACTAAAAAAATACGGCTGTACACATGATGCTGCTCTTGCTGCCCTTAAAGCAGTCCGAGGAAATCAGACTATAGACAGTCAGGATCCGGAAAGCAAAATGCGTGCACTTGAAAAATACTGCATAGACCTTACTGCCCGTGCAAGACAGGACAAAATAGATCCGGTTATTGGACGTGATGAAGAAATCAGACGGGTAATGCAGGTTATAAGCCGCAGGACAAAAAACAATCCGGTGCTTATCGGTGAACCCGGTGTCGGTAAAACGGCAATTGTAGAAGGACTTGCCCGCCGTATTGCAAGCGGAGATGTTCCTGAAAGCTTAAAGAATAAACGGCTTCTTTCACTTGACTTGGGTCAGCTGGTTGCAGGAGCAAAATTCCGCGGAGAATTTGAAGAGCGGCTTAAGGGTGTTATTACCGAAGTTGCAAAATCCGACGGACAGATAATTCTTTTTATTGATGAACTGCATACAATTGTCGGTGCTGGTGCTGCAGAAGGAAGTATGGATGCTTCTAATCTTTTAAAGCCTGCACTTGCGCGCGGAGACATGCGTGTCATTGGTGCAACAACGCTTGACGAATACCGCAAGTACATAGAAAAAGATGCAGCCCTGGAGCGTCGTTTCCAGCAGGTGTACTGTGCAGAACCAACGGTAGAAGATACCATTGCAATTCTTCGCGGTCTGCGTGACAAATACGAAATTCATCACGGAGTAAAGATAAATGATGAAGCGCTTGTAGAAGCTGCAACACTTTCTAACCGGTATATTACAAACCGTTTCCTTCCCGATAAAGCAATTGATCTTGTTGATGAAGCCGCAAGCCGTCTTAAGATGGAAATTGAAAGTCAGCCGGTTGAACTTGATAAGATAGAACGCAAGATTCTGCAGTTTGCCATAGAAAAGCAGTCTCTTTCAAAAGAAGATGACCAGGCAAGTATGGAACGTTTACAGAAACTTGAAAAAGAACTTGCTGACCTTACCCAGCAGCGTGATGCAATGCGCCTTCAGTGGCAGAATGAAAAAACGCTTATTGAAGGAAGCCGTAAAGTAAAAGAAGATCTTGAAAAGGCGCGCTTTGATGAAGAAAAATATACGCGTGAAGGTAATCTTGAAAAAGCAGCCGAACTTAAGTATTCAATCATTCCTCAGCTGGAAAAACAGCTTGCTCAGTCTGCTTCCACACAGGATGTTTCTGATTCAGCATCTGAAGAACGCAAGAGTCTTTTGCGCAAAGAAGTTACCGAAGAAGACATTGCCCGTGTAGTAAGTACCTGGACCGGCATTCCCGTTTCAAAAATGCTTACCAGCGAAAAACAGAAATACCTTCGCCTTGAATCAGTGCTGCATGAACGTGTCATTGGTCAGGATGCTGCAGTGCTTGCAGTTTCCGATGCAATCCGCCGTAACCGTGCAGGCTTAAACGATCCTAACAAACCGCTGGGAAGCTTTATGTTTATTGGTCCGACCGGTGTAGGAAAAACAGAGCTTGCAAAAACGCTTGCAGACTTTTTGTTCAACGATGAAAGAAGCCTTACGCGCATAGACATGAGCGAATACATGGAAAAGTTCAGTGTTACGCGTTTGATTGGTGCTCCTCCCGGATATGTAGGATATGATGAAGGCGGACAGTTGACAGAAGCTGTCAGACGAAGACCGTACAGTGTTGTCCTGTTTGATGAAATAGAAAAAGCTCATCCTGATGTATTCAATGTGCTGCTTCAGGTACTTGATGACGGCCGTTTAACAGACGGGCAGGGACGTGTGGTTGATTTTAAGAATACGATCATTATCATGACCAGTAATCTTGGTTCTGATCTGATTCTTGAATCTGATTCTGAGGCACAGAGTGATGCTTTAAAAGAAAAACTTTCTGCACTGTTAAAGCAGACTTTCCGCCCTGAGTTTTTGAACCGCATTGATGAGATTGTCATGTTCAACCGCTTAGGAAAGGAAAATATCCGTCACATTGTGTCGCTTCAGCTGCAGCGTGTCAGTGACCGTTTGCGTGACCGCCGCATTGTCCTTAATTTTGATGACAGTGCCGTTGATTTTATTTCTGATGCAGGATACGATCCGTCATTCGGTGCGCGTCCGGTTAAGCGGGCAGTGCAGACTTACGTAGAAAATCAGCTTGCAAAAGAAGTGCTTGCTGGAAACATTGCAGAAGGTGATACGGTAACCGTTTCCCGTGCTGCAGACGGTACTTCACTTTCTTTCAGTAAGTGACAGGGTGTGTATGAAAAAGAAGGGACTGGTTTTAGCTGTACTGCTTTCTCTGGGGACGCTCCCTGTATTTGCTCAGTATGCACTGGGCATTCAGGGGGGAATCTGTCCTTCGTTTAACGCTCAGGATTTTGTCTGTGAAGCAGGCGTTACTTCCTGCATCGATATTACGGCTCAGACCTTTGTTCCTTCGCTTACGGCAGGCATAACGCAAACTGGTGTGCAGTATCTGACTGTTTCTCTGGATTACTGGCTTACCAATCAGCGGATTGCACAGTCTCTGTTCAGATGGTATGCAGGTGCGGGAAGCTGTCTTTCTGTATCCCTGAGGAATAATCCCGGACTGTGTACCGTGGGACTTCGTGCTGTAATTGGAACAGAGTTTTTCCCGGTAACACAGATGGGAATTTTTTTACAGACAATTGCACAGCCACAGCTTACGTTTGGTTCTGAACTACGGTTTTCGTTCTGTATTCCTGTTGAAGCAGGCGTTCGGTTCTGGTTTTAGGTATTATTCTGAAATCAGGCAAGAGCGTTCTGTAAAAAACTGATTGCCTCATCCATTTCTTCTTCAAAGTGCCACGGCGGATTTATGACAAACATTCCGCTTCCGTACAGATGTGCTCCGTCTTCTTTGGTAAGTGTTTCCGGATCTTTTAAGCGCAGTTCTTTTCTGGTGCAGGTACACGGGTTAGTTCCCGTTTTTGCTGCGGTTTCCAGAGCAGAAAGCATTTGTGACGTTTCGTTTTTTCTCCGGGTAATAAGCGGATACCACAGTGCAATGATGGCTGTGTTCCATTTGCGGTGTACATCAGTCAGCGTGCGCGTAACCTGCGTGTAATCACTTGCATCTTCGTAAGAGGGGTCAACCAGTACCAGTCCCCGTTTTACAAGCGGAGGCGTAAGTGCTTCGAGTGCTTTGTAGCTGTCTTCGCAACGGATGTGTGTTTTTACGGCTGCGCTTCTTTTTCCGTCTTTGGTAAGTATGTCGTTTTTGCAGCAGGCAGTCAGCGATTCCAGTGCCTGAGGATGCAGTTCTACGGCAAAGTGTGTGTCCTGTGAGCGAAGGTACAGCCGTTCCAGTTCCGGGCTTCCTGCATACAGTCTGCATTTGCAGTACGGTGTCTGCGCTTCAAGGTAACGGCTCAGTGACTGAGGTATGTCTTTAGTGCCGGTTTTCTGCACGTATGAAATCAGTTTTTCTATGCCGTTTTCTGCTTCTGCGGTTTTTCTGATACGTTCGTCGTCAAGACTGAAAGTTCCTGCACTTGCATGACTGTCAATGACGGTAAACGGTTTTTCTTTTTGCGTCAGTGAATTCAGAATACTGATGAGGGCTGTGTGTTTTAAAATATCCGCATGATTTCCTGCATGATATTCGTGCTGGTAGCTCAGCATCAGTTATGCTCCTTTGAAAGTGCATCCAGTTCCGTTTTCCACAATGCACAGCTTGCATCGCTTGGCATGCGCCAGTCTCCGCGCGGAGAAAGATTTACCGTACCCACTTTTGCACCGTCGGGCATGCAGCTGCGCTTAAACTGCTGTGCAAAGAACCTGCGGTAGAAGGCAGACAGCCACTTAAGTATGGTTTCGCGTGAGTATTCAGTTTTATCAAATGCCTGCTGCGCAAGAAACAGAATCTTACGCGGAGAAAAGCCGAAGCGAAGAACATAGTACAGGAAAAAGTCGTGCAGTTCGTAGGGACCGACCAGCTCTTCTGTTTTCTGACTGATGTCTCCCTGTGACGGAGGAAGCAGCTCTGGACTGACCGGTGTTGCAAGAATGTCTTTAAGCGTTTCAGACAGCTGTGTGTTTTTCTGCTCCCGTGCGTCATCGCTGAACCAGGCAACTAAATGCCGTACCAGTGTTTTGGGAATAGATGCGTTTACTCCGTACATGCTCATGTGATCGCCGTTGTACGTGCACCAGCCCAAAGCAAGTTCGCTTAAGTCTCCAGTTCCGATGACAATGCCGTTTGTACTGTTTGCAATATCCATCAGTACCTGCGTGCGTTTGCGTGCCTGGCAGTTTTCATAGGTAACATCGTGAATGTCTTTGTCGTGACCGATGTCTTTAAAATGCTGCAGAACCGCTTCTTTTATGTCTATCTCTTTAAGTGTTGCCCCTGTGTGTGACGCAAGAGAGCAGGCGTTTTTATAGGTTCTTCCGGTTGTTCCAAAGCAGGGCATGGTAACCGCACAAATCTGTTTACGGTCAATGCCGCATTTGTCAAAGGCACGGGCGGTAACCAGAAGTGCAAGCGTTGAATCCAGTCCTCCGCTTAAACCAATGACGGCACTGGTGCAGTGGATGTGACGTAGCCGTTTTGCAAGACCCTCTGCCTGAAGTTCAATAACAGAAAGACAGCGTTCCCTTCGTTCTTCTTCTGCATGGGGAACAAAAGGCTGTTTTGAAACGGAACACATCAGTTTCTGACCTGCTTTTTCAAACGGTGAAGGAGCAAGCGTAAACGCAATGGTTCTGAAAGAGGATCTGTTGTTTTTTGTGCAGTCAGCAAAAGTTTCTGTCTTAAGTCTGTCCTGAGAAAGCGCTTCCAGGTCTATATCTGCAATCGTCAGTTCAGAACTGGGTGCAAACAGTTTAGACTGTGCTTTAATGCTTCCGTTGGCTGCAATGATGTTGTGTCCTGCAAATACCATGTCTGTCGTGCTTTCGTCATGTCCTGCATCTGCATACAGATATGCGCTTACGGTTTTTGCTGAATGGGCACTGACCAACAGTGAACGGTATGCTGCTTTTCCTACCACTTCGTTACTTGCACTTAAGTTTGCAATAACTGTTGCACCGTTAAGACAGGCCTGCGTAGAAGGGGCAAGCGGTACCCAGAGGTCTTCGCATATTTCTGCGGCAACCGTTACCAGCGGATTATTCTGTGCACTCAGTAACAGGTCTGTTCCAAACGGAATGTCTGTAAGCTGTTCGCTCAGTGTTACCGTCTGTGGCATGAGTGAACGGTCAGCCGGTGTAAACCATCTCCGCTCGTAAAATTCACTGTAAGTGGGAATATATGTCTTTGCAACAAGTGCAAGTACTTTTCCTTTCTGAATAAAGGCTGCTGCATTGTAGCGCTGGTCCTTTGCAATAACCGGAAGTCCCACGCAGAACAGAACATCAGTGTGTCTGGTAAGTGTACATAAGCGTTCCAAAGCGCGTATTGCACCGTCGTATAACGTCTTCTGTAAAAACAGGTCTCCGCACGTATAGCCGGTAATGCTCAGCTCCGGGAACACCAGAAGCTGTACATGCTGTTTCTGAGCCTTTCTGACTAAATCAGCCATAATCTGAACATTACCATCGCAGTCTGCAACGCTCAGGGCAGGACTTGCACAGGCGCCGCGTAAAAATCCGTAATCCATACATTCAGTATACACCAGAGCCCCCCTTGTGAAAAGTGCTTTACTTCTATATAATCCACGCATGGACGCAAAGATAGACATACTTGACTCTACGCTTCGTGACGGCTCTCAGGGTGAGGGCATAAGTTATTCAGTTCAGGATAAACTGCATATCGTACAGGCCCTTGACGAACTGGGTGTTACTTACATTGAAGCAGGAAATCCGGGCAGTAATCCCAAAGATATGGAATTTTTTCAGCGCGCAAAGGAACTGCACCTTACCCATTCAAAGCTGGTTGCCTTTGGTTCGACCCGTAGAAAGGACATTCCCTGTGCAGAAGATGCAAACCTTCAGAGTCTTCTTTCTGCAGGAACAAGTGATGTGGTTATCTTTGGTAAGTCCTGGGATTTTCAGGTTACCGAAGTCCTTCATGCAACACTTGAACAGAATCTTGAAATGATCCGTGACACCTGTGCCTATCTTACTAAAGAAGGCCGCAATGTCATGTATGATGCAGAACACTTTTTTACCGGATATCAGAAAAATCCCGACTATGCATTGAAGACGCTTGCTGCTGCAGTAGAAGGCGGAGCAACCGTGCTTGCTTTGTGCGAAACAAAAGGCGGCTGTCTTCCTCACGAATGTCAGGCTATAACGCAGGCTGTGGTAGAACAGTTTGCATCAAAAGTAAAAATCGGTATTCACACACACAATGACTCTGGTCTTGCCGTTGCAAATTCGCTGATTGCCGTGCAGGCAGGAGCAACTCATGTACAGGGAGTTTTGCTTGGCTTTGGTGAACGCACCGGTAACGCAAATCTTTCTACAATCATTGCCGACCTTCAGCTTAAAATGCACAAACAGTGTATTCCTGAAGAAAACATGCAGCTGTTAACTCCTATTTCTCGCCGTGTTGCAGAAATTACAAACATACCGCTTGATCCCGGCATGCCGTATGTCGGACAGAATGCATTTGCACATAAGGCGGGAATGCACATTGATGCGGTTCTCAAAAATCCTGTTGCATACGAACATGTTGAACCTGATTCAGTCGGAAATGAACGCGTGTTCCTGATGAGTGAAGTTGCAGGACGCAGCATGATAATCGAAAAAATAAAGAAATTCGATTCTTCAATTACAAAAGCAAGTCCCCTTGTTTCAGATATAGTTGCAAAAGTTAAAGCGCTTGAACATGACGGATATCAGTTTGAAGGCGCAGATGGAAGTTTTGAACTTTTAGTGCGCAAATCACTGGGTAAGTATCAGCCTTTCTTTAAATTGCACTACTATAAAACGAGCGGAGAAATTCCTCTTGTAGAAACAGATTTGTATGCTTTTGCACAACTTAAAATAGATGTTGACGGTCACATTCAAATTGCTGCTGGAGAAGGAAAGGGTCCTGTTAATGCTCTTGATAATGCACTTCGTTCTGCTCTAATGACATTCTATCCTTCTGTTACGCAGATTCGTCTTACAGACTATAAGGTTCGTGTTCTTGACAGTACGAGTGCAACTGCTGCAAAAGTCCGCGTACTGATTGAAAGCTCTGACGGGGTGGACAACTGGACAACAATT
>CACXCG010000016.1 GCA_902766125.1 uncultured Spirochaetaceae bacterium | reverse complement strand
GCTGAGGTTGCAACCCAGGCAGAACCACCAAAGATAGCTCCGGCAACAAGGGCTATAAATGGAACCTTAGCACCACAAGGAATGAAGGTTGTTGTCATGATAGTCATACGGCGGTCGCGTTCATTTTCGATGGTACGACAAGCCATAATACCAGGAACACCACAACCTGTTCCAATAAGAACCGGAATAAATGATTTTCCAGAAAGACCAAAGCGACGGAAAATACGGTCAAGAATGAATGCAATACGAGCCATGTATCCACATGATTCAAGGAATGCCAAGAAGAGGAAGAGAACAAGCATCTGTGGAACAAATCCGAGAACTGCACCAACACCAGCAACAATTCCGTCAAGAATAAGTCCTTTAAGCCAGTCTGCACAACCAATTGCATCCAAACCATTTTCTATAAGAACAGGAATACCAGGAACCCATACACCGTAGTCTGCGGGGTCAGGACCTTCTTCACCATACTTAGCAACGAGTTCGTTTGCTTCGGCTACCATATCACCAGTAATTTCAATTGGTTCTGAAACTTCCATTGTTTCGTCATCAACTGTAACATAGGTAAACTGTCCAGCTTCTGCTGCTTCAAGAATTGCGGCGCTGTCACCAAATTCTTCTGCGGCTTCTTCGTAAGCTTTTGAACCAATTCCAAACAAATGCCAACCGTCACCAAAGAGTCCATCGTTTGCCCAGTCTGTAGCAGCTGCACCAACGGTTACCATAGCAACATAGTAAACTAACCACATAACAACAGCAAAGATAGGAAGTGCAAGCCAGCGGTTTGTTACTACGCGGTCAATTTTGTCTGAAGTAGTAAGCTTTGTGCGGTTCTTTTTAGTAACACATTTTTTGATAATAGATTCGATATACTTGTAGCGTTCTGCAGTGATGATTGATTCTGAATCGTCATCGAGTTCTTTTTCACAAGATTTAATATCAGCTTCAATATGAGAAAGTTTGTCCTCACTAACACCAAGAGCTTTAATCACCTTTTCATCACGTTCGAACAGTTTTACTGAATACCAACGATGCTGTTCTTCTGGAAGATCATGAACAACAGCTTCTTCAATGTGAGCCAGTGCATGTTCAACACAACCGTCAAAACGGTGTTTATAAAGCATGGGCTTTTTTTCTGAGGCTTTTGTTACTGCAAGTTCAGCAGCTTCAATGCAACCTGTTCCTTTCAATGCTGAAATTTCAACAACAGGACAACCCAGTTCTTCTTTCATTGCATCAATGTGGATTTTGTCTCCATTCTTTTTTACAACATCCATCATGTTGACTGCAACAACCATAGGAATACCCAGTTCTGCAAGCTGAGTAGTAAGATAGAGGTTTCGTTCAAGGTTAGTTCCGTCAACAATGTTAAGAATTGCGTCGGGGCGTTCTTTAACTAAGTAATCGCGCGAAACAACTTCTTCAAGTGTGTAAGGAGAAAGAGAATAGATGCCTGGCAAGTCCATGATAACGACATCGCCGTCATGACCTTTTAATTTTCCTTCTTTCTTTTCTACAGTAACTCCCGGCCAGTTTCCTACAAACTGATTTGAACCGGTAAGCGCATTAAACAAAGTTGTCTTTCCTGCGTTAGGGTTTCCTGCAAGTGCTATTTTAATCATTTATTTGACCTCCACCATTTCTGCATCTGCTTTACGAACAGAAAGTTCGTATCCGCGAACAGTAATTTCTACAGGGTCTCCAAGTGGCGCTACCTTGCGTACATAAATTTCTACGCCTTTGGTAATGCCCATGTCCATGATGCGTCTTTTTACCGCACCTTCGCCATTCAGTTTTACAACTGTTACCGTTTGACCGGTTTTTGTTTCTCTTAGCGTCATTTTATATTCTCCTATCAATGTGTACTGGTTAATTGTTAGTTATTGCTAACTTTAACTGTAAAAAAAATTAGACAATAATTTTCTGTGCCATTTCTTTACTAATGGCAATACGACTGTCTTTTACTTGAACAATGACATTTCCGCTGATTTTTGAAACAAGAGACACCTGTGCCCCTGCAACAAACCCAAGGTTTTCCAAAAAGCGGCGGACTTCTTCTTTTCCGTTGATTTTTTTAACAAGAAACTCTTCTCCGTCAGATACCATGCTTAACGGCATTATAAGCCTCCAAAGTTAGATTGTGCTAACTGAATCAATAATAGTTAACTGTGTCTAACTTGTCAATAGTTTAAAAAAAAAATCTGACTTTGGGGGTACTAGTACAAAATCTGTTTTTCTGATACAGTACGGTTTCAGTATGAAAACTGAACAAACAATGGAGCTGGAAATACTCACGATGATTTGTTCGGGGGTTCATTTTTTCTTATGATTTCAAGGGCGGAATTCTTTTTGAGTTCCGCTTTTTTTATATACACAGGTTTTTATAGGAGTTGTATATATGAAGAGAACAGACATTAACAAGGTACTTATTATTGGTTCGGGACCGATTGTTATTGGTCAGGCATGCGAGTTTGACTATTCGGGAACTCAGGCATGTAAGGCACTGCGCGAAAATGGCTATAAGATTGTATTGGTAAACTCTAACCCGGCTACCATTATGACCGACCCCGTTATGGCAGATGCAACATATATTGAACCGCTTAATGTTGAACGTCTTTCTCAGATTATTGAAAAGGAACGTCCTGATGCACTGCTTCCTAACCTTGGCGGACAGACTGGTTTGAACATGGCTATGGAATTGAACAAGGCAGGCGTTCTTGACAAGTACGGTGTTCAGGTTATTGGTGTAAACCTTGATGCTATTGAACGCGGTGAGGACCGTGAAGTTTTCAAGGAGACTATGAAGAGCCTTGGAATCGACACTCCCCGTTCTGGAATCTGTCACACGGTTGAAGGTGCAGAAAAGATTGCAGAAGAAATCGGATTTCCGCTGGTTGTTCGCCCGGCTTACACAATGGGTGGTCAGGGTGGCGGTTTCTGCTACAATGTTGAAGAACTGCGCACGATCGTTTCTAACGGTCTTGATTTGTCTATGACTCATCAGTGTCTTATTGAGGAATCTATTCTTGGCTGGGAAGAACTTGAAGTTGAAGTTGTCCGCGATGCAAAGAATCAGATGATTGCAATCTGTTTTATTGAAAACATTGATGCTGTTGGTGTTCATACCGGTGACTCTTTCTGTTCAGCTCCGTTCATGACAATTGATAAAGAACTGGAAGAAAAACTTAAGACCATGGCATTTAAGATTGTTGAATCAATCGGTGTTATCGGTGGTACTAACGTTCAGTTTGCACACAATCCTAAAACAGGTCGCGTTGTTATTATCGAAATCAACCCACGTACCAGCCGCTCTTCTGCACTTGCTTCTAAGGCTACCGGTTTCCCCATTGCACTTATTTCTGCAAAGCTTGCAAGCGGAATGACACTCGACGAAATTCCTTACTGGCGTGATGGAACCCTCGAGAAGTATACTCCGGGTGGAGCTCCTGATGGAGACTATGTTGTACTTAAGTTTGCACGGTGGGCATTTGAAAAGTTCCGCGGTGTAGAAGATTCACTTGGTACAAGCATGAAAGCCGTTGGTGAAGTTATGTCTATCGGTAAGACATTTAAGGAAACATTCCAGAAGGCTATTCGTGGTTTGGAAAACGGACGCAGCGGTTTGGGATTTGCAAAAGACTTTAACAGAAAGTCAGCCGATGAACTGTGCGAAATGCTTAAGACTGCAAGCAGCGAGCGCTACTTCCAGCTGTACGAAGCAATCCGTAAGGGTGTGTCACTCGATAAACTGTATGAAATCACTTACGTAAAAAAATATTTCCTTGAACAGATGAAAGAGCTTGTTGATCTTGAAGAAGAAATGCTTAAGACACCGGGACGTGTTCCTGCAGATGAGCTTCTTATCAAAGCAAAGAAAGACGGATTCAGCGACAAGTATCTTTCAAAGATTCTGAAGGTAAGCGAAAAAGCAATCCGCGACAGACGCAAGGAACTTGGTGTAAAAGAAGCATGGCTTGCAGTTCCCGTAAGCGGTGTAAAAAATGCTAACTACTACTATTCTACCTACAACGCAGAAGACAAATCTGTTGCAAGTGACAACAAGAAAAAGATTATGATCTTAGGCGGTGGTCCTAACAGAATCGGTCAGGGAATTGAGTTTGACTACTGCTGCTGTCATGCCGCTATGCAGTTAAAGGAAATGGGATACGAAACAATCATCGTAAACTGTAACCCGGAAACTGTTTCTACTGACTATGATACTTCTGATAAGCTTTACTTTGAGCCGGTTACAACAGAAGATGTTCTTCAGATTTACGAAAAGGAAAAGCCATTCGGAGTTATCGTTCAGTTCGGTGGACAGACTCCTTTGAACATCGCTCGCGAGCTTCAGGAAAACGGCGTAAACATTCTGGGAACATCTATCGATTCAATCGACATTGCAGAAGACAGAGACCTGTTCCGCCACATGATGGAAAAACTGAATATCCCCATGCCTGAAAGCGGAATGGCAATTGACTTTAATGAAGCTAAGGCTTGTGCAGATAAGATCGGCTACCCTATCATGATTCGTCCTTCTTTCGTTCTTGGTGGACGCGGAATGGAAGTAATCTATGACGAAGCAACTTTGAAAGAATACGTTGAAAAGGCTGTTGGTGTAACACCTGACCGCCCGCTTTTGATTGACCGCTTCTTAAAGAATGCACTTGAATGTGAAGCAGATGCTTTGGCAGACAGTACACACGTTTACATTCCTGCTGTTATGGAGCATGTTGAACTTGCAGGTATTCACTCAGGAGACAGCGCTTGTATTATTCCGCCGGTATCAATTCCCAAAGATAATCTTGCAACCATCAAAGAGTACACAAAGAAGATTGCAGAAAGTCTTCACGTGTGCGGCCTGATGAACATGCAGTATGCAATTGAGGATGGCAAGGTTTACGTAATTGAAGCCAACCCTCGTGCAAGCCGAACAGTTCCGCTTGTTTCAAAAGTTTGTGATACACAGATGGCCCGTCTTGCAACACGCATGATGCTTGGGGAATCACTAGAGTCGCTTGGACTTAAAGACAAAAAGATTCCTTACTACGGAGCAAAAGAAGCAGTGCTGCCGTGGGCTCGTTTCCCTGGCGTAGATCCAATCTTAGGACCCGAGATGCGTTCAACAGGTGAGGTACTGGGAATTGCTCAGGACTTCCCGCTTGCATTCTACAAGGCACAGGAAGCAGCCGGCAGTGAACTTCCGCACGCACCTGCAGCATGGGAAAACAAAAAAGTTCTGATGAGCCTTTCAAACAAAGAAGGTCAGAAAGAACAGGTACTGCTGATTGGAAAGACACTTAAGTCGCTTGGCTTTACACTGGTAGGAACTCAGGGAACTGCAGATTTCTTTAACTCAAACAACATCAAGTGCGATGTGGTAAACAAGATTGGTGCCGGTCGCCCTGATGTAGTCGACATGATTATGAACAAAGACGTTTGCCTCGTAATCAACACCCCAAAAGCAAAACGCAACTACGCCGAAGACAGAAAGACAATCCGCAAGGCATGTCTGAAGTACAAGGTGCCGTACATCACCACACTTGCAGGAGCAGTTGCTGCAGTTAAGGGAATCGAAGCAGTAAAGAATGGTAACGGTGGAGAAGGTGGAGTTAAGAGCCTTCAGGAATATCATTCATTAATTCGCTAAAGCGAATTAATGAATAACGAGTTTGCTTTGCAAAACTCGCGGTCTTTTAGAAATGCCAGTCTCAGAGATGGGACTGGCTTTTTTTGTTTACAAATTTTTCAAAATCATCGGAATAAAACCTGAATCAAGTACATCAAAACAAAAACACTTTTTACCAAAATCTTTTAAGGATTTCTCTGTGTTTCTTGGACATAGTACAATTATTTACCTTAAAGGGTAAATAATATGGAAGAAGTGTAGCACGAAAATTACGCGAAGTAAACTAAATTAGTCATATAAAGTAAAATATATTTTACTCAACAATCTTAATCGACTTTATTCTGACATTCTTTCCGCCAATGCCTATGCTCTGTGCACTTTCAAGTCCAACGGCAAGTGCTTCATCAACAGTGATGGTTACCGTTTCATCTTTGACTGCAATGCACCAGCCGTCTTTTGAACTTCCGCCGGTTATGGTGACATTCTTTTCGTTTACAATCTCATGCCATTTTTGGTTGAGGTCCATAAAGCCAATCTGCAGTATTGCGTCAGAAGCAAGTTTGTCTACAGTAATTTCAAGCTTGTATGTTGCAGGAACAGAACGCACTAAGCTGTCAGGATTCAAACCGAATGATTTGTCAAAGTCGTGGATTTCCAGCGGACTGTCCAACAGGTTCTTTCCTACGATGCTTGCAACTTTAACTTCATTCTTTCGTATAAAGGCATCGCTTAAAGGATACGTTTCTCTGCGTGCAGCATAAATGTATGAATCCAGATATTCAGACTGTTCCCAGGTCATGGTCTTTCTGTTGTAATATCTGATGGTTGGTCCCGGGTCTCCGCCTGCATATCCTCCGTCAAAGTGATGTGTTGTTGCACACGAACGGCCTTCTTTAGTTACTTCTGCCATTAAATCATTTACGTAATTTATTTTTTCCAAAAGAGGTATTGCACGGAGCGTTCCTATTTCAGAGATATATACCGGAATGTGTTTAGAAAAATAGGTTTTATCTAACTGTTCAAAAAGACTTGAAATTTGCTGTTTAATTCCCCTAGTGTAAAACATTTTGATTCCTTCCGGCGTGGCTCCCATCGGATAATAATGGAAGGTTGGAATCAGTTTATTTTTTGCCTTGTCCTTAGGAAGCTTAAACAGTTTACTGCAAAGTGCGTCAGCTGATGCGCCATAACTTTCTACCATTACAAAGCGTTTTGCGTTATTGCCGCCCGATGCACGGATGGTATCAAGAATAACCTGATTATATCTGTTGATTATGCCGAAGTCTTTTTTGCAGACAGCACAACTTTCCTGCGGGTTGTGATTGTGCTCAGGATGAAGGTCATCGCCACATTCATTGAGTGTTTCAAAAATCAGTCGTTCATCATAAGAATTGTTGAATGCAGTTGCAATCTGCTTCCACACGGCAGTAAGAAGTTCTTCTCCCTGTTTCTGATATTTTTCATTTGCAATAACTCCTTCGTAACGAACTCTGTCAGGATTGTAGTCGGGTCTGAACTGAGTTCCCCAGAAGAAACCGCAGAGAATTACATTCATGCCGTCTTCAAGTGCCCAGTCTGTTGCCTGTTTAAGTTCTTTTATAAAACGCGGATCAACAGTGTGCTTGTCATCAACAAAATGGTTTCCCGGATTGAACATAAGTCTGAGCGTGGTAAAGCCTTTGTTGCGTATAAAATCAATAAACTCTTTTGTAAGTTTTGGTTCTCCCCAGGGATGATAAAAGTCCATTCCAAAATCAAGGTCAGTTGTGTTAAAACTAAAACTCTGATACTGATATCCTGCGCCAAGTGTCTGAACAAAATCCCAGGCGGTAAGCGAGTCGTTAAAGGTTCCTGTCGTTGCAGTATCAATTACCGGCGGTTCATCGCTTGCATGAATATTTGTGCGCTCAGGATTTGGAATATTTTCAAACGTAATGGATTGAATGCTGAACTGTTCGTATTCAGTGTACCATGTGCCTGCAAAGTTTATTCCGTTAAGTTTTTTCTGTCCCGGAATAAGCGGAATGACCATTTCTGTAAGGTACGACGGACAATAGGTTTCTTCATCCTGACCCGAAATAGATTCGTCTGCATAGTCAAGACCAAGATGGAATCCATAATCACCGGGAACTTTGTATTTAATTCGGACAATATTGTAATTTGAAATATCAATTCCACCAGCGGGATAATACCCAATTCCTTTCCATTCTTCGGCATTTCCTTTTATGGTGAAAGTGTGGTTTGCCTTGTTGTGGGTAACGGTTTTTCCGTTTGAAGCAGGAATGCTGTTTAAATCAACAGTGTAGGGTTTTACATTCTGTGCAAATGCTGTACATGAAAGGCAGGTTAAAGCAAGAAGGATAAAAAACTTATACCCCCCCCCATCTGTACTTTTGTGTAGTGTTCGGCATGTTAGTCCTCCGTTTGCATGGCATTGTATTCTCTGATTATAACACAGCTTCTGTGGAAAAGGTAGCGCCTTTTAAAAGATAAAATGATTCGCGGTAAATCTTTTTTCTTCCGGTGTCTAACAGATATTCAATTTCCTTTCTAAGTTCTGGCTGTTTGAATAATTCAGGAAGAAACGGTGCATATCTGGTGCCTGAACCTTCCGTGATTTCCTGTTCGTAATCAGAAAAAGTTTTTCCCCTGTTGTAACTTCTTCCGACGGTATCGGTTGCGGCATCAAGACAGTCTGCTGCGGTTACCAGATCAATGATGGTTTTGTACGGACTTTTGAATGTATCAAATTTTACAGGATATCCTTTAGAGCAGTCGTACCACAGATGATGACCCATTATGACATCAGTATAATCGCGGGTGGACTCATGTTCTTTTGCAATGTTGCTGTGTACATACGTTGCCGGATGAATTGCTGCAAAAACATCCAGACAGAATTGTTCCATAGTCATTCCGCCGGGAACTTCTTTGTAGTACATGGGATAATTTGTCAGCAGTGTGGCACACTTCATATACACATCGCTCTGTTTGGGAAGCCGGTTGATGTATTTGATTACGTTCTGTTCAATCTGTGTATATCTTGAATAATCTTCCGGATCTCTTTTTTCATATTCTCTGAACAATTCGTCGCATGCATCCCGCGCAGGTTTTATCTTTGCAATAACTGCTGACATGTTCTGCAGATCTTTCATCTGCTCAATGTTTACAGAAGCAAGAATCTGTTCATTGCTGGTGTTTTGTAAAAACTGAATTCCTTTTGTGGTATATTCATAGACTTGCTTTGCAACAGATTCAGGAATGTAAGAATATGCAAGGAATCCACCGTAGTAGTAAATGCGGAATTCGTACGCTTCCCAGTCGTAATCCGGACATTCGTTCCTATCTTTGAAAAGTTTTCAATCAGGATTTTTCCATAATCATCTGCATTATCAATCGTGTTTAAATCCGGTGTAGAGAGCATACGGATCTCTTTCATGTTCTCTACATACTTGTGAATCTGCTGTAATCTGTCTTCCTGTTTCATGGGCACTACTATACAATAAGAAATAAAATCTGTAAAATAGAATATTAGAGATTTTGAGCTATGAACCATAATTATACTGTCCAAATAATTATCTCTATTCTTAGCATGATTTTTCTGGCTATTGATGTGGGCAAGAACACTATTCTGAGCCACCGGGATATCAAATGGTTCAGGATTACCTTTATTCTTGCGGCAATCGGTGCGTTCTGTGAATACATGGGTGTGCTTTTTGATCACATGGACAATTCGCCGGTAGCGCTGCATCATTTTATTACGTTTGTAGAATTCTGTCTTTCTCCGTATCTTGGAGTTTGTCTTGCGTATTCCAGCACGGTTAAACTGAACATAAAGCCTGTGTTCTGTGTAATCAGTCTGAACGTTGTGGTACAGGTAATTTCTCTGTTCAACGAAATGATTTTCCGTATCGACGAAACGGGAGTCTTTGTGCGGGGCAGTGCATACTGGATGTATCTTGTTTTCTGCGGAATTGGCTTTGTGTTTATCCTGTATGTATTCATTCGCATGGCGGTTAAATCGCATGCACGGAACATTCTGTGCATTGTCATAATTGCACTCATTGTTATTATTGGTCAGGCAGCAAACACCATCGACGGAAACATCAATTCAGGATATTTTTCAATCTGCATTACCGCAACACTGCTGTACATTTTTATTCAGAACATGATCCGTCATCAGATGGTAGAAACTATCAACAAAGAAAAAAATATATCGAACCACGATGCGCTTACCAAAGTGATGAGCCGCATTTCGTTTGACAATGTTATCTGCGAACTGGATGAAAAAATCAAGGAAACACCTCAGAACGTGAAGTTTGCGGTGTGTGAATGTGACCTTAACAACTTAAAGCAGATTAACGATTCTTTTGGTCACGATGCAGGCGACGAGTATATTATCGGCTGCTGTAAGGTTATCTGCGATTTCTTTAAGCACAGTCCGGTCTTTAGAATTGGCGGTGATGAATTTGTTGCAATCCTTCAGAGCGATGACTATGACAATCTTGAATCCATAAAAAAAGAAGTTCTGGCCTTTTCTGAGCAGGAAATCAAACGCTCAGGTTCTCTTAATCAAAGAAAATCGTTTGCTGCGGGATTTGGAGTATTTAATGCTCAGACCGATCATTCCTTCAGCGATGCCATGAAACGTGCTGATACTGAAATGTATGAGACAAAAAAACAGCTTAAAAGGTTGATAAATCCGTAAACATGACTTACAATAGAGAGTATGGATTTTCAGGCTTTAGTTAATGCATCCGGAATGGCTGCTGCCGTTCTTTCCGTAGAAAAAACAAATGATTTTCGAGATTATGGTGACATCCGTATAGTATGTGCGAATGAAAGCTACAAAAAAATAATGGGACCAGCCTATCGGGATAATATGATTTATTCGGAACTGCTTCCCAAAGAGCCTAACTTTGAAGATTTCTGTTACCGCTGTGCCGTAAAAAAACTTCACCTGCATGCATACGTTGACACAAAGTCTATGGGTCTGTGGACTGACGGAACCTATATTCCGCTTTCTGCTGATGTAGATACTGAAAATCTCTCTTACTTTCTTTTCTTTTTTGAATTTACTCACGCACCTGAATCTGAACGAATGGCAGATGTCTCTATGGAGATTGCGCCTCTGGTAATTCAGACCTGCATTAATCTTCGCGGTTCTGAAGATTTTGCCAATACTATGAGTACCGTCATTTCGGATATTCAGAAATACACAGATTCTTTCTGCAGCTGTATTATTCTTATGGATAAGCAGAAACAAAAGTATTCTCCGCTGTGTGCTTCATTTAAAGATCCAAAAATTACCATAGATGATTTTATGCCGTACCTTACACCCGATGTTGTGTTCTCGTGGGAAGATACGCTTTCTAAACGGGATGATGTAATCGTAAAAAATGAACATGACATGGCCGAGCTTGAAAAAGTAAATCCTGTCTGGGTAAAGAGCCTTCGTGCTGCTGGAGTAAAAAGTCTTGTTTTAGTTCCGCTTTCTCAGGGTAAGAAGCTGCTGGGTGTTCTGTTCATAACCAACTTTGATATTGATAAAATTGTTGAACTTAAACAGTACATCGAGCTTA
Source organism: uncultured Spirochaetaceae bacterium (assembly GCA_902766125.1). Lineage (GTDB taxonomy): Bacteria > Spirochaetota > Spirochaetia > Treponematales > Treponemataceae > Treponema_D. The sequence continues at coordinate 51,579 of CACXCG010000016.1, read as the reverse complement.
CCGCATTTTTCCTTTCTTCAGAGATTGCAAACAACGATCTTATGGAAAAGCTTGAGTTCATGAGTAATGTTGACTTCCTTACCGATGTAAAGAACCGTAACTCAATGAATGCACGCGTTGACCTTCATGTTTCAGGCGAAAATGAAATCAAGACACCGTATGGAGTTGTGTTTGCTGATTTGAATGGCCTTAAGCAGTGCAATGATTCGGGCGGACATGAAGCGGGAGACAAACTGTTAAAGAGTGCCGCTGATTTCTTAAAGAAGCATTTTGGTGATGATGAAATTTATCGTTCCGGCGGTGATGAATTCGTGGTGATTGTTCCCGGCTGCAAGAAAGATGACTTTGAAAAGAAAGTTGCACTGCTGCGTACTCAAAGCGGATACGGTGAACCGGTGTGTCTTGCAATCGGTTCAGACTGGAGCAATAAAAAAGAAGACTTGCGCCGCTGTATGCACAATGCAGATGAAGCAATGTATGCCGATAAAAACGAATTCTACAAACAGCATCTGGATTTAGCACGAAAGTAGGCTACAGTTTTTTCTGTATGGTGATTGTATTTTTTCCCTCAGTGTAGTTGTACGAAATGTCGTCCATGTACTGCTTTGTCAGAAAAATTCCCATGCCGCCAATTTCGCGTTCTTCAAGTTTTTGTGTAATGTCGGGATCTTTCCGTTCAAGGGGATTGTAAGGCATTCCGCTGTCGGTCAGTGATATGCACAGTGTTGCGGGGCTTTCGGTTACGGAACATCCTATGGTAACGCTTCCTGTCTCTGGTGCGTAGGCGTAGTGTGCAATGTTTACAAAAAGTTCTTCAACTGCCAGATCTACTTTGAGCATGACTGCATCTGACGGATTAAAGGATGCGACTGTCTGGTGTATGAAATCATTTACTGCGGACAGATTTTCATCTATTGCATCAACGGTTATTTGCTGCACCGTACACCCTCCTTTTGCAAAACTTAGAAAGAGTATATCACAAAAGGTTGTATTTGTTCTAGTGTGAAGAAAAGTGCATTGTCGCAGAACTTGAAATCTGTTACAGTATGGGTATGACGCAGAACAAACAGATTGTAATTGCACTTACCGGTGCAACGGGCGCTATGGGCGGAGAAGTGCTTGCTCATTTGCTTGAATCAAAAAATAATTATGCAATTCGATTGCTGGCACGCAATCCGGCTAAGGCTCGCGGTTTCTTTAAATCCCTGCTTAAGAAAGGTAAAGAAAGGATAACGATTGTTCAGGGAAACATGACCAACGAAGATGATATTGCCTGTCTTATTGATGGTGCTGATTATGTCATTCACTGTGCCGCTGTCATTCCTCCGAAAGCAGATCATAATCCGCAGAATACCATTGCAGTAAATTTCGGCGGAACAAGATTCATTGTCGATGCAATAAAAAATTCCGGCAGAGCTGACCAGATAAAACTGGTTCACATTTCTACCGTTGCAGTGTACGGTAACCGTGACTATCATCATCCCTGGTGTCGTATGGGTGACCCGGTTATGGGTAGTGCCTACGATTACTATTCAGCAACAAAAATAAAAGCTGAACGCTATGTCATTGAAAGCGGACTTGCACATTGGGTCGTACTTCGTCAGACTGCAGTGTTCCACAAGTATTTCCTTGCCAACAACATGAACGACGGACTTATGTTCCACACTTGCTGGAATGCTCCGTTTGAATGGATTACAGACCGTGACTCTGGTGTGCTTCTGGAACATCTGGTTGATTACGATCTGGAAAATAAACTGAACGGTTTCTGGCGTAACGACTACAACATTGGTGGCGGTGCATCCTGCCGCGAAACCGGTTACGATACGTTTAACTCAGGCTTTGGGCTTATGGGTGCAAGTGCAGAAAAGTTTTTTGAACCGCACTGGAATATTCCCCGCAACTTCCATGGTGTGTGGTATACCGACAGTGACGTACTGGACTCATGGCTTCACTACCGCAGCGAAAGCAGTGCTGACTTCTGGAAACGGATGGGTAAGCAGCTGTGGTATTACAAACTGGGCCGCATAGTTCCTGCAAAATTAATCCGTAAGTTTGCGATTGAACGTCTGCTTACTAACAGCAATGCTCCTCAGAACTGGATTCGTCTGGAAAAGAAAGGCCGTCTTGATGCCTTCTGGGGTGGGAAAAAAGCATACGATGCACTTCCTAAAACCTGGGACAAATTTCCTGTTCTTGCAAAGGGGCAGACTCCTGAAGGTCCCATTGATTATGAAGCGTTAAAAGATGAACGCAATGCTGAGCGCTACAGGCTTGATCACGGTTACGATGAATCTAAACCCGACAGCGAACTTGATTTAAAAGACATGCAGGCAGCCGCTTCTTTCCGCGGAGGTTCTGTGGTAAGTTCATCGGTTAGCAAAGGGGATCTGCATACCGCAATAACATGGAAGTGTCACAACGCTCACGAATTTAATTCAACTCCGTTTGCAGTTTTGAAAGCAGGTTTCTGGTGTCCTGTCTGCTGTGAAGCGTTACCGCCTGAGCAGCCGTGGGCATTCGATGCTGCAAGTGCACACATTCCGTTCTACGCGCAGATTTGGTATGATACGCACTCTAAAGAAGAAGAGCATAACACGTATCCCTATGATGAACATGAAGATGACGATTTGATTGTAAGTGCAGGGAAGCTGTAATGAAAAAATGCATTATCTATGTTTTTTCGGGAACCGGTAACACACTGCTTGTTGCTGAACTGTATAAAAAATTTCTTACGCAGTATGACACGACAATTTACAGCATTGGTTCCGGTAAGCCTGTGCCAGAGGTTGAACAGTTTGACTTAGTTTCATTTGCATATCCGGTACACGGATTTAACGCTCCGCAGATTATGGTAAACTTCTGCCGTGCACTTCCTAAACTTACGCAAAAAAAATCTGCATTTATTTTTAAGACAAGCGGTGAAGGTTTAACTTACAACAATTATTCTTCGCAAAAGATGATCCGCATTCTTGAGCGCAAAGGATTTGAGTTTTTAACCGAACGTCATTATGTCATGCCGTACAACATGATTTTCCGTCACAGTCCTCAGATGGTAAAAAGTGAATACTGGTATGCGTATGCAATGGTTAAAGCAAATGTAAAGCAGATTGAAAACAATGTGCATGAAAACGTTCATACCAATCCGCTTAAGGCATGGTTTGTTCCCATTGTGCGAATTGAGTGGCTGTATGCAAAAGCGCAGGGGCCCTTTATGAAAGTTGACATGACAAAGTGTATTAAATGCAACAAGTGTGTAAACGCCTGCCCGTTGAACAACATTTCTTTTACCGGAGAAAAATTTAAATTCGGAACAAACTGTGCGTTGTGTGTGCGCTGTTCCTTTAACTGTCCTGCCTGTGCAATCAGTATCGGTCTTTTGAACAAATGGCGTGTAAACGGTTCTTATCATATAGAAAAAACTGCCCGCGATGCTTCCATTCAGTTTCCGTATTTTGGCGAAGCGCTGCAGGGACTTGAGCGATGGCTGTTTTACAAATACTACCGCAGATGCGACAAACAGCTGCTTGATGCGGGAATAGAACTTACCTGTACTCCTAAGGAATAAAGCATGCAACGTAAACGGGTGTGCTTCTGTTTTTTTTTGTGTGCAATTTTTCTGTGCGGATGTAAACTCAAACAGAATGCCAGAACTGCTCAGGCTTTGGGTACCGTGTGTACCATTAACGCATACGCTGACGGAACAAAACAGTTGTATGATGCGCTGTTTGAACGTCTTACTCAGATAGAAAAAGTGTTCAGTACAACGCTTGCTGATTCAGAACTGAACCGTGTAAATGCTGCTGCAGGATGTGAGCCTGTTACGGTAAGTAAAGAATTATTTTCTGTTCTTAAAACTGCAAAACAGTATGCAGATAAGTCTAGCGGTTTGTTTGATCCGACTGTCGGTCCTCTGGTTATGCTGTGGAATATAGGCAGTGCTGATTTCTCTGTTCCCTCTGTAACAGAAATTGAAAAAACAAAACAGTTAGTTTCCTGGACACAGCTTGAACTTGATGAACAGATGCTTACTGTTTTTCTTCCGCAAAAAGGAATGCGCCTTGACCTTGGCGCAATTGCAAAAGGATATGCTACAGACGAACTTGCAAAAATGCTGAAAGAAAAAAATGTCAGATGTGCAGTCATAAATCTTGGCGGCAACGTGTATACCTATGGAAAAAAGACAGACGGTACTGCATGGAAAGTGGGCATAAAAAATCCACAGTCTCCTGATGCTGAGCCTCTGTTGGTTGCAACGCTTAAAACAGAAGAAGGTAACGGTATGTCTGTTGTTACCAGTGGTGCATACGAGCGCTATAGCGTTACAGATGATGGTGCGATATATCATCACATCTTAAATGCAACGACCGGGTATCCTTCTGAACCTGCATGTTTAAGTGCAACAATTGTCTGTTCTTCTTCAATGGATGCAGATGCGCTCAGTACCATTGCGTTTATGTATGGAAGTGAACGGTTTTTGAATTCAGCATTTGTTCAAAACTGTGAAGCGGTGTTTGTTGAACTGGACGGATCTGTTACGGCAACAAAAAAGCTGAGCGGCACCATTGCAGTTTACGGTGACACTCAGCCTGTAAGCATTCAATTTAAATAATCGTTTAGATAAACTTGTGTATTTCCTGATGAATAACCATGCGGGTTTTTACACCGACAATGTAACTTCCGAAGATTGCAGTGAATGCATCAAATCCTGCGGCAAAACAGCATAGTAACGGAGCTGCATCCTTTAACAGTAAGTATCCTGCTTCAAATCCGCGGCCATACATGACACACATAACGGTAATTGCAATGAATGCACCGCCAGTCGGAAGTGCTGCCTGAGCAAATGAAAGCAGCAGTGCAACTGATCCAATCCACAGAATGTCAGTTGCCGAAATGGGCAACGGAATGTACGAACGTAAAATCAATACGAAACAGACAGCTTCAACTAATGCTGCACCACCTCTTCCGAAAATAGAAAACAGCGGGAATGTGACGGCATTTACTCTTCTGCGGATTCCAAGACTTTCTGCTCCGTGACGAGTGTTTATCAGTAAGGTTAAGTTTGTGTCTCCGCTTATAAAGCTGACCAAGAACGATGTAATGCTTGCGTACAGAATCCGATACGGATGCATTTCGTGGCACAGGAAGCGAAGAATAACCGGATAGATGACTGCCGCAACCAGAATAAGGTCAACGGTCAGCATGATAATAAGCGGTGTGTAAACTCCTGCACTGATGATGTTTTTGAAATTGAAAGCCCAGCGTGTCATGAGTGCAATCATTCCGACTGCAAGAAATTCGGTAAACAGTGACATGACTATGTAGCAGACTTTGCTCAAAGAATCAAACAGCGTTACTGCAGGTTTAGAAACAATCTTATCGCTTGCAGCTCCCGCTCCGGCAAGACCCGCAAACACAAAACAGGGCAGAAGATATGCGCCGTCAATAAGTGCCTCGAATCCTGTATAGGGAAAGAGTCTTCGCAGTAAATCCCGAACATCAATTGTCGGAATCTCTGTAGCTTTTTCTATGGTGATGGGAATTCGCGGCAGACGGATAAGCAGTGCGGTCAAAAGTCCCAGCGTAACCAGCAGCAGGGAAGATGCAATGATAACGCCAAAAGTCCACAATCCTGTTTTTACAATCAGTTTTTCGTCGCGCAGTTTGAATACCGCCGTTGCAACAGAAAAAAACAGAAGCGGAAGCAGCGTGTAACGTCCAAAACGCAGAACCATCTCAACAATAAAATCAAGGGTTGCCTGTGACTGAACGCTGTCCAGGGGAATGATAAGTACGGAAATAATTCCGATTACAATACCGATTAAATACTTAAGCCAAATTTTCATGCCTGTATTATAACAAAGTAAAAGCACTTTGCAAAGTATTTTCTAGTATGGTATACTGAAGGTATGGCTAAAACAATTTTAATTGCAGGAAAAGATATGCCCCGCGGGGAAGCATTTGTCGAAGGAATGACCGCAACCGGGCGCAATGTAGTGGTTACCCGTCCGGAAACAGAATTTGAAGAACAGAAGGCTCTGGAAAAAAAGACAGTTGCCGAAAAAAAAGCAGAAGCAGCTGCACTTGCAGAAGCCGAAACCCGAGAAGCTTCAACCGGAGTCTTTACCGTTGCATGGAACCGTTCTTCCTCTGTCTCTGCAAGAACTGTAGTGCTGCAGGCAGAAAATGCGTATGATCAGCTTGATGAGGCAGTGCTTTTCTTTGATGAAGAAGCGTATGCTGCAGAAGCTGAGCGTCTTGATGTAAGTGAATGTGTCCGCGGTTGTGATGAACTTGTTGTTCCGTATCAGATGCTTGCGCTTGAATTGATTTCTCGGTTTGAAAAACATAATTCCGGATCTAACCCGGGAACGCTTGTATTCCTGCTTAAAGAGGGACCTTCTGTTGCAGACGGAGTTCGCTCTCCGGCAATCCGTAACGGTCAGAATGCACTTGCATCTCCTGTTGTTGCTGCTGCTGCGGGAGCATTTACTTCATTTGCAGAAAATCTTGCTGCAGTGTATGGTGATGATCCGTATGTAAACATTGTGCTTGTGCGCGGTGACAGTAATTCAGAGCTTGCCAGAAGTGACGAACAGTTAGCATCGTGGCTTGCATCCTTTATGGATTCTGTTGATTCCCTTAAAACAAAACTGACTGCAAAAAAATCAATAGCGTGGAATAAAATCGGTGCAAAATCTGCCGGAGCATTCTCGCTGTTTAAACTGTAAGGAGCTGTTTGTGTTTGACATCGATTTTATTGTATCGTGTTCTATAAAAATTGCTGCCAGCTGCGTGTGCGGAATTCTTTTGGGAATTGAACGCAAGTCGCATTCTCAGGTAGTTGGATTGCGTACGCTGGTTCTTATAAGTGTGTCTTCAACTTTGCTTTCCATTCTTTCTGTGTACATGGCAGAAACACAGATGGTTGCCGGTGATCCGACCCGTATTGCAGCAGGTGTTGCAAGCGGTATAGGTTTTCTTGGCGGCGGAACAATTATCCGTCAGGGTTTGAACATTAAGGGTTTGACTTCAGCTGCAATTATCTGGGCTGCATCTGCATTAGGTATGGCGCTTGGAGTTGGACTGTATGCTCAGGTTGCGATTGTTCTTATTGCACTGCTTATTCTGCTTAAACTGCTTGAAAAATTTGAATGGCTGTGGTTTCCGTCAGAACGCATTAAAACGCTTCACCTTATTTTTAGCGATGATGATATCAATATAACTGAAATAGAAAAATCCATTAAGGAAGGTGGAATTCACATTACCGATATGAATATAGAAAGTGTGTATGCCGAACATGTGCTCAAACTTCATTTCTTAGTCCGGTCTCCCCGTGAGGCAGATATTATATCGCTGTCAAAAAAATTACGCGAAATTCCAACGCTTGTAGAATTTTCCGTTACGGAATAAAAACAGATGCCGCAACCAGATAACCCGCTGATTGTTCAGTCAGACAGAACGCTCCTCCTTGATGTTCATGCTCCTCGTGCAGATGAATGCCGCAATGCACTTATTCCGTTTGCAGAACTGGAACGTTCCCCTGAGCATTTGCATACATACCGCATTACCGCTTTGTCTCTGTGGAATGCAGCAAGTGCCGGTTTTTCAAGTGAACAGGCGGTTCAGGTGCTTGAAGATTTTGCACGCTATCCGGTTCCAGAAGCAGTTGCGGTATGGATACAGGAAACAGCACTTCGCTTTGGTAAAATCAGAATGGTTCCTGCGCCGGATGCTGACGGTGAGCCGTATGTGTATATTGTCTGTGCAAATGCATTTGTGTACAAAGAGATTGCTTCTAATGCAATGCTTTCAAAACATCTTGTTGCATACGAATACAAGGAACCTGAAAACAATGTGGTTTCTGTAAGCGAAGAAGAAAAACGCTGGTGTTTTTTACTGCGCTTAGTTGAACGCGGAACAGTAAAGCAGCAGCTGCTTTCTGTCGGTTGGCCGGTTAAAGATGATGTGCCGCTTCAGGACGGACAGCCTCTGGAACTTTCGCTTAAAGACATTGCATCCAGCGGAAACAAATTTGAAATCCGTGATTATCAGAAAAGTGCAGCGCTTGCACTTGTTGGTGACAAAGGTCCCGGCACTGGGTTTGGAACAATCGTGCTTCCGTGTGGTGCCGGTAAGACGATTGTCGGCATGCTTATCATGTCGCTGCTTAAAACAAACACGCTCATTGTAACGACAAACATTTCTGCAGTGCATCAGTGGATAGATGAACTTCTGGATAAAACTTCTCTTACCCGCGATCAGATTGCAGAGTACACCGGTGAAACAAAAACGATTCTTCCGGTTACGGTTGCAACATATCAGATTCTGACATGGAGACCAGACAAGGAAGGTCCGTATCCGCATTTTTCTTTGTTCCGGCAGAATAACTGGGGACTTGTCATTTACGATGAAGTGCACATGCTTCCTGCTCCCGTGTTCAGGGTTGTTGCAGAACTTCAGGCGGTGCGTCGTGTAGGACTTACTGCAACGCTGGTTCGTGAGGACGGTTGCGAAGGTCATGTCTTTTCTCTGGTTGGTCCAAAGCGTTATGATGTTCCCTGGAAAGAACTGGAACATTCCGGTTGGATTGCAAGTGCAGAATGTGTAGAGATGCGTCTTGATCTTCCTGCAGATAAAGAGCTTGCGTATGCGGTTGCCGGTGTGCGTGAAAAACATCGCATTGCAAGTGAAAATCCAGAAAAACTTGCACTTACACAAAGTCTTGTCAAAAAATTCCCTGAAGAAAAAATTCTGGTTATCGGTCAGTATCTTTCTCAGTTGAATGAAGTGGCTCAGCTTTTGAATGCTCCGCTTATTACCGGTAAGACTTCTACTGCTGACCGCGACAAACTGTATGCACAGTTCAGACAGGGAGAAGTCCGTGTCTTAGTGGTAAGTAAAGTTGCAAACTTTGCGATTGATCTTCCCGATGCAAGCATGGCAATTCAGTTAAGCGGTACCTTTGGTTCGCGACAGGAAGAAGCCCAGCGGTTGGGAAGAATCCTGCGTCCTAAAAATAAGACGGCCCGGTTTTTTACACTCATAACACGCAATTCCGTAGAAGAAGATTTTGGAAATAACCGTCAGAAATTTCTTGCAGAGCAGGGGTACTCGTACCGCATTGTAAGATACACCGGTGAAGATTCCTTGTGCGAGGTGTGCAATGGAATTGAGTGAAAGAACAAAACGTGTCATTGCATGGCGGGAACATTTTGAACTTCTTCCCGACGAACAGTTTCTTGATATTATGCGTACGTATCTTGGAGTGATAAAAACTCCGTACAACAAACAGAAACTGATTGAAGCGTTGAGTTCATTTTTGCGCAAAAAAGAAATTCAGCAGAATATGGTTTCGCTTTTGTGTGCTCAGGACAGACAGATTGTTTCCTGCATAAATTATGTTCCCAATATGACAGAAGTAAAACTGGCCGACTTGTTCCGTGGTTCTGATGTTGCACCGTTATTGCATGAACGCCTTGTTAACCTTGAAGAACGGCTGATTGTGTTTCGTTACCGTAATGAACGTGACGGAGTGTATGGTGTAAATCCGCTTCTGGATGATGAAATTGCATCTGTTGTTTCGCTTGACTGTCTGTTTGTTTCTGAAAACATACACCCGGTAAAACCTAACAGTTTCTATCTTCTTACCGATGCACTGATTGCTTCCTTTGTAAACTATGTTTTTTCTCATCCCGACTGCTGCAAGTCTGACGGTTCGTTTAAGAAAAAGACCGTTGCTGATTTATCGCAATTGTATACGACAGTTCCTGCGTTAAGTGTTTTATGCAAAGCCTTCTGTGAACTTTCTCTGTTTCATCAGTCAGAAAAAGAAACAGTACCTGACTGGGAACGGCTTGTTTTGTTTGCACGCATGAGTCCGCTTGTCCGCTGTTCGTATATTGCCGCTGCTTCCAGTGGTCATTTATCTCGTACTGACTTACGCGTTAAAGCACAGATTGTTCAGACGCTGTTATGTTCGCTTCCTGCGCAGGGACTGACCCGACAGGCGCTTATCCGTTTGTGTCACGTGCTTCAGGAAGTGCAGGGTTCAAAAGTTTCTGCGGGCCGGTTTGCAGCTCTGTTACGCACAAGTTCTGGAGAAGAATCTGATTTTTCCTTTGCTTCTTGCATTGATTCGTGCATAGTTCTGGGCATGGTACAGCAGGCTGGTTCTGATGCAAATGACGAACCGCTGTATGCAGCCTGTCCCGATGCATTAAGTACATCTGTTCTGGTAAGTCAGGTTCCCGTTATGGAAGTAGATGCTTCTGGCAGGGTAACGCTTATGCCGGGTCTTCCGCTTGAACAGCTGTTGTCTGTGGTACAGTGTCTTTCACTTCAGCAGGTTGACGTTGCAATGACGTACATGCTTGAAAAACATTCAGTGTTCAGGGCATTTGCAGCAGGTCATACCGATAAATCAGTTATTGAAATTCTTTCTCAGTTCTGTCGTTACGAAATACCGCAGACAGTCAGGGTAAGCATAGAAGAGTGGTATGCATCGTATACATCGTTTATGCTGTATAAAGGTTATGTTCTGTGTGTGTCTCAAAAGTTGAGTGCCGTTATAACAAATACACCGGAGCTTTCCAGTCACGTTGTTAAGCAGCTTGCTCCCGGAGTGTTTTTGTTTGACTTTACCTCAGATGAAGAAGCAGAAGAAGTAATGCAAAAACTGCATCTTGACGGAGTGGGATGTGTAACTGCTGTCAGCCGGAAAACCCAAGTCTCGCCGCTTCCGTCATTACAGGAACCTTCCGTGCTTTCCATTGGAAATCCGGTTAACACGAAAAACCGTGAACAGGAAAGTAAACAGCTGCTTAGTCAGCTGCAAAAGAAACTGTCCAAACTGGATACATCATCAGATCAGAAAGAAATCCTTACTGAACGCCTGGAACGGCGCATTATTGTAAGTGAAGAACAGTTAAATGTAGATTACGTACGGTTTGAACGGCGTGAAGCTGACGGTATGGATTATGTGGGAAAGATGCATCTTGTGGAAACTGCACTTCAGGCTCAGGATTTACTTGAAATACTGATAGACCCTCAGCTGCCTGCAGTCCGCGGATATCCGCTTGAAATAATCGATAAAAAAACTTCAGATGCTCAGGTCAGGCTCAGACTCAGTTCCGGAGAAACCCAGGATATTCTTATAGGGCCGGCATTAAAAATCCGTAAGACAAAACCTGTTCTTGATTTCAATTGAAACTTACCGGATAAATGTGGTATGATGTTGCCATGGATAGACCGCTTATCTGTCTTACGCTTACGGGTAAGACGCTTTTGGAAAACCTTACACTCGTAAACAAATACCGCTCTGTAATTGATGTGGCAGAACTTCGTGCAGATTTTCTTGATGATGATGAGCGGCTTTTAATTCGAAAATTTCCCCTTATGGCTGGACTTCCCTGTATTCTTACGTTACGGCGTGTGGTTGACGGCGGTCAGTTTAGGGAAGGAGAGGCAGCACGAACTGTTTTGTTTGCACGTGCCCTTTCGTTTGCTGGTGAAGAAAATGCAAAAACATTTGACTATGTAGATTTTGAAGAAGATTTTCGTGTTCCTTCGCTTCAGGATGTTGCACTTGCATTCGGTACAAAAATAATCCGCAGTGTTCACTGTATGGACGGTCCGGTTTCAAACATTACAGAACGGTTGCGTTCATTACGTACAACTTCTTATGAAATTCCTAAAATTGCATTTATGCCTCATTCGCTTTCTGATGTAACAAAACTGTTTGCAGAAGCTGAACAGATGAATGACAACAATCACATTTTAATTGCAATGGGACCACTTGGTGCTCCGTCGCGTATTCTTTCTGCAAAATTAAAAAACTATCTTACGTTTACCAGTGCTCCTGAACTTGCATCGAATGTTGGTAACCTTGCGCATTTTGATCCTATAACGCTCAACGAAACCTATCACTTTAAGACAATAGACCGCGATACTGATGTGTTTGGCATAACCGGCTGGCCGCTGAATGCTACGTCTAGTCCAGTGCTTCATAATACTGCATATCGTGCACACAACATGAATGCGGTATATGTTCCCCTGCGTTCAGAAAAAATTGGAGATGTGTTTCCGCTTGCACGCCAGATTGGTGTAAAAGGTTTTTCAGTAACCATTCCTCATAAAGAAAGTGTGTTAGGCTATCTTGATTCAGTGGATGAACATGTTGCAGAAATTGGTGCCTGTAATACGGTTGTTGAAAAAGACGGCAGCTGGTACGGTTACAATACAGACTGGTCAGGATTCAAACGCTCACTGCTTGAGTTTACCGGATTTAAGAATCTGCGCGGAAAAAGAGTTGCAATCATTGGTGCAGGTGGAGCAGCGCATGCAATAGCGTATGCCGTAAAAAAACTGCATGGTAACGCATGTGTGTTTAACCGCACGCTGGGTAAGGCCCGCGCTCTTGCTGAAAAATTTGGATTTAAATATGCACCGCTTGGACCGGATTCAGTTCACTTGTTGAAGCGATACAGTGATGTAATAATTCAGACAACTTCTAAAGGAATGAATGCATCACTTCCTGCAGATGAATCAAATGATCCCATTTACTTTTATGAATTTTCGGGAAAAGAAAAAGTGTTTGATATTGTGTATGTTCCGGAAACAACGCCGGTTATGGCTCGGGCATCACAGGCTGGCTGCAAAGTTTGCAACGGTTATGAAATGTTAAAGTATCAGGGCTGGGAACAATTTGCTCTGTTTACGGGGGTTGAATATAATGATTACAACGAATGAACAGAAAATTCTTGCTGCAACAACTGCAATTGATTCGCTGATAAAAGAAGGAAAAATTTTCAGCGGAATGAAAATCGGTCTGGGTACCGGTTCTACTGCTATGCCGGCAGTAAAGCGCCTTGCAGAACGCATTGCAGACGGAACCTTAAAAGACATTAAAGCAGTATCAACCAGTTTTCAGACTACACTTGCCTGTGAAGAACTGGGAATTCCTGTTTTTACGCTTAATGATAAAGCAATTGCCGGACAGCTTGATTTGACTGTTGACGGTGCAGACGAAATTGGTCCTGAGAACACACTGGTTAAAGGCGGCGGTGCTGCGTTACTGCGTGAAAAAATTACTGCATACAGTTCGCGCGAATACACAATCGTTGCAGATGAATCAAAGGCAGTTGGCTCTCACGGAACAAAATTTCCGTTGCCTGTAGAAATCATTGCCGATGCACGTGTTCGTGTAATCCGTGAACTGGAAAAACTGGGTGCAAGCTGTACGGTGCGTGAAGGTGTCAGAAAAGCAGGTCCTGTTATTACTGATAACGGAAACATGATTGTAGACTGTGTCTGGGAAAAACCTGTTGATCCGGTTGTGCTGGAAGATAAAATTGATGCAATTACTGGTGTAGTTGAAGTTGGCTTCTTTACCAAACTGCGGCCTGTAGCATTTATTGCACATGCCGACGGTTCGGTAGAAGTCAAAAAATAGTGTGCTGATTACTGAGCAATCTGGCGGGTCTTTTCTTCGCCAAGAATTGAGAAAATCAGTGTAGATTCTTTTTTAGCAGTGAAGGGAACGGTTACCGTTTTTCCCGGGTGAACAAACTTAACCTGAGCGGTAACATTTCCTTCGCTGTCCCGTACATCAAGTTCCATGGGTACTGCATACGGATACTCCGGTGCGTCATACGTAAAGATTCCGCTTACCATGGTGTCTTTTTCTGTAACTGCAGCAATTGCAATGTCTACCGGAATGTGTGTAAAGGCTTCTACTTCTTTTCCTGCAGAATCCTGATGTGTTACCGTTCCTGCTTTTTCTGAATCACCTGCAATATGTGAAGTAAAATCAAATACTACTTTTGAAGACGGCATCTGGCGCAATACCTGAGCGATTGTGTTGCCGCTTAAATCAGGTACCGTTGTCTTTTCTGTCTGAGTTCCGCTGCTGACTACAAAGCGGATGTTCATGGGCGGAGTGATAAGGGTTCCTGCTTCGGGATACTGAGCAAGAATGGTTCCCGGTTCAGCAGAATCTTTTGTGTACACCGGCGACATGACATTTACGTTTGCTGATTCACTGCTGAATAAAAGCTGCAGGCGTGAGCGTACATCGGAAATGTCCTGGCCGACATAATCTTCCAGATGATCAAGTGCAACTCCGCGGTCAACCGTAAGGGTTATACGCTGATAGGCTTTGACAATTGCACCTGCTTTCAGATCCTGTTCAAGGACTGTTCCTTCGCTTCCGGGAAGGTCTGTGTAACGCAGCTGGATTTTTGCATACAGCTCGTTTTTCTGCAGCATTAAAAGTGCAGAAGTCAGGTCTTTTCCTACAACGTTGGGAACTTTAACCTGTTCCTTTCCCTGTACAGATGCAAAGAAGACTGCAACGCATACTGCAATCATTACCAGGAAGGTTAATATAATGGTGATAAGCAGCGGTTTGCCGCCGTTTCGTAATCCGTCAATCTGTTTTTCACATTCGACTTTTGCTTTGTCAAAGTTGAGTTTCTTCATGTCCATACCTTACCATTTTTTTGTGTTTTATTCTAGAACAGACCCGATGAAATTTCTGGAACCGTTCATAAACGATTTATAATCCATTGCTTTTTTTGCCTGCCACTGCAGTTCAGTAACGATAAGAACTCCATTACCTGTCTGAATAAGAATTCCGCGCTGTTTATTGTAATCCAGTACAGTTCCGGGAACGGCAGACGTGTTTTTGGGAACCGTATTATCCTGAATTGCGATTTTTGTTGCAGCACCTGCTTTAAGTATTTTTAACTGCTGACCGTTAGCACTTGTGTAGCACTGCGGCCAGGGAGTATAGGCACGAATCTGTGCATCGATTTCTTCTGCAGACTTGCTCCAGTCAATTTTACCGTCTTCTTTTTTTATGATTGTGCAGTAGGTTGCAGTTCCTTCCTGTTTTACGGCGGGGGGAAGCTGCTGTGTCTTTGCGATAGTACGCAGTAAACTGGTAATGGCAATTGCTCCGTGAAGTGCGCTGTGGTTAAGCAGTGTTTCTGCAGTTTCGGTTCCGGTGAGTGTTATTTTCTGTTGAAAAAGAACATCGCCTTCGTCCATGCCCAAAGCCATTTTCTGAAGACTTAAGCCTGTTGCTTTATCCTGATTTAAGATTGCTGCATTTACCGGAGTTGCTCCACGGTATTTTGGAAGCAGTGAGGGATGCAGGTTTATTCCGCCGAATTTAAAGAGAGAAAAAAACTTTGGTCCTAAAATATGTCCGTAGGCAAAGCAGACAAAAATGTCGGGATGCACCTGTTCAATCTGATTGCGTGCTTCTTCCTTTACATGTTCAGGAGAAAAAATCTGAATGTCATCGCCGCGTGCTTCGTTCCAGATGCGTGCATACTGTTCAACTTCTGTGGGAATGAGTTCTTTGTGTCTTCCTTTTGCAGACGGAGGATTTGTCAGAATGCCGACAATTTTGTACTGTTCACTGGGAACAGATTCAGACATTGCACTGTCTCTGAGAATGAGTTCTAATGCTTTTGCGGAAGCAGCAGGACTTCCTCCGAATAAAACACGCAGCATCTTCTAGTTTGCTCCGTTTGTTTTTTTTGCGTTAAGTTTTGCTTCAAGCTTTGCTTTTTTTGCTGCTTTCTTTGCAGCTTTTGCAGCGGCATTTGCCTGACGCTTTTTAAACGTTTCTATTGTTTTGTTTTTAAACTCTTCGTCGCCGCGGTCAATGTACAGTACACCGTCAAGATGATCTGATTCGTGCTGAACAATTCTTGCTAACAGTCCTTCTGCATCAATCGTAAAGGGCTTACCGTTCATGTCCAGTGCAGAAATGGTGACTGCCTTGGGGCGGACAATGGTTTCGTAAACACCGGGAATAGAAAGACAGCCTTCTTCGTATTCAGAAAGTTCAGATGAAGTTTTGGTGATTACCGGATTGATGAATACGCGTTCAACATCGTCATCGGCCATTGCAACGAAAAACCGTTTTGCAATTCCAACCTGAGGTGCTGCAAGACCAACGCCGTTTGCTTCATCCATGGTTAAAAACATTTCTTTTATGAGCGTGCGTAATTCATCATTAATTTCTTCGGGTTTTACTTCTTCACAATTCTGTCGTAATACTTCTTCGCCCAGTTTGTAAATCTTAAGCATTGCCTTCCTCCTGAGAGTTAAGTCTGAGTCGTGCTGCATACGCATGTGCTGCAAGTCCTTCGGCATCACCTAAGTGTCCTGCGGCAACTGCAGATGCAACTGCACCTTTTGAACCGCTTTTTGCCCTGAGGGTAGTGACTGTCTTAAGGAACATGCGGACAGAAAGTCCACCGGTAAAGCGTGCGCTTCCTGAAGTAGGCAGTGTGTGATTCAGTCCTGCAGCATAGTCTCCAAAGACTTCTGCCGAATCGTGTCCGATAAACAGTGAGCCGTAATTGTGTACGGTCTGAATAATGCGTTCCCGTTCTTTTGTGTCATCAAGTGCAAGCTCTAAGTGTTCGGGTGCACGTTTGTCTGCAAGGAATGCGGCTTCGTCTAAATCTTTAGTGATAATGATGCGGCCGTAGGTGTTAATGCTCTGTTCTGCAGTCTGACGGGTGGGAAGCTGTGCAAGCTGAACTTCAATTTCCTGTGCAACCTGTTTAGCAAATGCTTCGTCAGGAGTTGCAAGGGTAGACTGTGCGACAACATCATGTTCTGCCTGAGCAAGCATGTCTGCTGCAACCCATTTGGGATCTGCACTTTTGTCTGCAATAATAAATACTTCAGTGGGACCTGCAATCATGTCTATGCCACAGGTACCGTACACCAGTTTCTTTGCTTCTGCAACAAATTTGTTTCCAGGACCTACGATGACATCTGCGCGGGGAATGCTTTGTGTTCCAAACGCAAGCGCTGCTATAGCCTGTGCACCGCCGACTGCAAACACACGGTTAACACCGCAAATGTATGCTGCTGCCATGATGTTCTTGTCTGCATAGGGTTTTCCGCCTGTGTAACATTTCTGTCCCGAAGCTTTTGCTTTTTCCAGATCATCAGGGTGAACCCGTGGAGGTGTACACAGCACAATTTCTTTTACGCCTGCAGCAAGAGCCGGAGTTACGGTCATGACAACGCTTGAAACTAACGGAAAGCGTCCTGCGGGAACATATACACCTGCCCGGTCAACAGGAATGTTTTTCTGTCCGGTAAACAGTCCTTCTTCAAGTTCTATTTCAAAGTCGTCAAAACTTTCACGCTGTTTTTTTGCAAAGCGCAGTGCAAGGTCAAAGGAATAGCATAGAGATTTATACAAATCAGGATTGGTTTCCTTCATAAAATCTGCAGCGGTTTTAAGTTCACTCTGCGAAATTTCAAACGATGCAGGATTTGCCGCATCAAACTGCCGGCTGTAAGTGTGAAGTGCTTCGTCTTTTTTTTCGCGCACAGTCTGCAGAACTGTTTTAACTACATCTATGCTGTCACCAAAATTTCTTCCTTCAAAAAATTCCGGTTCGACTTCCTGTGTTTTCTGAATCCGTATCATGTTCCGTGCCTCTTACTTTGCCTTGTGACGTTTATCCAGTTCGTCATACACGTCCTGCCAGGTAACTCCCTCTTTGTACATCAGTACGCTTACAAAATACAGAAGGTCTGCTGCTTCCCAGATGACATCCTGCTTTGTTTCGGCTTCATCGGTAAGTTCTTCTGCTTCTTCCATAACCTTTTCGCGCACACGCTGATCGTTGAGCGTTGCAGAATAGCTTCCGGGTTTTGGATTTGCAAAGCGTTCTGCAATAGTTGCATACAGCCGTTCCATTGAACTTTTTTCGTCAGGAGCTGCACCAAAACAAGTCCAGCTTCCGGTATGACATGCACCGCCGTTAGGAACAACAGTTGCCAGTACGGTATCGCGGTCACAGTCAGCTCTAAGCTTTACGACATCAAGTACATGTCCGCTTGTTTCGCCTTTTGTCCACAGAGTATTGCGGGTTCTGCTGAAGAACGTGAGTTTTTTTGTTGCAAAGGTTTTTTTAAAAGCATCTCGGTTTGCATAGCCCATCATTAATACTTCACCGTGAGTGCTCTGTGCAATGACAGGAATCATTCCGTTTGTTTTATCCCAGTTAAGGCAGTGAATAAAACTGTCTTTAAGTGAAACTGCACCTGTATACAATGCCATGCCCAGCTGTACATCGCAGCCCAGTTTTTCCAGTTCTTCTATCTGTTCAAGAGAATTAACTCCGCCAGCCGCAACGACACGACAGCTTACTGCTTCACGCAGTTTTTTTACCTGCTCCATGTCAGTTCCCTGCATGCAGCCTTCTTTTTCTACACAGGTAAACAGCAGTTCGCTTGCATATTTTTCAGCTTCTTTTGCTCCGTCTATGAGCGGAATACCGGCGGTTTCTGTCCAGCCTTTAACGGCAATGTTTCCGTTTATGGCATCTACAGAGATGATAATTCGCTGCTTACCGATTGCATTGACCAGTTCGTCAAGAAATGCGGTGTTGAGTATTGGCTCTCCGTCTTTACGGTTTGCGTTCCAGGCTGCTGAACCAATGATGACTTTTTCTGCACCCAGAGAAATCAGTTCACGTGCTTTTTTGACATCACGGATTCCTCCGCCTACACGTACATTTCCTTTTCTGAGCAGTGATTTCAAAAGTTCAGTGTTTGCCGTATTTCCCTTTTCATCTGTATTGCGTAAGGCCGCGTCTAAGTCGATAATGGCAACTTCACCATAGAGGTTGAATTCCGCAATAAGAGAATCTGCGTCATCGCGCTGAAGAACTAAATCTTTTCCGTTTTTAAGCTGAACAACATGTCCGTCTTTTAAATCAATCGAAGCAATTACCATACTTTGTATTGTAGCAAAAAATAGAAAAAAAGTGTAGTATAGGCGTAATGGAAACGCAGGTTCTTAAGCTTAGCAACGTGTCATTTTCATATCCTCAGGCAAACCGTAATGCGCTTACGGATGTATCGGTAAGCATAGAGCGCGGTCAGTATATTGCCGTGGTAGGAACTAACGGTTCGGGGAAAAGCACGCTGGCACGCGTTCTGGCGGGATTTATTGAGCCTGACGAAGGAACGGTAGAGCGCTCAGAAAATGCAATCGAAGGTATAGTGTTTCAGCATCCCAAGGAACAGATTGTAGCAGGTGTTGTGGAACGGGACACTGCGTTTGGACCAAAGAATCTGAATCTTTCCAAGTCAGAAGTTGAGTTGCGCACTATGGAGTGTCTTTCGGTTGTAGATCTGGCAGACCGCGCCTTTTCGCGTACCACGCAGCTTTCTTTAGGACAGACACAGCGGCTTGCGCTTGCAGGAATTCTTGCACTTTTCCCTGATCTTCTGATTCTGGATGAGACAACTGCCATGCTTGACCCGAATACACGGGCTGAGGTAATTGAGTTTATAGATCAGTGGAACCGCAAAGGTAACAGCATTGTTCATATCACGCACGACGAAGAAGAAGTTCGTCATGCTTCACGGGTGTTAGTCCTTGAGCAGGGTAAGTTGGTATTTGATGCTTCGTCTGCTGATTTTTTTGCCGATGAAGCAATGGTGCAGTCTGTGTTTGGTTCTGATGATGAACTGATTCATGCAAAACAATCTGCTTCTGTTGCAGAGGATGCACCGCTTTCATTAAGCGTTAAAAATCTTTCGTTTTCATATTCAGACCGTAAGGTGTTTGAAAAACTTTCATTTACTCTGCAAAAGGGAACACTTACTGCACTGACAGGACCTTCCGGCTGCGGTAAATCCACACTGCTTGAATGTCTTGCGGGGCTTTTGATTCCTTCTTCGGGAACAATCAGATCTGTGTCACGGCCGCTGCTTGCACTGCAGGATACAGAAGCCGCCTTATTTGAACCGTTTGCTGCAGATGATGTTGCCTTTGGTGCACGCGCACAGGGGGTAACGGGTAAGAAATTACGGCAGCGTGTCATACATGCAATGGATGCTGCGGGAGTTCCGTTTGCAGATTTTGCTGACCGTCAGGCATTCCGCTTAAGCGGCGGTGAAAAACGAAAGCTTTCACTTGCGGGAATTGTTGCACTGGAAGGTGATGTGTACCTATTTGATGAGCCGACTGCCGGTCTGGATGCACAGTCGCGCCGTACGGTTATGCTTTTGCTGCGTAAGCTTGCGCAGGAAGGAAAAACCGTTTTGTTTACCACACACCGCATGAACGAAGCTCAGTTTGCAGACAGACAGCTTTCCTGGGATGAACTTACAAAAGTTACGGTGAGTGCCGGTGATGATACAAACATTCAGCTGAAAGATATGCCGCCGGTCAGAAATGCAGAAATGCTTGCAGGAATACGAAAAGCATCTGCTTCATTTTTGGGAACCGTGCAGATTCCCGATTCACCGGTTGCAAAATTACCGCCTGTCGTAAAGTACCTTGTGTTTCTTGCAATGTTTACGCTTTCCATTTGCTTTAAGACAGTTCTTCCGTGTGCATGTGTACTGGGAGTAACTATTCTGTATGCACTGCTTGCACGCTATCCGATTTCAAAACCGACGATTGCAATACTTAAGTTTTCACCGTGGATTTTGCTGATTGTTGTCTTTCAGTTGATTTTCTTTCCCGCACAGGCAGACGAAATCCGTTATGTTGATTTATCGTGGCTTGTGATAACACCGTCAAAGATACAGCTGTGTGTGTGTTCGGTACTTCGCATTGTTTCCTGTGTTAACACTATGGGCGTATTTATGTTTACGATAGATGAACGCCAGTTGCTTGACGGACTTTCAGATCTTCTTATACTGATAGCGCTCATAAATAAAGCTGCAGTACGCAATATAGTTTTAGTTGTGGGAATTATCTTCAGGTTTATTCCCTTGCTTCTGGAAGAGGCTGCCAGTATTGTTAAAACGCAGATTATCCGCGGAGCATTCGGACAGTCAAAAGGCTTTAAGAAATTCAAGCAGCTAGTCCCGCTGTTTGCACCGCTGATGATTCAGACGTTCCGCAAGGCAGAGCTGTTTTCTCATGCACTTACGGCGCGGTATTTCCGGTAACAATTAGTATTTGGTTATAGAAGAAAAAAGGAGTTTGTATGGAACAGTTAAAATGGGTTGTGCTTGCACTTGCAATCGTCATGTATGCACTGGTCATAGCGTTTCAGAATAAAAAAGTGTGGTTTACCTCGTGTGCCGCAGTAATCGTCATTATTCTGGGAATCATTTTCCCCGATGCCCTGTTTAAACTTCCGGAAGATATTCTGGCTCTTTCTGGAGATGCACCCGCTCATCTGTATGCACCGGTCCATGCATTTCAGGATGTAATCAACTGGAACGTGCTGATGATTTATCTGGGCAGTATGATTATTGCTGCTCTGTTTATTTACTCACGGGTTCCTGCACGCATTGCAGATACCATTGTCATGCATTCAAAAAACACCGGGCTTGCAATCGTAGCCATTTTAGCAATGACGGGAATTATTTCTATCTTTGTTGAAAACGTTGCGACTGTTCTGGTTATGGCACCTATTGCACTTGCGCTGTGTAAAAAACTCAAACTTAATCCTACTTACTTTATGATTGGTCTTGCGGTAATGAGTAACCTTGAAGGAACTGCAACGCTGGTAGGAGATCCGCCATCAATGATTTTTGCAAGTTATGCGGGTTACAATTTTAACGACTTCTTTGTACACGACGGACGCCTTTCAATTTTCTTTGTCGTTCAGACAGGAATGCTTGCAGGCTGTGCGTTCTTCTATTTCTTCTTTACCAAAGCAGGAAAGAACAAAATTGAACTTGAAAAAGAGCCGGTTGTTTCCTGGTTCCCCATGATTCTTCTGCTTACCATGATTTTTGGTCTTGCTGCCGTTTCATTCATTCATACCAGCTTTGAATATTTGAGCGGTCTGTTTGTTCTTGCACTGGGAATTGCGGGGCTTGTGTGGTACCGTTTCTTCCAGCACAAAACGACAGATGAAACTGTTGCGCTTGCAAAAGAACTTGACTGGGAAACAATTTTCTTCCTGATTGGAATTTTTGTCGTCATTGGTGCAATCCGCGAAACCGGTTTACTTGATGATTTTGCACAGTTCCTTTCTGGTCTTACAAACGGTTCTGTTGTTGCAGGATTCTTTGTCATTCTGTTTGTGTCTATCGTAATCAGCGGTTTTGTCGATAACGTTCCGTACATTATTGCAATGCTTCCTGTTGCAGCAGGTATGGCACAGGCAATCGGCGTTAAGAGTGAACTGTACATGTTTGCGCTTTTAGTAGGTTCCTGTCTGGGTGGTAACCTTACGCCGTTTGGAGCAAGTGCTAACATTGTGTCTATGGGAATCCTTAAGAAAGAGGGCTACCCCATGAAGTTCAGCGGATGGCTTAAGGTTGGAGTTCCGTTTACGATTATAACGACTCTGGCTGCGGCTTTGATTCTGTGGCTTTTGTGGACATAGTGCTTAAGCTACAATGTTAAAGACGGCACCGGACTGGGGCATAAGGCCTGCAAATCCGTACAGACCCTGTTCCTGTGCCTGAGAAATTGACTCTGAAATCTGTTTCTGATACGACTGAATGAGCATATCCTGCTGTACTTCGGAAAGCTCCATGGCTTTTTCGCTGTCCTGCAGGATATTTTTATTGTCGCTTCCCTGAGCTTTCATGGAAACAAACTGATCAATCAGTGCGTTGAGAATTGAAATGCGGTTTACCGAAACACCGGCCTGATCAGATGAAGCTGCAATTCCGTGGATGTGGTCAAACTGTGCGTACACGACAGCACTGGGGCTTACCGGTACATACAGGGAGCCAAATCCGCTTCCAAAGAGATTGCTATAAGATGATGCGTTCAAAGTAATGTCGTTTGAAACCATAATCTTGCCTCGTTTTAAATATCGGCAAGACACTATAAAAACATTAACTGTTAGAAGAACTGCTTACTCCAGTCTGCAATGCGGCGGGTAAGGTCATCTACTTCTTTTTGAGACGTGGTGTCAGAACGCTGCTGTAAATACGGAATAATTACCTGCTGTTTAAGGCTTGTCCAGCGGTAGGGCAGAATGTTGGGCAGTGTAAGCGATGATGCTTCCGGCAGTTTTCCCAAAAGCTGGCTGTAATAGGTCGGATAACAGGCTTCATTTACCTGTGCAATCGAAGAAAAGCCTGATGCAATGCCAAAAACACGTGTATCAAGCTTCATTTCTTCCTGCTTTTGAATCAGTTCTACCTGAGTCTGCGTGGTAAAGAACCATTTTAAGAAAAGTTCTGCCTGTGAACTGTGTTTTGCGTGTTTATACAGACCTACCGTTATCAGAGAATCTTCTACGGAACTCATGCCGTTAGACTGAATCCATCTGAAAGAAAGTGGCTCAAGCTGTGCCGGAGAAAGGGTAAACAGTTCGTCGCTGGTCATGTAGGCAAACAGTGTGCGTCCCGAAATAACCTGTTTGTATTCCGGCATAGTCAGGTATTTAAACTGAAAGTTCTGTTCCGCAGTAGAATCGGTGTTGCAGTCCTGTGTCCATGCACGCAGGTAACGGATTGTCTGATCCATTGCGCTTTCGTTCCACGAAAAACTGTTGCCCTTTTCGCGGTAAGAGGCACCCTGCATCTTTGAAACCAGGTACAGAAAGTCGGTATCCCACACCGGGGCAAAACCCATGGCGGTGTAGTTTCCGGATTTATCGGTGGTGTTAAAGGCTTTTGCACATTCTTTAATCTGATTAAGGGTAAGTGATTTTCCTTCGGGAAGATTTGCTTCCTGCCGTGAATCGTAGGCAATTGCCGGAATGTTAAAACTGATGGGAACCAGATACTGCTTTTCGTTTATGACACCGTAGTCAATCAGCTGGCGGTAAAAAACAGATTTGTTTAACTGTCTTTCTTGAAACAGATAGTCCAGCGGGGTAAAGTATTTTCGTGTGGTAGAGTTTTTAAGCCATGAGCCTATGATAAGGTCGGGCGTCTGTTCGTCTTTTGCCGGCGGTAAAGCACGTGCAGGCTGTTCCTTGTACACCAGAACTGCCTTTGCGTTTGTGTGAGTTGCATTAAACTGTTCGACATACGTTGCAAATTCCTTGCTGCTTGTCCAGATGACCAGCGGTTCTTCGCTTTTAGAACTGCAGGAAACCAGCGAACATAAAGTTACAGCGGCAAGAGCAACAGAAAAAAACTTACGCATGAGACATGCTGTCCGCAACGTCGTAGATTGCCTGGTAAACAGTATCAATTAAGTTCTCTTCAAGACTGCTGAATGCAACGCGCAGGGTGTGAGCGTCAATTGCAATGGTTCCGATTCCTCTGTCTTTGAGCAGGCTCTGACGAAGCTGTTCTGCATCAACGGTCTTAGTATGGAATGCCATAAAGTAACCGGAGTTGAACGGCAGTACTTCAAGTTCTTTGCTTGTGTGGCTGGTAACAAATGCTTTTACTGCTGCATAGCGTTTTTCCAGTACGGCGCGGAACTGCTGCTTTTCTGCTTCAAAGTTTGGATCTTTGAAGGCACGCAAAAGAAGTGACTGTGGCGGAGTAGATGCACAGGAAACCGATGAACGGATTGCACCCATCAGTTTTTTAACCAGTGCGTCATACTGAGCGTCGGTCATGCCTTTACATCCGAAGGTAATGAATCCGGCACGGAATCCCCAGGCAAAATCTTCTTTAGTGGGACCGTCAATCTTTATTGCAAGTACATTGGGACTCAGGTCTGCAAGGTATGCAAACAGTGACTGCGGTTCTACATTGTCTTCGTAGTTAAGGCCAAAGTAGGCATCGTCATCCCAGACAACTACTTTTTTGCCTGAGTCAGCAATGCGCTTTACAATGGCAACAATCTGTTTTGCTTCTTCAACAGTCGGGCTGTATCCCGAAGGATTCTGCGGAAAGTTAAGCAGTACGCGTGCAGAGCCGTTTTTTTCAGCCTGTTCGGTAACTGTCTTTTCAAACCCTGCCATATTAAAAGCCCCGTCTTTGAACATGGGGAACTGAATGAACTGAGCATTGCGGCGTGCAGAGGCAATCAGAACATAATTGTCCCATGAAGGATCTGCTGCAACCAGCGGTTTTGTTTCGTCAAGAAAAAGGTCTGACATGTATGAAATGCCGGCAGTCAGTCCGGGTACCAGCACAGGAAGTGAAATGCTCTTGTCTTTGAGCAGGGGATTCTTTTTGATAAGATCCTGTTTCCACAGTGCACGCAGGTCGGGATTTCCGGCGGTCGGTGCATAGGCAACCAGTTCTCGGGCAGAAAGACCGGGTACAATCTTCTGTACAGACGGCAGCACTGCAGGTGTTCCGTTGATGACGGTCATACCGATAGTACCGTTAGCGGTTTTTCCAAGCTGTTTGGCTTCTCCGCTCTGTGCAATAATTCCTTTGGGAAAGTACAGTCTCTTACCTACGTCCGAAAGCATTTCTCCCGGGGTAGTTCCTTCAAGAATGTCGTTTAATTCCTTTGCCAGTGGTTCAATCATAGTAGCGTAAGTATAGTGCATTGCAATCTGATTGACAATCAGAATTTTGCATATTTTCCCGAATTTTTGTATGAATATGCAATTCTATTTACACTGATACACATATTTGCTATATTTATCAATATATGGAAACAACTGTTACAAAAGCTGAGCTTGCTGAGTGCTCTGATTACCTGCAGAAATGTCGTGCCGAAGTAGCACTGCGTGTGGTAGGACAGACTTCTGTTATTGATGGAATTCTTATGGCTCTGGTTGCAGGCGGTCACGTGCTGCTTGAAGGTGTGCCAGGTCTTGCAAAAACGCTGGTAGTACGCACTATTGCCGATGTTTCGGGGCTTGACTTTAAGCGCATTCAGTTTACGCCGGATCTGTTGCCAGCAGACGTAACGGGTACACTCATCTACGAACAGGCAACCGGTAATTTTTCGGTACGCAAAGGCCCTGTGTTTGCCAATGTCGTCCTTGCTGATGAAATCAACCGCGCTCCTGCAAAAGTTCAGTCTGCACTTCTTGAAGCAATGGCAGAACAGCAGGTTACCATAGGCGAAACTTCTTACAAACTTCCCAGTCCGTTCTTTGTGCTTGCAACACAGAACCCTATCGAACAGGAAGGAACCTACAGCTTACCCGAAGCAGAATTAGACCGCTTCCTGATGAAACTTGAAGTTCCGTATCCTCAGCCGGAAGACGAAATGCAGATTGTCCGCACTATGGGAAAAGCAAATGAAGTTCCGGTAAAGAAAATTCTCTCTGCTCAGATTCTGCAGAAATGCCGTGCCGCAGTTGATGCAATTACCGCAGACGAAAAAATCCTTCAGTATATTGTTTCACTCATTACAGTTACTCGTCCCGCTCAGGATCAGAGTTCAGCACAGCATCGTAATGATATTCTGCGCTACATTTCATTCGGTGCATCTCCGCGTGCAGGAATTGCCCTGCTCAAATGTGCCAAAGTAAATGCGCTGTTTGAAAACCGCAGTTTTGTTTTGCCGGAAGACGTACAGGCAGTTGCAATCCGTGTTCTGTCGCATCGTTTGGTGCTCAGCTATGAAGCATCTGCAGACAATGTAACAGCAAACGATCTGATTGCAAAAATTGTTGACCTTATGCCCGTTCCCTAAGGACGATTACCGTGGACCAGAATTCGCTTGCTAAACGTGCAAGCCTTTTGCATCTTAGTTCTCTTGCTCTTGCAGACGGAATGCGCAGCGGTTCATTTAAATCGCTGTACCGGGGACAGGGTGTTGAGTTCAGCGGTGTCCGTGAATATCTTCGTGGCGATGATGTGCGTGCCATAGACTGGAATGTTACTGCGCGAATGGGTAAGCCGTTTGTGCAGATGTTTGAAGAAGAGCGCGAACTGTGTGTGTTCATTCTTGTTGATGCTTCCCGTTCAATGTGCACTGGTTCTGGAAAAAAATCCCGTCTGTCTGTTGCACTTGAATGTGCTTCTTTACTTTCTCTTGCTGCTGAACATAATTCAAGTCCTGTAGGGGCAGTGGTGTTTGATGCGGGCGTACAGTTTTCCTGTGCTCCCAAAGCAGGAAAAAATCAAACGCTCATGCTCTTGTCACGCTTCGAAAACTTTTCAGAAATTAAAAACGAAGAAGATATCCCTGCAGGTTCTGCACTGGATGCCGCATTACAGGGTGCTGCAAAACTGTTGAAAAAACGTTCGCTCGTCATGATTTTTTCTGATTTCAGAACTGCCGGATGGATTACACCGTTTGCGCGTCTGTGTCAGAAACATGATGTCGTTGCCGTCCGAATCACCGATCCTTCCGATACACGTTTACCCGAAGTGGGAACCATACCGTTTGTCGATTCCGAAACAGGACAGCGTACCATGCTGCCTACATCAGTGCCGGCGTTTTCGCGTGCCTGGTCAGAAAGCAATCAGCATCATGTAGAGCAGTGGCAGAAAGACTGTCTGCGTCACGGTGGAGTTCCGTTTCTGCTCAGCACAGAACAGGATGCAACTGCAGAACTGACACATTTTTTTGCGTCGCGGGAGTTACGGTAAGATGCGTGCTATTCGTTTTCTTGTATGCGCAGCGCTGTGTATATTTGCTCCCCTGTATGCATTCTGTCAGATTGATACGGTAGAAGTTGTACAGCAGGTTGTTGTTCCCAAAGAAATTTATGTCGGCGATACTGCAGAAGTGCGTCTTACGTTTCATACACCGGTAGATTATTTTGCATTGCTTTCTTCCAGTCAGTTGCGGGGCAATTCTGTTTTACTGGATACAACCCTCGATGCCTTTACACAGAAAGAACAGGTGTGCACGGTAGAAAGTGCAGTTCTTGAACGCAGTGATTTTTCATATACGATAGTGCTTACCGTCATCCCCTGGGAACCGGGTGTCATTGATTTTGCACCTTTTGATTTAAATGCAGCCTGTCATCTTGAACAGGAACAGATAAACTATGTTGATTTTCTTCCGGTTGCGGTTTCTTCTCTATCTGAAAAAATGAATGTAACGGTGCTGCGTAATGCAGCGTCTCCGCAGATTCTTCCGGGAACAAATTATATTTTGTGGGCATTCATTGTTTCGGGAATCGTGATTGTAATTCTGATTGTTCTGCTTTTAGTTCATCTACATGATTTCCTTGAAGGAGTTGATGGCTTTAAGTCACGGCTTGGATTTATACGCAATGCATTCACTACAAAAAGAAAGATAAAAAAACTGTCTGGTAAAAAAATGCCGGATTCAGTTTGCGCGGAACAGTGGCAGCATATTATGCGTTCATATCTGCAGTATCGTTTTGCTTCTCAATTTTTATCCGTACCGTCAAACCGTATTTATTCCGTCATAGAAAAAACAGCCGGCGGTTCTCTTACGCAGGAACAGGATCAGGCAGTTACTGCATTGTCCGAACTGTTTGTCCGTACTGATTTTATTCGCTATGCACCGGGCTCTGCAGATGCAGCCGAGTTACCCATTGAACAGCATAGTGCCATTTTCTTACCTGACGAAAAAAAGCAGATTGTTATGCAGACACTTTCGCTTATAGATTTTTTTGAAAAAAGAAGCAGTAAAAAGGAGGTTGCCGTATGATTGGTTTTAATAACCCTGCAGCATTTTTCTTTCTGCTGGTATTGCCTTTGTTTTTTTATCTGCGCTCAGTAAAAGTGTTTACGCGAATTGCGTTTCCGCTTACTGTCAGTGACTGGAACGGCAGCAGTTTTTCATGGACCAATTCAGTCATGCGGGTTGTTGCAAGCGTTGCACGCTTACTGTATGTTCTTTCGTTTGTATTCATGGTTGTTGCGTTTGCAGATCCTGTTGTACATCATCAGGAAAAAGTGTATACATCGCGTGGAACCGATATTCTGTTTGTTATAGATACCAGTCCCTCTATGGCTGCAAAAGATATAGGCGGAACAACTCGTCTTAACCTTGCACGCAATGCAATCCGCACTATTGTAGAACAGAATGCAGGACAGGAGTTTGGCCTTGTTGCAATGGCAAAAGAAGCTGCAGTTGTAGTTCCTCCTACGCTGGATCAGTCTACCTTCTTTAATAGACTCGATTCACTTTCTGTCGGAGAAATGGGAGACGGTACTGCAATCGGTACCGGTTTAAGCTGTGCCATCATGCACCTGGATGCTTCTCCTGCTCCCAAAAAATCAATTGTCCTTATCACTGACGGAGAAAACAACGCAGGAACAGTTCACCCGCATACAGCTGCACGGCTTGCTGCCGAAAAACACATGTCGCTGTATGTCCTTGGCATTGGAACAAAGGGAACGGTTCAGATTGAATATGCAGATCCCAAAACAGGACAGACCTATTCCGGATTTTTAAACTCAAACTATGATGTCACTGCTCTTGCACAGATTGCATCAGAAGCTGACGGAAAATTTTACAGCATTGAAACCGTCAGTGCGTTGTCACAGGCGCTCGCTGCCGTTGCAAAAAATGAAAGCACTGCTCAGTCGTATCACATGAAAAATCGTGATGCTTCTTATGCTTACTATTTTGTTGTGCTTGCTGCAATCATGCTTGTACTTGCGTGGACAATGCGACGGCTTATGCTGCAGGAGGTACTATGAGTTTTTCTGTTGCTCGTCCGGTAGTGCTGTATCTTCTTGTGCTCATAATTCCGTTTGTCATTCATGCGGTGTACCGGTATCGTCATCTGGTGAATACCATGATATCTTCGCGAGTAGTTCTGGTAAAGCGAAAATTTGCTGCACGCATTATTTTTATTTCACTTTCGTTTGCAATGCTTATTGTTGCCTGCGCCGGTGTTTCGTGGGGAACGGTTGCTGTTCCTGTTCAGAAAAACGGAAATGCACTTTCGTTAGTGTTTGATATTTCTTACAGCATGAATGCAGATGATGCACCGGGTCGTATGACGCGACTTGAATCTGCAAAAAGTTACGCATCAGAACTGCTTGACCGCATGCCGGGCACCAGCGTTTCTGTGGTTATTGCAAAAGGTGATGGAGCTGTAGTTGTTCCGCTTACCGACGACCGGGAAACTGTTCAGGGAATGCTTCGGGTGCTCTCTCCGTCAATGATGACTTCTGTGGGTACCAGTCTGGGTGCCGGCATAGAAGCAGCAATTGCATCGTTTCCGCAGCAGTCAGCGGTAGCAGGAAGAATCTGGCTGTTTACCGATGGTGATGAAACTGACAGTTCTTTGGTTTCTGCACTTAATGATGCAGTGCGTTATGGTATTCCTGTTGCAATCATTGGTTTCGGTTCTGAACGAGAAACAGAAGTTATTGCAGGTGACGGAACAACCAGAGTCCGTACGGCGTTGCGTTCTCAGTCACTTGAAAAAACAGTTGCAGCGGTTCAGCGTAAGAACATGCTCGATTCATCTTCATCGTTACCGTCTGTCATTTACATTGATGCTTCTCAGGTTGGTTCGGCATACGCACTGTTAAGTACATTGCCGGACAAAACTGCACAGGAAGAAGGCGGAACGAATGTTGCGTATGAAGTACAGTCTGTAGACCGTAACTCGCTGTTTATTCTGCTTGCAATTGTGTTTTTTATTATGTCATATGCGTTCTCTGAATTTACCTATCCCGGAAAAAAAGCAAAGGCTGTTGCAGCCGTTTCGCTTGTCTTATTGTTAAGCAGCTGTTCTGAACGCTTTGATGCAGGAACTAAACTGCTTGAAGGTTCCATTCAGTGGAACAGAAAAAACTATCAGCAGGCAGTTGCGCATTATCTTGAAGTAGGGGATATTGCAACAGAAACAAATGACACAGAACTTACGGATTACGCATTGTTTGGTCTTGCTACTACATACATGATGCAGGATGAAAGTGAAGCGGCTCTCAGAAGATTCAATGCAATTTCACAGGATGCACCCGATTCAATCAAATTTGCAGTGCTGTACAATTCGGGAATAGTAGCTCATCAGAACGGAGACTATCAGCGTGCAGCCTCATATTTTAGAGATGCCTTACGAATTGACAGTTCAAGCATTGATGCAAAAATTAATCTGGAACTGTCGCTGCGTCAGTCGGTCAGTCAGTCTAACGCGGCAGAATCAGAACTTACGCCTGTGTCAACAAATACAGACTCTGATGTGCTGGAACAGGCACTGTATTCAATCATACGGGAGAATGAACAAAAGCAATGGAAAAGTCAGCAGCAGTCACCTTCCACCACCGCAGCAGATTATTAAAACGCTGTGCATGGTTGTTTGCATGTGTTCTGTCAGTTCTTCCTGTCAGTGCAGATGTAAGCCAGTCGTATATTTCTTCTCTTGAATTTTCTGCGGCAGAAAGTTATTTCTTTACCGATCAGGAATGTCTTTTTACGCTTGATATCCGTGATGTTGAACCTGAAGATGTACAGGTATTCTTTGATGTTTCTACAGATAACGTGCAGTTTGTTTCGTCACGCAAATCAGATTTAATCATAAATCAAAACGGTATGGAACGCATTGCAGGAACTTCTGTTCAGCTTAAGGTTCAGTTTTCTAAGCCGGGAACCTATACCATTCCTTCTGTGTATGTCCGCATTTCCCGCAGGGAGTATCGCATTCCGTTTGCACGCGTAACCGTATATCAGAATCCGCAGTTTATTTCGCCGGAACTTTCGGTGCTGTTTTCAAATCCAAAATACAATGCACGGTCAAACAGCCTGACTGTGGTTGCAGGTGATGCAGTTGATTTTACGGTCTATGTAAAGTATGCACTTCAGATTGTAGGTTATTCCTGGACGTTACCCGAAAACGCACTGTTTGAAGAACTGAAGCGCTATGACATAAAGGCAAGCAGTCCGCGTGGAACAGAATTTTCACCGGATGCAGTTCCTGTTGCAACATTCAGATGGAGACCGCTTACAGAAGGAGAGGGACAGTTTCCGAACATTCAGTTACGTGCAACCGCATACAATGGTTCTATGCTTGACATAACAATTCCCCGTTATTCGGTAACGGTCGTTCCTGCAGCAGAACAGAAGCCTCAGGTTTCGCTTCCTCCGTCAGAAAGTGTTTTTGCGTATGCATTTGCTTCTCCGCCGGTAGAGACAGCAGCTCCGGTTTCAGTTGGCTTGCGCGGTGAAGCATATCAGGCACTGTATTCGCTCAGGTGTGCAGAGCGCTGGCGCTTTCCGCTAGCAAGCATAACTCGTGCCCGTCGTGCAATGGAAGTAAGTGCAGGTCTTTCGTCTGACAGTTTTGAACCGAGTGTTCCGCTGTTCATTGTGTTCTGTGCGGTAACGGTTTTATTCTTAGTGGCTGCAGTTGTCATGTTTGTAATCAGAAAGATTCCGCTGGGAGCAATGTTTATCATGCTTATGGTTTGTTCTGCAATTCCGGCAGGCATAGAAGCGGCGTATGTATTTTCACCCAGTGCACAGTTCCGCGGAGGAGCATTGTGCAGCATTCCCGAAGAAAACGGAACTTCTGGAGTTGAAATCCCCGGAGGAACAAGAGTCAAAGTAAAACAGTCTGCCGGCGGATGGGTATATGTCCAGACTGCAGAACTTAAGGGCTGGGTCAGGGAGGATGACATTGACTACATTCGGTGACATTCTTTCTCAGTGGGATCAGATTCAGCACACAAAACCTGCTTCAAAGAAACAGACTCAGGTATCGCATAAAAAAGCAAATGCTTCGTTTATGGAACAGGAAGAAACAAAACTTCCCGAAGAAAAAAATACACGCGAAGCGATGACTGCATGGCTTAACCGTTATGGAACAGTCGATAAAGATAAACTGGTGCAGGAACATGCGCTTCAGCAAAAGATGAATGACCGTGAATACTTACGCACAATGAAACCTGAAGCTACCATAGATTTGCACGGTCTTACGCGGGATGAAGCCTGGAACAGACTTGATGCATTTGTCGGTGACTGTAAGCGGCGAGGGCTTAAAAAAATTCTGGTCATTCACGGAAAGGGTAATCACAGTCACGGAACAGATCCGGTGTTAGGACCCATGGTTCGTCTGTTTATAGAAAAAGATTCCCGCATGGGAAGTTCCGGTCATCCGGACAGAAACAACGGCGGCACAGGGGCAACGTGGGTTATCATCAAGTAAAATTTTGTTATAAGTGATAAAAAAAACTTGCACACAAGAGATTTTTTATGTATCTTTAAGAAGAGCCTATGGAAGACTTATACGCAACACTCGGGCTGACAAAAACTGCTACAGCTGACGAGATAAAAAAAGCATACCGAAACCTCGCTTTTAAGTATCATCCCGACCGCAATCCGGGAGACGCAAGCGCAGAAGAAAAATTCAAGCAGATAAATGCAGCGTATTCTGTACTGGGTGATGAAACAAAACGTCGTCAGTATGATTCCTACGGCTCAACAGATTCTTACGCGTCACACAGTTCGTACAATTCGTACGGTACACAGCAGCGGGAACGCTATTACGACTGGAACGGACAGTCTGGATTCGGGTACGGCGGACAGGGAGACCCCTTCTGGGAATTCTTTAACGGTCAGTATTCAAGCGGTAACAATCAGACGCAAAATACAGGCAATCACTATACATATACCTACACTTCACGCAACACAGAAAAACCAACCCGTGCCGAAGCCTGGGGACAGGTTTGCCGGGGTTTACTTCAGTCGGCTTTAGGTCTGTTAGGTTTGCTTGTTCTCTTTTTCCCGGTCAATCTCTTATGTTTTATTGCTATCGGTAAGGGGTTGTCCAGCATGTTCTCTGCGCTTAAATTTATTTTTACCGGACGATAAAATCTGTTACGCTTCTTTCCTGCATGTGTTTTATGTATGGAGGATGATGCATGAGAAGACAGTTTTTTGCCTGTGCCGTCATTTTATTCTGTGCAATTCCGCTTTTCAGTTTCTCCCGTGCACAAAAACTTGAACCAATAGAATTAGACCGTGATTATCTTGAAGACGGAAAGCCGCTTTTTTCTCACGACAGTCTGCTCATCTGTCTTACCGAAGACTGCACCGATCAGCAGTTAGAACAGCTGCTTGCTAAATACAACATGACGATTATGTACCGCTACACTAATTTCAGCTGGTGTGCCGTAAACCTTTCGCATGATTACACTGGTTCAGAATTGCGTGCACTCATAAAAGAACTTGAAACAAACGACTGTGTTGTTACTGCAGAATTAAATCATATCATCTATCTTGATGATCCCGTAAAGCCGGTTATGGTTGAAATGTAACTTTACTTCTGTTTTTTTTAAGTTCTGAGCGGATCCGTTTTAATTTGAGTTTTCGTTCCTTACTTGCCTTTGTAGGTTTTGTCGCCTTTCGTTTTTTGGGAATGATTACCGCCTGTACAATTCGGTTTTCAATTCGTGCCAGAGCAATTTTTCTGTTAACTTCCTGAAAGCGTTCATCATCAACATTCAGATACAGTTTTCCTTCTGAGTTTATGATTGAAGCAAGTTTGATGCGTAACCGTGCGCGTTCTTCGTCAGAAATTCCTCCGATGTCAGAAACAGAAAGCTGCAGGCAGACTTTTGTGTTAACCTTGTTTACATTCTGTCCGCCTTTACCGCCGCTTCTTGCAAACGTAATCTGAGCATTATTTATAATTGAATCATGCAGTTCCTGTTTGTTCATATAGTATATTGTAGCACAATAAAATCATTTTGCAACCTTATTGACAAAGGGGCCTCCATTGCGGTATAAGGTAAGTATCGACAAAGAGGTCGTGGATAGAATCCTTGTAATCGCAGGGGTTGTGTCTACGGCCTCTTTTTTTTGTGCAAAAATGATTATCAGGAGGATGCTATGTGCGGTTTTGTTGGAGCATTTGATTTATCAAGCGGTAGTGCCCCACTTGCTGACGGCCTGCGTGAAGAACTTCGTTCTCAGATTCTTGAGATGAGTAAGACGATTCGACATCGTGGTCCGGATTGGAGCGGAGTCTATACAGGAAATAATGCAATCCTGAGTCATGAACGACTTGCTATTGTTGATCCGCTTAGCGGTAAGCAGCCTCTGGTAAGCGATGACGGTACAATCATTCTTGCGGTAAACGGAGAAATCTACAATCACAAAGCAATCCGTGCGCAGTTCAAGGACAGTTATCAGTTTAAAACGCAGAGTGACTGTGAAGTAATAATTCCCTTATACAAAAAATGCGTTGCAGAGGGCAGCGATTTTGCTTCAATGATCGAACAGCTTTCCGGTATTTTTGCTTTTGCGCTGTATGACAGTGCCCGTGATACATATCTTGTTTCCCGTGATCAGATTGGTGTTATTCCTCTGTATCAGGGATGGGATAAAGCGGGACGATATTATGTTGCAAGTGAATTAAAAGCGCTCGAAGGACATTGCGTAACAATAGAAGAGTTTCCTAACGGAACTTATTTGTGGAGTGGCAGTTCTGACAGCGTAAAGAAACCTGTTGTCTGGTATAACCGTTTGTGGCAGACGTATGATGCGGTAAAAGATTCTCCCCGTGCATGCGATGAAAAAGGAGAGGTTATTAATCCTTCTGTCATTGAAAAAATTCGTAACGGATTGGAAACTGCAGTTAAGTCTCAGCTTATGAGCGATGTTCCCTACGGAGTTTTGTTGAGCGGTGGTCTGGATTCTTCCATCATTGCAGCCGTTACACAGAAGTTCAGTAAAAAAAGAATTGAAACTGACAGTAAAGAAAGTGCGTGGTGGCCTCAGCTGCATTCGTTTGCAGTTGGACTTGAAGGTTCTCCTGATCTGATTGCAGCTCAGAAAGCCGCAGATTATATTGGAACGATTCACCATGAAATTCATTTTACCATTCAGGAAGCACTTGATGCTCTGCCGGATGTAATTTATCACATTGAAACTTATGACATTACAACGGTACGCGCAAGTACACCAATGTATCTTCTTGCCCGCGTTATAAAATCAATGGGAATTAAAATGGTTCTTTCCGGTGAAGGAAGTGACGAACTGTTTGGCGGATATCTGTATTTCCACAAGGCACCTGATGCACGCGAGTTCCATGAAGAACTGGTCAGGAAAATGAGTAAGCTGCATTTGTATGATTGTCTTCGTGCAAACAAATCGCTCATGGCATGGGGTGTTGAAGGACGTGTTCCGTTCCTTGATAAAGATTTTATAGATATTGCCATGAATCTGAATCCGACTGACAAAATGAGCATCAAACTTGCCGACGGAAAACAGAGAATAGAAAAATGGGTTTTGCGCAAAGCTTTTGAAGATATGCTTCCCAAAGAAATTGTATGGCGCCAGAAAGAGCAGTTCAGCGATGGTGTAGGATACAGCTGGATTGATACGCTCAAACAGATGACAGAACAAAAAGTAAGCGATGCAGAATTTGCCCGCCGCGAAAACAGATTCCCTGTTAATCCGCCAAAGACAAAAGAAGAATACTATTACCGTGAGATTTACAGCCGTCTGTTCCCCAGTGACAGTGCTGCACGTGTAGTTCCGCACGAAGCAGGAGTTGCTTGCAGTACTGCAAAAGCTCTGGAATGGGATGCAGCCTGGAAGAATATGGATGAACCTTCGGGAAGAGCAATTGGAGGCGTTCACAATGAAGCATACTAAGACGCTTTACGAATCAAGTTTTGAACATGATAACTGTGGAA
Organism: uncultured Spirochaetaceae bacterium; assembly: GCA_902766125.1. GTDB lineage: Bacteria > Spirochaetota > Spirochaetia > Treponematales > Treponemataceae > Treponema_D. Next base: position 15,204 of record CACXCG010000016.1, on the reverse strand, counting down.
TCGGTGCAGTCGTAAATATCGATGGAACCAAAAGTCATAAAATCGTAGACAATGCCCTGTGCATCGTTGAAAAGCTTGAGCATCGTGCAGGAAAAGATGCAAGCGGTCAGACGGGTGACGGTGTAGGAATCCTTGTTCAGATAAGTCATTCATTTTTTACAGAAGTAGCAAAGTCTGGTCAGATTGTTTCGCTTAACGGAACTGTATGTGACAGTCTTGGTGACGAACGTGATTATGGAATCGGAATGTTTTTCTTCCCTGTTGATTCATTTGTCCGTGCAAAAGCTCAGCGCATGATAGAACATCTTGCTGGTAAAGAAGAACTGACCGTTCTTGGCTGGAGATCTGTTCCTGTAAATGAAAACGTGCTGGGGCAGAAAGCCCGTGAGTGCATGCCGTGCATTGTGCAGTGCTTTATTGCGCGTCCCAAAAATGTAAGCCGTGGACTTGATTTTGACCGCAAGCTGTACATTCTTCGCAGACAGTTTGAGCATTCTCAGCTTGATACATACGTCTGTTCTTTTTCCAGTCGCACGATTGTATACAAGGGAATGTTCTTAGTGCATGAACTGCGCACATTCTACAATGATCTGCAGTCAGACAAATATACTTCTGCGCTTGCAATTGTTCATTCTCGTTTCAGTACTAACACTAATCCCAGCTGGCAGCGTGCTCATCCAAACCGTTTTATTGCACACAACGGTGAAATAAATACAATCCGCGGTAATGTTGACCGTATGCTTGCACGCGAAGAGACTTTGTGTTCTTCAAAAATTTCTGATGAAGATATGAATAAAATTCTTCCTGCAGTTGATACAACCGGAAGCGATTCAGCAATGTTTGACAACACTTTGGAATTTCTGGTAATGAACGGAATGCCGCTTGCGCTTGCAGTTATGGTTTGTATTCCTGAGCCCTGGAAGCATGATGAGCAGATGAGTTCGCAGAAACGAGACTTCTATCATTACTGGGCAACAATGATGGAAAGCTGGGACGGACCTGCTGCAATTCTATTCAGTGACGGTGATGTGCTGGGTGCAACGCTTGACCGAAACGGACTTCGCCCCAGCCGCTACTATATCACGAATGACGGTATGCTTATTCTTTCCAGTGAAGTTGGTGTGCTTGATATCCCTGAAAAGAACATAAAGCAAAAATCACGCCTTATGCCTGGAAAAATTCTTCTTGTTGATACGGTAAACAAAAAAATCATCAGCGATGAAGAATGTAAAAATCAGTATGCGTCACTGTATCCTTACGGTGAATGGCTTGATACCAATCTTGTTCATCTTTCAGATTTAAAAATTCCTAACCATAAAATCCCAACGTATACACAGGAAGAACGCGATAAGATTTATCGTGCATTCGGCTGGAACTACGAAGATGTAAACGAAATGATCTTACCTATGGCAAAGAATGGAATTGAACCAACTGGTGCTATGGGTATAGATACTCCGCTTGCAGTTATGTCGCAGAAACATCAGCCGCTGTTTTCTTACTTTAAGCAGCTGTTTGCTCAGGTTACAAATCCTCCGATTGACAGTCTGCGTGAAAAAATCGTTACGGATACAACGGTTTATCTGGGTAAAGACGGAAATATGCTTAAGCCGGAAAGTTCATGCTGTACGGTTCTTGAGATAAACAACCCGATTCTTACCGGAGTAGACATGATGAAAATAAAATCTATGTCTAAGCCGGGATTCAAAGTTGCAACAGTTTCCATTCTGTATTACAAAAATACATCATTAAAAGAAGCAATTGACAAAGTGTTTGTTGAAATCGACAGGAACTATCGCGATGGTGCAAATATAATCGTACTGAGTGATCGTGGTGTTGATGAAACGCATGTTGCAATTCCTTCACTGTTAGCAGTTTCTGCTGTAGAACAGTATTTAATCCGTACAAAAAAACGCACTGCAATCTCAATTATTCTTGAAAGCGCAGAAGTGCGTGATGTTCATCAGGCTGCAATGTGTCTTGGTTATGGTGCCCGCGCAATCAATCCGTACCTTGCACATGAATGTATTGCCGAACTTATTGATCAGAAGCTGCTCGATAAAGATTATCACACTGCAATTGACGATTATAACAAAGCAATCATAAACGGTATTGTAAAAATTGCTGCAAAGATGGGAATCAGTACCATTCAGTCTTATCAGTCTGCACAGATTTTTGAAGCAGTCGGTATTGCGCAGGATGTTATTGATGCATACTTTACAAATACAGTCAGTCGCGTCGGTGGAATTGGTCTTAAAGAAATTGAAGACGATGTAAACTATCATCACAATCAGGCATTTGATCCGTTAGGTCTTACGGTAAATACACACCTTGATTCTGTCGGTTATCATAAGTCACGCCGTGGACCTCATGCAGAAGACCATCTGTATAATCCCGAAACAATTATTGCTTTACAGCAGGCAACCCGTAATGCAGATTATAAGCGCTTTAAGGAATATACTGCACTGGTTGACTCAAATGAACATCCGCATACCTTGCGTGCCATGCTTGACTTTAACTTTGACGCACAGAAAGAAATTCCTGTGGAAGAAGTTGAACCTGTTGAATCAATTGTTCAGCGGTTTAAGACCGGTGCAATGAGTTACGGTTCAATTAGTGAAGAAGCACATAAGTGTATGGCAGAGGCAATGAACCATCTGCATGGAAAAAGCAACAGCGGTGAAGGCGGTGAAAAACCAGAACGTCTTGGAACAAAATATAATTCTGCAATTAAGCAGATTGCATCAGGTCGCTTTGGTGTTACTGAAGAATACCTTCTGTCTGCAGTTGAACTGCAGATTAAAATGGCTCAGGGTGCAAAGCCCGGTGAAGGCGGACATCTTCCCGGTAAGAAAGTCTATCCCTGGATTGCAAACACACGTTATGCAACTCCCGGAGTAAGTCTTATTTCTCCGCCGCCACATCACGATATCTATTCAATTGAGGATCTTGCTCAGTTGATTTACGATTTGAAAAATGCTAACCGTGCAGCACGCATTTCTGTCAAACTGGTAAGTGAAGCCGGTGTCGGAACAATTGCTACCGGTGTTGCAAAGGCTGGCGCTCAGGTTATTCTGATTAGCGGTCACGACGGTGGAACAGGTGCTGCTCCTATCAGCTCAATTCATCATGCAGGTCTTCCCTGGGAACTTGGTCTTGCAGAAACGCATCAGACTCTGATTCAAAACGGATTGCGCGGACGGGTTGTGCTTGAAACAGACGGTAAACTGATGAGCGGTCGCGATGTGGTAATTGCATCTTTGCTTGGTGCAGAAGAATTCGGATTTGCAACTGCTCCTCTTATTACAATGGGTTGTGCAATGATGCGTGTCTGTAATCTTGATACCTGTCCGTTTGGTGTTGCAACCCAGAACAGTGATCTGCGTAAAAAGTTTGCAGGAAAGCCTGAGTATGTAGAAAACTTTATGAAGTTTATTGCTCAGGAAATGCGCGAAATTATGGCACGTCTTGGAGTTCATTCTGTGGATGAAATGTGCGGTCGTACAGATCTGCTTAAGCTTAAGGACAAGCAGGGATTCAAGCGTGCATCTCTGGTTGATTTAAGCAGAATTCTTGCTCAGGCAGAAGATACATCCGGCGGTACGTGGAAACAGGATCGTTCAACATTTGATTTCAAACTTAATAAAACAATTGATGAATGTGTGCTTTTGCCGTGGTTTACAAAATGCAGTGCTGATGTAAATAAACAAAATCAATCAGAGCTCATTCATGTAGAATCAACAGACAGAACGCTGGGTACTATCTTAGGAAGTGAAGTGCAGAAAAAGTTTGCTTCATCGCTTGAAGATGACACTTTTGTCGTTAACTGCACAGGCGGTGGCGGTCAGAGTTTTGGTGCATTCATTCCTAAAGGTTTAACTATAAAACTTACCGGCGATGCAAATGATGCCTTAGGTAAGGGATTGAGCGGCGGTAAACTGGTGCTTGTAAAACCTGTAGAGTTTGCAGGAGACGCAGACAAAAACATTATTGCAGGAAATGTTGCCCTGTTTGGAGCAACGAGCGGAAAAGCATTTATAAACGGAATTGCGGGAGAGCGTTTCTGTGTACGTAATTCAGGTGCTACCGTTGTTGCAGAAGGCTGCGGAGACCATGGCCTTGAATACATGACCGGCGGAACTGCAGTAATACTTGGATCAACCGGCAAGAATCTGTGTGCAGGAATGAGCGGCGGTGTAGCATACGTTCTGGACGAACAGCATGATCTGTACAAACGTTTGAATCATGAACTTGTAAAAATGTATGAACTTACTGATTCAACAACAGTTGTTCATGCTTCAAGTCGTGCAGATGAAACACCTGATGAATCTGTGTTAAAGCAGTTGATTGAACAGCATGCACAGGAAACTGGCTCTCAGAAAGCACAGCAAATCCTTTCTGACTGGAAGCATTACCGCAGTTTGTTTAAGAAAATTATTCCTAACGATTATCTTCGCATTATGACTCAGATTTCTGTAGAAGAAAGTCAGGGATACAATCATGAAGATGCAGTTTTGTCTGCGTTCAAAAAATGTACGGCATAGAGTAAGGAGTAGACAATGGCAAAACCAAGTGGATTTTTAGAATATGCACGAATTGAAAATGCAGATGTTCCTCCTTTAGAACGCATCCAGAATTTCAAAGAGTTTCATCCGGCACTTGATGAAAGCGAGCGTAGAAAGCAGGCTGCCCGCTGTATGAACTGTGGTGTTCCCATGTGTCAGAGTGCAATAAAATTGTCTGGCATGGTAACCGGCTGTCCGCTTCATAATTTTATTCCCGAATGGAATGATGCGCTGTATAACGGTCAGTTTGATATGGCTGCATGGCGTCTGCTTAAAACTTCAAGTTTCCCAGAGTTTACAGGTCGTGTTTGTCCTGCTCTGTGTGAAAAAGCCTGTAACTGTGCTAACCCGATTGTGGGTCAGGGTGCCGTTACCGTTCATGACAACGAACTTTTTATTATAGAAAAAGCATACGAAACTGGTTACATGAAGCCGGAGATTCCAAAGGTAAGAAGTGGAAAAAAAGTTGCCGTTATTGGTTCCGGACCTTCTGGACTTGCTGTTGCCGATGCCCTTAACAAACGCGGACATTCTGTTACGGTGTATGAACGCGAAGACAGGGCTGGCGGTCTGCTTATGTATGGCATTCCGAATATGAAACTTGATAAAAAAATTATTGAGCGAAGAATAAACCTTATGCAGCAGGAAGGTGTTTCCTTTGTTTATAATGCAGATGTCGGTAAGACTGTTGATGCAAAAAAAATCTGTGATGAGTTTGATGCTGTTGCGTTATGCTGCGGTGCAAAAAAAGCACGTCCGCTTTCTGTTGCAAATGCCGATGGTATAAGTGGAATTCTGTTTGCGGTTGACTTCCTGAAAAATGTGACAAAGACCGTTGTATCACATCCGGAGTCAGATAACAAAACGCTGGCAAAAAATCTTCTTGATCAGTATGGAATTGATGTTGCAGATAAAAATGTTATTGTGCTTGGCGGAGGCGATACCGGAAACGATTGTACAGGTTCTGTAATCCGCCTTGGCTGTAAGTCTGTCGTCCAGCTGGAGATGATGCCCTGTCCTCCTGTTGAACGTGCTGAAAACAATCCCTGGCCGGAGTGGCCCAAAATTCTTAAGACAGATTATGGTGCTCAGGAATCTATTGCAAAGTTCGGTCATGATCCCAGAGTCTATAAAACAACAATTAAGGAACTGCATTCAAAAGACGGAAAACTTACCGGAGTAAAAACAGTTCAGGTTGAATTCCGCATGGTTGACGGAGTGCGTAAGCTGTGTGAAATCGAAGGCAGCGAAAAAGAACTTCCTGCAGATTTGGTTTTAATTGCTGCTGGTTTCTTAGGCTGCGAAGACTATACCGCACAGGCATTCGGAACAAACCTTACGGAGCGCAATACCGTTGCTGCTGACGGCTATAAGACAAACGTTTCTAAAATTTTTACCGCCGGTGACATGCACAGAGGTCAGTCTCTTGTTGTGTGGGCAATTGCAGAAGGCCGTGAATGTGCAAGACAAATTGATGAATACCTTATGGGTTATTCAAACATGTAGGAGTCACTATGGGCTTGCATGATGAATGTGGTGTTGTAGGTGTTTTTGGAAGTGAATCTGCTTCTTCAATGGTGTATTTTGGTTTGTGCACGCTGCAGCACCGCGGTCAGGAAAGTGCAGGAATTGCAGTCAGTGACGGAAACGCAATCAGCATACACAAAGATCTTGGCCTGGTAAGCGATGTTTTTCATAAAGACAGTTTTTCAAAACTGCAGGGAAGCATAGCAATCGGTCATGTGCGCTATGCAACTGCGGGTGGTCGTGGTGTTGAAAATGCACAGCCTTTTTTGAATACCTTTAAGTATGGAAGTCTTGCGCTTGCCCATAACGGTCAACTGGTAAATCACAGAGTGCTTAGAGAGCAGTTGCAGGATGCCGGATGTACCTTCAGTTCTGAAAGTGACAGCGAAGTAATCTTAAAACTGATTGTGCGTAAGTTAATTGAAAATGCTGACGAAGGTTCATCTCAGCAGGTGGCGCAGGCTGTTGTTAAAACTGCTCAGACAATCCGCGGTTCGTTTGCCTTGTGCATTATGACGCATGATATGCTGATCGGTGTCCGCGATCCTAACGGTATCCGTCCGCTCTGTTTGGGAAAAACACAGGATGGCGCATATATTCTTGCTTCAGAATCATGTGCAATTGATGCAATGAACGGTGAGTTTGTCCGTGACATCAATCCCGGAGAAGTTATTGCCATAACGAATAATGGAATAGAATCATTTTATTTTGAACAGAAGCCAAAAAAGCAGACCTGTATTTTTGAATATGTTTATTTTGCAAGACCGGATTCTGTTATTGACGGTATCTCTGTGCAGGAAGCCCGTTATCGTATGGGAGAAATTCTTGCGCAGGAATCTCCTGTTGATGCAGATGTTGTCATTGGTGTTCCTGACAGCGGCATAGGTGCAGCTCTTGGGTATGCACGGGCAACTGGAATTCCGTATGTAACGGGAATCGTAAAAAATAAATACATCGGAAGAACTTTTATTGCTCCAACGCAGAAAGAACGCGAACAGCTTGTATTTGTAAAATTGAATGCAGTTAAGTCCGATCTTTTGGGAAAGCGGGTAATTGTAATTGATGATTCAATTGTAAGGGGAACAACCAGTCATCGTCTGGTACAGATACTAAGACGTGCCGGTGCAAAAGAAGTTCATTTCAGAGTTTCTTCTCCGCCTGTAAAATTTCCGTGCTATCTGGGAATTGATACACCTAGTAAGAATGAGTTGATTTCAAGTACGCATGAATTAAAAGAAATCTGTGAGGAAATTGGAGCGGATAGTCTTGAGTTCATTTCTCTTCCAGGAATGATACAGGCTCTTGGTGAAAGCGGATTCTGTAAGGGATGTTTTAGCGGAATCTATCCTGTCGTTCAGGAATAATATTATTCTGCATATGTCTTTATGATTTCTTCTGCAAGGGCAGTGCGTTTTATTCCTCTGTCCATTGCTTCTTTTTCCAGATAGCGGTGCGCTTCCTGTTCTGTCATGTTCAGGTTCTGCATTAAAAGCATTTTTGCTCTGTTTGCAATTCGTATTTCGTCCATCTTAGCCTTTAGTTTTACCGTTTGACTTGAAAGAGCGGTAACTTTGTAATGAACTGCAATGGCAACTTTCATCATGCTGTACAGATAAAACGATTCAAACGGCTTACTGAGTGTAATGATTCCATAGCCTTCCATTTGATATGATATTTCATCAAACAGTTCTCCGGGGACAAGCAGTAAAACTACCGAATTGCTGTCTGCAACGTGTACGGCAAAATCTGTATCATAACCGTCCCCTGAATCAGTTATGATGATGTTGAAGGTCCGTTCTGAGACAAGTCTTCGTGCTTCCGTAAAGTCAGACGTTTTTGTTAATTCAAAAAGCGGTGGCATTAAAAGTGCATTCATTTGAGAGATAATTTTTTCGTTTTTAGAGACCAGCAGTACGCTGAAACTATCAGAGTGCATTAACTATACTATCCCGCCAAGAATTGATTTGATAAATGTGCTTTCCGATGCTGCTTTTTCTGCTGCCGGAAGATTTTGTGGCAGCATGTTCAGTGAAAGTTTTTTTGCAGCTGTGCTGTCAAACAGATTTTCTTCTATTGGTGCAGGAGTTGCAATTTTATTTTTAATTCCGTCGATTGCAGCGTAGATAATAAGCGTTAGTGCAAGATATGGATTGCATGAAGGATCTGGTGAGCGGAGTTCAAGCCGGGCACCGTTGTTTGTGAGCGGAAGTCTGATGAGTGTAGACCGGTTTTCTTTTCCCCAGGAAATATATTTTGGTGCCTTGCATGAACCTAATCGTTCGTATGATTTTTGTATCGGGTTAAGGTAGTATGTCATTGCATCTATGTGCTTTAAGATTCCACCCAGTATGAACGGCAGCAGTTCTTCTGCGTTAGAGCCGTCTGGTCTTTTGCATGAGATATTTATGTGCATTCCGTTGCCGGGTTTGTCGCAAAGCGGCTTGGGAGAAAAGTCTGCGTATAATCCGTTAGCAGCTGCCTTTGTGTTTACAATCCATTTGAAGGTTTCAACATTGTCGGCGGTAGTAAGTGCGTCTGCATAGTGGAAGTCAATTTCATTCTGACCGGGACCTTCTTCGTGGTGACTTGCTTCAGGATTGATTCCCATCTGTTCAAGGGTAAAGCAAATGTCCCTGCGGATATTTTCTCCATGATCGGCAGGAGCAATATCCATGTAACCGGCCTGGTCAAATGGTTCTGAAGTAGGTTCTCCGTTTTCATTCAGTTTGAACAGATAGAATTCAACTTCTGTTCCTGCCATGAGCATGATGTTGCATTCATCTTTCAGCTGTCTGCAGGCTTTCTGCAAAAGTGTGCGGCAGTCTTTCTGGTAGGGAGTTCCGTCGGGGTTTAGGATATTACAGAACATGCGGACAACTTTTCCTGTTGCTGGACGCCACGGAATAACGGCAAGTGTTGACGGGTCAGGCATTAACAGTAAGTCTGATTTTTCAGGACCTTCAAATCCGCTGACAGCAGATGCATCAAACGGTATTCCGTTTAGAAAAGCTCGCTCCAGTTCGGACGGCATAATGGATATGTTCTTCTGTTTTCCTGCTACATCAAAAAAAGCAAGACGGATAAATTTTACATCTTCTTCCTGAACGAACTCGATTACTTCATTTTTCGTATACATAAAAAACCTCTCAAAAAGTTAAGCCTGTTTATAATGTATGATGCTCTAAAGAGCATGATGCTCTAAAGAGCATTGATATCAACTAAACTTACATTATCCAAAGTGTGCGAACTTGCAAGACAGTCTGCAAGTGCATTTGCAGTGTCAATTGCAGTAAGACAGTCTATGTCACGTTCAACCGCAAGCCTGCGTAACTTTACGCTTTCTGCAACCGGATCCCTTCCTTTTGCAGAAGTAGAAATGACATATGCGATTTTTCCGCTTTCCAAAAGGGTCATGACATTGTCGTGAAAGTCTTCGTGTACTTTTGCGACATGCGTTACAGTCATTCCGCTCCGTTCAATTGTAACTGCATTTCCTGTAGTTGCATAGAGAGTAAATCCCATGTCAAAGAATTTTTTTGCAAGTGCCGGTAATTCAGGTAAATCAGACTGTCTGACCGAAAAGAGAACGCCGTAAGGATTCTTTTTATTCGGCTTGAACATCTTCCAGCCTGCTGCACACATTCCTTTGTACAGAGACTCTTCGCGTGTTTTTGCAAGTCCCAGTACTTCTCCGGTTGATTTCATTTCTGGTCCAAGATGTGTGTCTACATCCATAAGTTTTTCAAAACTAAAGACGGGAACTTTTACTGCATGGTAGTCAGGTTTGCGGTATAAGCCTGTGCCGTAACCCATGTCACTTATTTTTTCTCCCAGCATTGCACGCGTTGCAAGTTCAATCATGGGAACGCCGGACACTTTGCTTAAGTACGGAACCGTGCGGCTTGATCTTGGGTTTGCTTCAATGATGTACAGTTCATCTTTATAAATAAGATATTGAATGTTTACAAGACCTTTTGTTCCCAGTGCAAGAGAGAGGTCAACAGACTGCCGTATGATTTTCTGTTCCATCGATTCGGAAAAACAGCCCGGATACACTGCAATAGAATCGCCTGAGTGGATGCCGGTGCGTTCAACATGTTCCATGATTCCCGGAAGCAGAACATTCTGTCCGTCACAAATACAGTCAACTTCCAGTTCTTTGCCTTCCATGTATTTGTCAATCAGAACGGGGTTTTCTATTCCCTGACGCAGAATGATTGCCATGTATTCCTTAACGTCTGCACTGTTGCGAGCAATGATCATGTTCTGTCCGCCAAGAACATAGCTTGGCCGCATAAGCACCGGGTATCCGATTTTTTCTGCTGATTCCAATGCTTCAACTTCGGTAAAGACGGTCAGTCCGCGTGGTCGCTTAATGTTCAGTTTGTCACACAGTTCTTCAAAACGTTCACGGTCTTCTGCAAGGTCAATCGCATCAGCACTGGTTCCCAGAATCGGTACTCCCTGACTGTCCAGAAATTTTGCAAGCTTTATTGCCGTTCCTCCGCCGAATGCAACTACAACTCCAAGCGGTTTTTCTACTGCAAGAACATTCATTACATCCTGCGGAGTAAGCGGTTCAAAATATAATCTGTCTGCCGTGTCAAAGTCTGTACTTACCGTTTCAGGGTTGTTGTTGATGATTGCAACTTCATAGCCCAGTTTTTTGAGTGAATGTACACATTGAACGCTTGCGTAATCAAATTCAATTCCCTGACCAATACGGATTGGGCCTGAACCTAAGACAACAATTGTTCCTTTTGAGTTTTTGTTTTTGTGTTCATCAAGGAAGAGCTGTGCTTCGTTTTGTCCCTGCGTTGTTGAATAGAAGTAAGGTGTTTCTGCATCAAACTCTCCTGCACAGGTGTCAACCATCTTAAATGATGAAGGGATATATTCTTTTCCGCTGCAAATATTCTCCAGTTTGTGTAAAAACCATTTATCGATTTTTGTTATGTCGTGGATTTCATCAACAGAAAGAATCTTTCGCTTCAGTGCCTGATAAATTGCAAAGATTCTCTGGTCTGTGCATTGGGTTATGCGTTCTTTTATTTTTGCATCTCCCTCTTTTTCGAATGCAGGAAGATTTAAATCTTTTACACCAATCTCAAGTCCGCGGGCTGCCTTTAAGAGTGCTTCTTCAAAGTTTTGTCCTATGGCCATAACTTCACCCGTTGCTTTCATTTGCGTACCCAGTTTCCTTGCTGCGTAAACAAATTTGTCAAACGGGAACTTCGGCATTTTTACGACAACGTAATCAACTACCGGTTCAAAACAAGCCTTTGTCTTTTTGGTAACGAAGTTTGGAATTTCATCAAGAGTAAAACCAACGGCAATGAGCGCTGCAACTTTTGCAATCGGATAGCCGGTTGCTTTGCTGGCGAGTGCAGAAGAACGGGAAACGCGCGGATTGACTTCGATGACTGCATATTCAAAGGTATCCGGATTGAGTGCAAACTGACAGTTACAGCCGCCTTCAATCTTCAATGCAGAAATGATATTTAGTGCAGCACTTCGTAACATCTGGTATTCTTTATCTGCGAGTGTTACTGTTGGAGCAATGACAATTGAATCTCCTGTGTGAACACCGACGGGATCAAAGTTTTCCATTGAACAGATAGTGATGACATTTCCAGTGCTGTCACGCATTACTTCGAATTCTACTTCTTTCCAACCGCTTATACATTTTTCTACCAGTATCTGATGAATGGGAGAGCGGTGTAAGCCGTTGTGTGCAATTTCATCAAGTTCACGGTCGTTGTTTACAATGCCTCCGCCAGTTCCGCCAAGGGTAAATGCCGGCCGTATGATTGCAGGAAAACCGATTGAGTTGTGAACGAAATCTACTGCATCTTCGTAGGTTGTAACAACTTTAGAAGGAATGCACGGTTCACCGATTGATTCCATGGTATCCTTAAAAAGCTGGCGGTCTTCTGCCTTGTCGATTGTTTCCGGGTTTGCACCTAAAAGCTGTACGTTGTTCTTTTTTAAGAATCCTGATTTTGCAAGTTCCATGCTCAGGGTAAGACCAGTCTGGCCTCCGAGTGTTGAAAGCAGTGAGTCGGGTTTTTCTTTTTCGATGATCCGTTCAAGTGTGCGCAGGGTGAGTGGTTCCATGTAGATTTCATCAGCCATTTCATGATCAGTCATGAGAGTTGCCGGATTTGAATTGACAAGACAGACTTCAAGTCCCAGAGACTTCAGTGCTTTACATGCCTGGTTACCTGCATAATCAAATTCTGCTGCCTGTCCGATTACGATAGGTCCTGAGCCGATAATCATTACCTTATGTATGTTGCTGTTTAACGGCATTCTATCATCTCCATAAATCTGTCAAATAAAAAGTTTGTATCGTGAGGTCCGCCGCATGCTTCCGGGTGAAACTGCACGCTGAAGGCAGGTATGTCTGTGTAAGTTATTCCTTCGCAGGTGTTGTCGTTTATATTTACGAATGACTGCACTGCATACGACGGAAGAGATTGTGTTTCGACTGCATATCCGTGATTCTGGCTGGTAATGTATACGCGACCTGTCTTTAAATCTTTAACCGGATGATTTCCTCCGCGGTGACCGTACTTTAGCTTTGAAGTTTTTGCGCCACGTGCAAGAGCAAGCATCTGATGACCAAGACAGATTCCAAAGATGGGAATGTTTTTGCTGCAGAGTTTTTGTATTTCATCAATTACCGAAGTGTTATCTGCAGGGTCGCCCGGTCCGTTGCTCAGCATAATGCCGTCTGGATTAAGTGAGAGAATTTTTTCTGCACTTGTGTTATAGGGAACAACCGTGACTGCACAGTTGCGTTTTTCTAGTTCACGCTGAATGTTTGCTTTGGCACCAAAATCAAACAGAACAATGTGTTTTGTATTTTTTGTGGCTGTCTGTGTTGACTGAACTATTACCGAACTGCCCTGAACATTTTCAACTGCACTGGTAATGCGGTAAGAACTGATTTGTGGAATGAGTTTCTTGACATCAGGAACTTCATCTTTACCGCTTACAATCATGCCGTTCATAACGCCTGACTCGCGGATTTTTTTTGTAAGCTCGCGTGTGTCTATTCCGCAGATACCAATAATTCCCTGGGCTTTCAAAAATGAATCGAGTGCTCCGGCGCAGCGAAAGTTTGAAGGTTCATCGCACAGTTCACGCACAATGTAACCGTTTACATAACTTTTTTTGCTTTCAAAATCCTGAGGTATGACACCGTAATTTCCTATAAGCGGGAAGGTCTGTGTTACGATCTGTCCGTAGTAGCTGGGATCTGTGAGCGTTTCAAGATATCCTGTCATTCCTGTTGTAAAAACGGTTTCGCCAATAGTAATTCCCTGAGCTCCGATGGAATTACCCTCAAAAACTGTACCGTCAGCTAAAATCAAAAATGCAGTACTCATTGAAAACTTCCTTGTTTTTGCGCAGAAAAAAAGGCGCTCACTCTGTCTGATAAACAATCATCAAACCGAATGAACGCCCTTGTTCCAACTGAAAATATAATAGAACTTTGCGGTGTAAATGTCAATATAAACAAATTTTTTGAAAAATTTTTTAAAATGTATTGACAATTTTTTTTTGTTGCAGTATAACCGAAATCAGAAAACGACAAAGGGGTCGCAGGAACAGTGTTCTTGCGACTTTTTTTTTGTTTTTATCGCATAAGTATTTATTGGCAAAGGCGTCGTGTTTTGAACCGATCTAATTCGGTTTAAGATGTGACGCCTTTTGTGTTTCAGGAGGAATACATGGAACAGGTGAGTGAAATCTTTGGTGAAAACGTTTTTAACGAAACGGTTATGAAGGCTCGGCTGCCTAAAGAAACGTACAAGCAGCTGATGAAAACAATTGAAGGCGGAGAAAAACTGGATGCTTCTGTCGCTACCGTTGTTGCCAATGCAATGAAAGACTGGGCTGTTGAAAAAGGTGCAACCCACTTTACTCATTGGTTCCAGCCGCTTACGGGAATTACTGCAGAAAAGCATGACAGCTTTATTACTCCGGTTGATGGCGGAAAAGTTATCATGGAGTTCAGCGGAAAAGAACTTGTTCAGGGTGAACCCGATGCATCAAGCTTCCCCAGCGGAGGTATTCGTGCAACCTTTGAAGCCCGCGGATATACGGCATGGGATCCGACAAGTTATGCTTTCATCAAAGACGGAACACTCTGCATTCCGACTGCATTCTGTTCATATACTGGTGAAGCTCTGGATAAAAAGACACCGCTTCTGCGTTCAATGCAGGCAATCAGCAAACAGGCAGTTCGTGTTCTTAAACTGTTTGACGGTAACGAAGCAGTTACCAGCGTAAAGACTACTGTTGGTCCTGAACAGGAATACTTCCTGGTAGACAAGAGCGTGTACGATAAGCGTGAAGACTTGATTTACACAGGACGCACTCTGTTTGGTGCAAAAGCTCCTAAGGGACAGGAACTTGAAGATCATTACTTTGGAATGATAAAACCGCGTGTTCAGGAATTCATGAAGGACTTAAACCGCGAACTGTGGAAGTTAGGAATTCTTGCAAAGACTGAACATAACGAAGTTGCTCCTGCTCAGCACGAGCTTGCTCCTATCTTCAGTACTACAAACATTGCCTGCGATCACAACCAGCTGACAATGGAGCTGATGAGAAAGGTTGCATCTAAGCACGGTATGGTTTGTCTGCTGCATGAAAAACCATTCGCCGGCGTAAACGGAAGCGGTAAGCACAACAACTGGTCAATCAGCACAAACACAGGAAAGAACCTGCTTGATCCCGGTGCAACACCAGAAAGCAATGCTCAGTTCCTGCTGTTCCTGTGTGCAATCATCAAGGCTGTTGATGAGTATCAGGATCTGCTGCGTATTTCTGTTGCTTCTGCAGGTAACGATCATCGTCTGGGAGCAAATGAAGCACCGCCAGCTATCATTTCAATCTTCCTGGGAGATGAACTTTCTGCAATTCTCGACAGCATCGAAAAGGGAGTGCCATACGGAAAGCACGAAAAAGAAAAGATGCAGATCGGTGTTACTGTTTTGCCTGACTTCAACAAGGATACTACCGACCGTAACCGTACATCACCATTTGCTTTCACCGGCAATAAGTTTGAGTTCCGTATGCTTGGTTCAAATGAATCAATTGC
>CACXCG010000015.1 GCA_902766125.1 uncultured Spirochaetaceae bacterium | reverse complement strand
TCCTTTTGAATCGTGGTCTAAGTCTATGGTTTCTTCGCTTACCATTTCCATTTGTTCAATCTGGATGTTAAGCAACATTTCCAAAAGATATTTGCATGCATCCGGATGATGGCGCATTACTTTGTAAAAGATAAAGTTGTTTGCAAGTGTTGCTTGTTCCCACTTTTGTTCTGGCGTAAGGTTTTGTTCGTTCATCATTATACACTCCTATAACATATATGGCACCGGCGAATCAAAAAGCGACACAAAATGAGAAGAAAGTAACTTGCAAAAAACTAACACAAAATACGAGTTAGAAAATCTCCAAAAAGAAAAAATTTGCTATATATATATATAGGTTATAATTATTATATGTTCCGCTAAGAACTAAAACTGGCAAGGAGATATGGATGAAGAAATTGACGCTAACTACAATTCTTTTACTTTTTGCGGCAAGTGTTTCGCTGTATGCACAGAACTTTACCGTTGGTGCACGTGGAATCATGCAGATTGGAGTAGGAACCTATCTTGAAGATGATGCTGCCTTCAGAATTCCTGGTGTTGGCATTGACAGTCAGACAACCATTGACTGGGGTGGAGCTGCATTTGCAAAATGGAATTTCATTGGAGACTTTGGAGTACAGGCGGAAGTAGTTTACATACACAACAGCATTGACTGGCTGGCATATACAGCCCTTAATACCAACAAAGCAAACTACAGCTGCAATTCAATTACCATACCGCTTATGCTGGTGTACGACATTCACCTGTCAAGTTTTATAACCGTCTCTCCGTATGCAGGCGGCGCAATTATGTTTGTACTGGGAGACTTGATCCTTACCTCTACAAGTGGCAGCGGAACAACCACCTCTGAGTATAAGACAAAAGATCCAATTATATGGGGAATTGTTGCAGGCGCAAATGTTGCACTAAGCCTTGGTCCTGGTGATGTTGTGCTTGATGTACGCTACCATCCTACCTTTAACGATTTGTATGCTATCAAAGATGGTGCCACTTATGACATCTGTCATTTTGGCGGACTGCAGATTGGAGTAGGATATCAGTTTGCACTGTAAATACTTTTATAATTAATTCAACAGGTTCCGCTAAGAACTAAAACTGGCAAGGAGATATGGATGAAGAAATTTGCAATCGGAATGTGTGCTGCAATAGCACTGGTTTTGTTCGCAGGCTGTGAAACAACTGGTAACGCAGCAAATCTTCCTGCAGCGCCAGATGGATTTGTTACCATAAAGGGAACAACCGTGAGCGGTGCACTCAGTGACTATGATACCAACGTATTCAGGGACGGACGTAAGATTACTATTCCCACCATGTATGTAAGCGATCACGAAGTTACCCGTAGTGAATATGCAGTGTACGGAACTACAAGCCAGACATCAAACACAGACTATCCGGTAAGCAATGTAAACTGGTACGATGCAGTCGTGTACTGTAACCTTCGCAGCATGGCAGAAGGATTTACACCGTGCTATTCAATTTCCGCAGAAACAGATCCCAAAAACTGGCCGGGAATCCAGATTGACGCAAACGGAAAGTACAAGGGACCCGACAAAAGCAATGACGCATGGAACAAAATGGAATTCAACATCAAGGCTGACGGTTACCGTCTTCTTACCAACGCAGAATGGGAATACTGTGCACGCGGCGGAAAAACTGCCGGAGGAACAGTACTTGGCATTATGTCTGCCATTTCAGGCGGAGACACAGGTCCTACAACCGAAACCTATGCAGGTTCCATCTTTTACAACGATGTATGCTGGTGCAGCCAGAACAGCGGAAAGAGCGCTCATCCGGTCAAGGCAAAGAAAGCAAACAAACTTGGTTTGTATGACATGAGCGGAAATGTATGGGAATGGTGCTGGGACTACTATTCATACAACATTACCAAGTCTACCCCCAGTACAGGTCCTGTCGTTTATTCAAGCGAAGCAGGAAGCAGAGTGTTCCGTGGCGGTTCTTACGATTACAAAGATGACAGCTGTACAGACCAGCACTTTAGCGGTTCGGGTGCAGCAGGCCGCTTTGCAGACAGAGGCTTCCGCATCTGCCGCACTATAGAATAACATTTCTTACGTAACAGTACGTAAAAAAAAAGCTGTCACTTAGCGTGGCAGCCTTTCTTTTTTAAGATGGTCGGTTAAACTGATATCAATTAAAGACCATAGTACTTTCGATATGCATTCCAGGTTGAACCGATGAGCGTGTCAACGTCAGAATACTTTGGTTCCCAGCCAAGCACTTTCTTTGCAAGAGCGCTGGTTGCGGTAAGCTGAGCTGGGTCTCCTGCACGGCGACCAACATATTCTGCTTTAATTTCTTTGCCAGTTATGCGGCGCGTTGCTTCAAGCATTTCGGTAACCGTAATGCCGTTTCCAGTTCCCAGGTTAAGGGTAAGGCTTTCTTTTTTAGAAACAATGTATTCCAAAGCAAGAACATGAGCACTTGCTAAATCGCTTACATGAATGTAGTCACGGATACAGGTTCCGTCGCGGGTGCTGTAGTCGTTTCCAAAGATGCTGATTTTTTCGCGCTTTCCGCAGGCAACTTCCATCATAACCGGAAGAAGGTTTGCAGGGTTGCGTTCCAGTCCGTACAATACACTTTCGGGATCATAACCTGCAGCATTAAAATAGCGCAGTGATGCAAAATGCAGGCCCTTAAGTTTTTCGTACCAAGCCATAAACTCTTCAATTTTGAGTTTTGTAAAGCCGTAATAGTTTTCTGGATTCTTAGGATGATTTTCGTCAATGGGAAGATACTGAGGTTCACCAAAAACAGCAGCACTTGAAGAAAAGACCATGTTCAAACAACCGTTTGCTACTGCGGCATTAAGAATGTTCATTGTTCCGCTTATGTTGTTGGTAGAATACTTTTCCGGTTTGATCATGGATTCGCCCGCTGCTTTGAAAGCTGCAAGGTCTACGAATGCGTCAAAACCCTTTGCAAAGGCAGCATTCAATTCATCCTCATGTAAAATGCTTCCTGCAATAAATTCATTCTGAGGGAAAAGGTTCTGCACCAGTCCGCTTGACAGGTTGTCAAAAACGGTAACTGTGTGTCCTTTCTGCATTAATTCTTTAACAACGTGGCTTCCAATATACCCTGCTCCACCGATTACCAGTACCTTCATGGCTTCCTCCAAAATCTTAAAATAGGTGATAGTGTCACTATCAATAATACACCCTTCCCTAAAAATTTGCAAGATATTTTTGAATATAAAAAAAGTGCCCCCTTACCCAAGGGGACACCGTAATTACGCTATGCTATGCTAAGCTAGTTAAATTCGCGGATTGCACAGACGCAGAGACTGGAATTATGCTTGGCGAAACCGTTCCATGACCCACCGCTCAAAATAAGATATGCCATATTATCGCCCGAATCGCACTGTGACGAAGACCAGTACCAGGAATCAAATGTCGAACCGCCACATAAATTGCTTGCAGCTTCAACAGTTGCCTTTACTTTCCAGATGTCATACAGTTCTGACAGAGTCGGTAAGTACCAGCCGCTTGCATAGGCTGTCCCGCTTACATGGCTTCCGCTTTGACTTGCGTAATTTTTTGCAAAATAGAAGGCCGGGTAATTTTCTGCGGTTTCTGTGTCATTGCTAGTACCTAAAAAAGCCGCAATCTGCTCAAGGTTATCGCTTCCTTCTGTGTCGCAGTTTTCATTAAACGTGAGATTCCCCTCAGATTCATTTGGAGGGCACTGTATTGTTGTAATGTTTGTATTAAATGCTGCAGCAGAAGCCGTGCACCATTGAAGTCCTGCTGTGCTATGAACCAAACCTACTCCGTAAGCTGCAGAACCGCTTACTTTGTAAATTACTGCTATAGCTTTTGCTATATCCGCAGAACTTACAGATTCAACGCCTCTAAGGTATGTTCCGTCATTTAACACAATGTCACCAACCTGATACCTTGAGGTTGCTTCACCATTGCCGTTTCCGCTACCATTTCCACCTGACCCGTTGGGGTTACCGCAGGCGGTCAGCACAAGAGTAAACGCAAAAAGCACCGCTGCTAAACTAAGTAATTTTTTCATTTGTTCCTCCGAAAAATAATTATTTATAATTTTTAGTTAAACTGACGAATTGCACAGACGAAATCATTATCGTTGGTCTTTAGTCCAAGACTGATCCTATCCCCAAGGTAAAAATTAAATCTCCATGCATAGGTATCTTCAGACGCGTACTGGGAAGACGACCAGTAAGATGATGTACCAAACTGTGAACCACCACATAAATCACTTGCGGCATCTACGAGTGTCAACTCTTTCCAAATGCAATACAGTTCGGTACGTGTAGGTAAATACCATCCGTCTGCGTAGACAGTACCACTTACATGGCTTCCCTGTTGACCTGCGTAATTTTTTGCAAAGTACCATGCAGGATATTTTGCTGCATTTTCTGTGTCACTTATACCGGGAAAAACAGAAAGAGCAGTAAAGTTATCACGGCCGTCCTTGACTCCTGTAAAGATATATGATCCCACATTACCGCTCGCAGTGCACTGTATTGTGGTAATGTTTTTTTCATACGCATCAGCATCACTGGTACACCAGGCAAGACCATCTTGTTCATGGACAAGCCCTACTCCCAAAGTCCGAGGCACGGTATCTCCGTCGTTATTGCATTCTGTTCCGACATAAAAAATCACTGCAATAGCTGCATTCGTCTGGTCTTCGGTAAGGGTAAGGTTTGCAGAGTACGGCATTGCACTGCCGTCGTTAAACACAATGTCGCCAACTTCATACGGAGCTTCATACCTGCCGATTTTTCCGCTTACTTCCTGCCGGGAACTTCTTCCGCTGACATTGTTAACATTCAATTGACAGGAGGTTAACGCAAGGAAAAGACTTACAAATACTACTGCTAAACTAAATAATTTTTTATGTATCTCTCCTAAACTTGCATTACTCCAGCTGACCTGCAGCTTCTTCCCACTTCTGGGTAAGGTCTTCTATGTGTGCATTTACTTCTTCTATCTGCTTTTGCACCTCACGGCTTTTTGCACCGTCAGAATACACGGCAGGATCTGAAAGCTGAGCAGAAAGCTGTGAGAGTTTTTCTTCGGCAAGGGAAATTTCTTTTTCCAGGCGTTCTACTTCACGTTCAATCTTACGGCGTTCAGACTGCAGTTTTTTCTGAGCTTCCCACGACTGTTTGGTTGCAGAACCGGCATTGTCTTCTGTGACCGTTTTTGCCTGTTTAACCGCAGCGGGAACTTCAACAATTCCGTTTGCTTCATCTTCAAGACGCTTCTGATAATACACATAGTCACCGGGAAAGGCACGCCATACACCGTCATGTTCACCGTCGCACGAAAGTTCCAGAACCCGGGTTGCAAGGTCTTCAATAAATCCGCGGTCATGGCTTACAAAGATAACTGTTCCGCCAAAGTCTTTAAGTGCATCCAGCAGAACATCCTTTGAATGCATATCCAGATGGTTGGTAGGTTCATCGAGTACTAAAAGATTTACCGGACGCAGCAAAAGTTCCAGCAGTGCTATACGGCTTTTTTCTCCACCGGAAAGAACAGAAATCGATTTAAATACATCATCACCACGGAACAAAAAAGAACCCAGCATATCCCGCATCTTGGGAATTAAATCTAACGGACAGCGCGCTTCCATGTATTCCAGTACCGACTCGTTACCGCAGATTTTTTCTGCAGAATCCTGAGAAAAGTATCCGACGGAAACACCGGCACCCATCTTAACTGTTCCGGAAAAATCAGTATCTTGACCGGCAACAATACGAAGCAGCGTAGACTTACCGGCACCGTTTCGTCCTGCGACAACTAACCGCTCATTTTTTTCAAGCACTAAGTCAAGGTTATTGATTACATTCGGTCCGCCGTACGACTTGCAGATTTTTTCAAGCGTAAGTACCAGCTGTCCGGAATGAGGAGCAGCCGGAAAAGAAAAATGTATTTTCTTAAGGCTTTCGGGAATTTCAATTTTATTTGCAAGCAGTTTGTCCAGCATCTTCTGCCGTTCCTGTGCCTGAGCTGCTTTTGTAGCCTTGTATCCAAAGCGGTTTATAAACTCTTCAAGATGTGCAATTTCCTGCTGCTGTTTTTCGTACTCAGCCATAAGCGTTTCAAGCTCTGTTGCACGCACTTTTTCGTAATGAGAAAAGTTACCAGGGTAACGCTTTAAGGTTCCGCAAAACAGTTCGTATACTTCGTTAATAGTGTGGTCAAGAAAGTAGCGGTCATGGCTTACCAGTAAAAATCCGCCGGAATAATCAGATAAAAATTTTTCAAGCCAGTTACGCGCTTCAAGATCCAGATAGTTAGTAGGTTCATCAAGAAGCAGAATGTCGGGAGAAGCCATAAGCGCTTTTGCAAGTGCAATACGCATCTGCCATCCGCCGGAAAAAAAATCAGTCTGCTTGTCAAAATCAGTTTTAGAAAATCCTAAGCCTACCAGCACCTGTTCTGCGGCAGACTTTCTGTTGTACCACCCTGAACTTTCCAGTTTAGAAAGCAGTTCTGACTGTGTGTGTGCAAGTCGTTCTGCTCCTGCAGCATCACCGTTTGTATGCAGTGTTTCCATTTCTGCACCAAGACGGTCACATTCCGCCTGAATCCCGTATCCCCACGCAAAGGCTTTATCTGCTTCTTCGCGTAAAGAACAGCCGTGATGCACTAACCCGCTCTGAGGAAGATAGGCAACCCGCGCACCTTTTTCTGCAACACGGTTACCGCTGTCAGGTTCTGTTATGCCTGCTAAGATTTTGATGAGTGTAGACTTACCCGCACCATTGGCACCGGTAAGCGCTGCTTTTGTTCCCGCCTGTAAGTTAAGCGACACATCGCGCAGAATGTCACGGTCTCCAAACGCAAGCGATACCTTTGAAAACTGAACAAATGCCATGTCTACCGCCTGAAGTACATAACGATTGCGTTAGAACTTTTTGAAACAAGCATTTTGTCTGTAGAAGAAAGATCTGTGTTAACAGAAACATTTGCACTGCACAGACGAAGACCGTCAGCTTCTTTTTTATACAGGAAGTTCACTTCGTTTTTCATTCCTTCAAACTTAAACGTAAGCACACCGTCCCACTCACTCTTGAGGGAAGAAGGCAGGAAGTATTTAATCTGAATGGTTCCCTGACCGTTTGCATTGCGAGAAATAATTGCAGGAACAAGCAGTTTGTAATCAGACCAGGTAAAGGAATATCCAGAAGCAAATGAAAGGCTTCCGTAACTTGATGAACGGAAATCCGGTCCCAGTTTAACCAGTGAATTAAATTCTGCATCGCGTCTCTGTTTTTCTTCTGCAATAATCTGAGGAACATCATCTTCCAGAGTAGTAAAGACATACGAAGTAGGCATACCGCGTGAATCAGTATGCTGAACGACAATGACAGATTCTGAACGAACCGTAACCTGAATGGGCATGTCCGTAAACTTGTAGATATTTTCTGCAACTTTTTCTGCACCGGCATACGGATACGAAACATCGATGTCTGACAGTTTGAGCGTTACCGTTCCCGTATCTTTTCCGGTATCAAATCCGTATGAAGCATTGAGCGTATCAAGATCAATGTTACCCTTTGAAATCATAGTACCAAAGTATTCAGGGTACCATTTTTCTGCAAGCATTGCGTTGAGTGTCTGGTCTATTTCCTGAACATCTGCCTCTTCTGCTCCTTCGCCAACCGTACCGTCTGCATTCATGGTAAACAGGCGCAGATTGTAGCTGAAACACCAGCCGGCAGTTCCGTCGCTGGTAAGAACACGCAGCCATACACCCTCAAGACTCTGAGAACCGGTGTTAACCGACTGTCCCTCGCCTTCGTACAGAGCACGCACAATTTCGTCTTTACGCAGGCGGTATACCTGCTTAGAAGTATTTACTTTATCAGCACGAACAGGAAGTCCGTCAAAAACGCATTTTGCATACTGATGTTCGTACTCAGCATAACTTGCTGCAAGTTTAAGGGCATTCTTTTTAGAATCCGGCACGCTCAGCATCCACAGGGGAACTTCGATTTTTTCCTTTGAGTCGGGGATTCCGATGATATATTCCTGATTGATGTTTGACTTAACGTATACGGGCACAATTGTTCCGTCTGCAATCTGAACATCTTCGCTCTGAATGTTCCATAAAACAACACTATAACCGATTATACCAGAGCATGACGAAAGGACGCACACCAGCGCCGCAATAAAAAAAAGCCTGAACGTTTTCATGCGTACAGTATAGCGTAAAGGGCGCTTGTTGTAAACATGCACACAATATGGTACACTCCTAAACTATGAGTACACAAAAAGAAATTCCTGCGCGCAAAGATGTTCCTGCGCAATACAAATGGGACTTAACAAAAATCTATGCAAATGACGCTGAATGGGAAAAAGACCTGAAGCGTATTCCCGAGCTGACAGAAAAAGTCGTTGCTTTTAAGGGAAAACTTGCCTCTGGTGCAGATACCCTTCTTGCAGCCCTTAAGGCGGATGAAGAATTGAGCAAGGTTCTGGAAAACGTATTCCACTACGCAAGCCTGCTTTCCTGTGCTGATCAGGGTGATAGTTCTGCTCAGGAAAAAGAAAACCGTGCCATGATGGCATATACACAGTCTCAGGCACAGCTGAGCTTTTACACTCCCGAACTGCTTGCCATTCCCGATTCAAACATTAACGCATGGATTAAAGAAGAACGCTTTGCAGACTACCGCATTTACATTCAGAAAATCCTGCACGCAAAACCGCATGTGCTTTCAGAAAAAGAAGAACGCATTTTAGCACTTCAAGCAGAAGCAGGACAGACGGCAGACAAGGCATTTTCTTTGCTGACCGACGTAGACATGGACTTTGGAACCGTAAGTGACGGAAAAGAACAGAAGCCGCTTACCCACAGCACCTGGAGCACCTTCCAGGAAAACAAAGACCGCTCAGTCCGTGAAGCTTCGTACAAGCAGTTCTACGGTGTGTTTGACAAACATGCTAACACGCTTGCTGCACTGTATGCCGGTTCAGTAAATCAGGATATTTTTATTGCACGCGCAAGAGGCTATAACTCTGCACTGGAATCAGCACTGTATGGCGATAAAGTTCCCGTAAGCGTGTATCATAATCTGATTGATACCGTTCACAAAAACCTTGGTACCCTGCACCGCTACTATTCACTGCGCAAAAAAGTACTGGGTGTAAGCGAACTGCGCCACTACGACGTACACGCACCGCTGGTGGATTCCGTAAAGAAAACTACATCTTACGAAGAATCAGTTGAAATAATCAGACAGGCACTTACCCCGCTGGGAAAAGAATACACTGACACTTTGTGCGGCGGTTTACTGGGCGGCTGGGCAGACCGTTTTGAAAACAAGGGAAAACGAAGCGGCGCATTTTCTTCGGGAGCCTACAGAGGATATCCGTACATTCTCTTAAACTATAAGGATGATTCCATCCGCGATGTATACACAATGGCTCATGAAGGCGGACACTCCATGCACTCATGGTACAGCGTTCACAACAATCCGTTTATGTGCTACGACTACACCATCTTTGAAGCAGAAGTTGCTTCTACCTTCAACGAAGAACTTGTCTTTGAATACATGCTCAAGAATGCCGAAAGCGAAGACATGAAAAACTATCTGCTTACCATGCGCACAAACGACATTCTTGCAACCTTACACCGCCAGACTATGTTTGCAGAGTTTGAACTTAAGGCACACGAAATGGTAGAACAGGGACAGCCGCTTACCACCGAAGTGCTGCGTGCAACCTACCGTTCACTTCTGGAACAGTACTTTGGACCGGAAATGCACTTTGAAAAAGAAAGTGATATGGAAGGCTTACGCATTCCTCACTTCTACAATGCATTCTATGTGTACAAGTATTCAACCGGTATTTCTGCATCACTTGCGCTTGCAAAACGCGTTACCCAAGGCGGCGCTTCTGAACGCGATGACTACTTTAAGTTTCTTAAATCAGGCGGTTCACGCTACCCGATTGAAAGCCTTAAGGTTGCAGGTGTTGATATGGAAAGCACACAGCCGGTACAGGATGCACTGGACACCTTTGCATCGTTAGTTGATCAGCTGGAAAAATCACTGGCTAAGTAAAAAACAAATCCCTATGCTTTGTCCGTACCTGTTGCACTGCAGCAGTTGCGGGCAGAGCTTATTTTTCTTTCAGATACACCATCAATAACATAATGTCACTGTTACGGATGCCGCTTATGCGGGAAGCCTGTCCTAAGGTACGCGGACGAACTGCTTCTAGTTTACCGCGGCTTTCAGCACTCAATGCTACAATTTTAGAATAGTCAAACTGTTCAGGAATGCGTGCATTCTCCATACGGTGCAGCTTTGCAACCCGTGCATCCTGCTTTTGAATGTAATAGCGGTACTTAAAATCCTCACAGGCAATGGACCATTCAACAGAAGTAAACTGTCCGGGATTTTCTGCATCCGGGTGCTGCGTAAGATACTCTACGGCTTCATTCACATGAGCATATTTTGCAAGCGTTGCATCCAGCTGTTCGCGGGTACACAAACCTGCACTGTATGCTTTTTCCCGTAAGCGTCTGTCTGCCGTGTCATGCCGTAACTTCAGGCGGTATTCTGCACGGGCGGTAAACATGCGGTACGGTTCTTTTGTTCCCAGTGTAACCAGGTCATCAATAAGAACACCAATGTATGCTTCGTCACGGCCCAGCACTAAGGGTTCATACTGCGGAATGTCATGAAGTGCATGCGGAGTATTCTGTTCCAGATAGCTTAAAAGCGAATCATTGTCTTTTGTTTCTGCGTTGGGTGTCGCAAGCGGTCCGCACAGTGTTTTATGTGCTTTTGCATACAGACCTGCGTTAATGCCTGCAACAAGCCCTTGCCCTGCTGCTTCTTCGTAACCGCTGGTACCGTTTATCTGTCCTGCATTAAAAAGACCTGCAACCCGTTTTGTTTCAAGCGATGCAAACAGCTGAGTAGGCTCAACATAATCGTATTCAACTGCGTAACCGGGACGGCTTACGGTACAGTGCTCAAATCCGTTCATAGTGCGAAGGAAAGCATCCTGTACTTCTTCGGGAAGTGACGATGAAAGACCGTTCAAATAAATTTCATCAGTTTCAAGACCTTCGGGTTCAACAAAAAGCTGATGGCGGTCACGTTCTGCAAAGCGCATGACTTTATCTTCAATGGAAGGACAATAGCGTGGTCCTACACCATGAATCTTACCGGAATACAATGGAGACCTTCCAATGTTTTCGCGGATGATGCGGTGGGTTTCTTCATTCGTGTAAACCAGATGACAGTTTACCATGGGCCGCTCAACGGTTTCATCTTCAAAGCTGAACGGTATAACTTCTTCGTCGCCCGGCTGTTCTTCCAGTTTTGAAAAATCAACGGTGTGCCGGAGAATTCGCGGAGGGGTTCCGGTTTTAAGTCTGCCGGTCGTAAAGCCAAGTCTGTTCAGACTTTGTGTAAGACCAAAGGCTCCGCCTTCACCCAGACGACCACAGGGAGCATCAAATTCACCAATGAAAATTCTTCCGCCTAAAAAAGTTCCCGTAGTAAGTACGACAGAACGGACACAGATGACTCTGCCGCGTTCTGTTGCAATGCCAATCACTTTCTGACGCATGCCGCTTTTTGCCTGTTCGGTTAAGTCTGCATCCTGCATGCGTTTTTCGCCGGGAATAGTTCCTTCTGCAGCACTGGTGTCGGACTGTGGCGGTAACGGAGTTGAACTTGCAGCCGTGTACACTGCGGTAACCGTATCCATGAGTGTGCTTAAGTTTTCTGTTGTTTCAAGCGTCTTTCGTGCAAGCTGAGCATACAAAAGTTTATCTGCCTGAGAGCGAGGTGCCTGGACTGCCGGTCCCCTGCTTTTGTTCAGCAGGCGGAACTGAATCATGGAACGGTCAATCAGTTTTCCCATCTGACCGCCAAGCGCATCTATTTCGCGGACAATGTTTCCCTTTGCAATTCCACCTATAGAAGGATTGCACGACATACGTCCTATTGCATCAATACACTGAGTAACCAGAACTGTCTTTAGTCCCATGCGTGCACAGGCAAGCGCTGCTTCTATACCTGCGTGACCTGCACCGACAACGGCGACATCAAAAGAATCGTAGAATGACATGTGTTAAATCTGATCAAGCGGAATCGTGCCTTCACATTCTATTTCTCCGTTCAAAGCAGCAAAGAGTGCCTGGAACGAAAAATCAGAATAGCTGTAACCGCACAGAATGGTATCTGCCCAGTCAAAGTCAAGCACCGGTACCGGCGACATAATGGAAAGTATTATAACTTTTTTGCCCATGTAGCGCAAGCGTCGCGCAATACTGGCAGTATGTTCGTTAAACACATTGATGATGATGGTATCGTAACCGCTTGCAACACTTACTAAGCTTGCAGCATTCCATTCATCGTAATTGCTCTGGTCAGAGGCAAGTTCATAACTGAAGTGGAAAGTTCGTGCCTGAGGATAACGTTTGCGTCCTTCGCTGAACAAAGAAAGGAACGGACCTGCAATTAAAATGCGCTCATTCTCTTTCGGATGATACGGGAAGTCACCTGCTTTATACACCGTAACTGCACGACAGGCTTCTTCAAAGAAAAACTGCTGCCCTTCTCTGTCGGGAATATACTGATCGATTGTATCTGCATCAGGGTACAGCGGGGCTGCATTACCGCTTTTAAAATATTCAAGCTTAGCTTTAATGACACGGTAGGCTGCATCCTTTACGCGCTCATGGAAAGAACCTTCTGATTTCATAAGTGCAAGATTCCGTGTCCACAGTGCTTCGTTAAGTCCCGCGGTTGTAGAAGAAAGAATAATATCATTACCCGCTTCTATTGCCATCTGCACCGCACCGTACAGCGAACCGGTATGCAATGTTGCACCGTTCATCATCATATCATCAGTAATGATAAGGCCTTCGTAGCCAAGCTGATTGCGCAGAATATCAGTAAGAAATTTCTTTGACAGTGAAGAAGGAATCCCCTTATCCTGAATCTGAGGGAACTCAAGGTGACCGCTCATGATTGCAGGAATGCCGGCATCAATAAGATATTTAAAAGGAACCAGTTCACGGTTCATGAGTGTTTCGTAATCGATATCGATATGAGGAAGCCGTCCGTGACTGTCAACATCGGTGTCTCCGTGACCGGGGAAATGCTTTGCCGTAGGAATAACACCTGCGTCCATTGAACCTTTTGCAAACGCTTCGCCTAAAATTCCGACTTTCTGCGGATCAGAACCAAACGAACGCGGACCAATTACCGAAGAATCAAGATTTGTGTAAATGTCAACGGTTGGTGCAAAGTTCATGTTTATGCCCAGCGCTTTTATTTCGCGGTTAATGTAATAGCCTGAGTAATATGCATCAATGGGATAACCCGAAGCACCAATTGCCATGTTACCGGGAGTATCGGTGGTGTCCCCTTTAACGTGACGAATCCAGCCGCCTTCCTGATCAGTTGCAACAAAAAGCGGAATCTTAAAACGTCGGGATGCTGCCCTCTCTTGTAATGATTTTACCGAACGCGCAACCTGATAAATGTCATCGGTATTCCAGCCGAACACTTTGACGCTCCCCAGACCGCGGTCGCTTACCCATGCATTTAAAAGTGCACTGGGTTCAGCACCTGCCCATCCGAACATAAGAATCTGCGACAGAAGTTCTTCGTCGGTCATGCGGTCAACCAGGGCTTTAGCAAGGATTTCGTGGGGATAGTTACTCCAGAAATCTATATCGTCGGGTAAGGTCTGTGTATTTTCTTTTTTCTCAGGAAGAACATTGATTGTCTGTGCTCCCGAAGAAACAACGGCAACTGCCATAAGTAAAAAAACTGACAGTATGGAAACAAAACGTTTTGTGCGTGACATCAGCGGTATACCTCTCCTGCTTTTTCGCGGATGAATTTTTCTGCCTGATGAGCAGCAATGGCACCGTCTGAACAGGCGGTTACAATCTGACGGAAACTTTTTGAACGCACGTCTCCTGCAGCATACAGTCCCGGAACAACGGTTTCCATATTTTCGTTCGTAACGATATATCCTTCTGCATCAACTTTTATGGTAGTAAGCAGTTCAGTACGCGGAATCATACCCACAAAAATAAATACTGCATCGGCCGGAAGTTCCTGTACCGAAGAATCAGTAACATTCTTTATGACGACAGAAGAAACTTTTGCGTCACCCTTAATCTGTTCGACCGTAGAATTAAACAGAACCGTAATGTGCGGATTTGAAAGCACTCTGTCTGCAACTGCTTTCTGTGCACGGAACTGACTCTTACGGTGAACGAGCGTAACGTGATCGGTAAGGGTTGCAAGATACGTTGCTTCGTCACAGGCTGAATCTCCGCCGCCAACAACAAAGATATTTTTATTCTTAAAGAACGGACCGTCACAGGTTGCACAGTAAGAGACCCCTCTTCCCGAAAATTCTGTTTCCCCGGGAATACCCAGCTTACGGTGTTCAGCACCGGTTGCAAGCAGAAGTGTCTCTGCTTCAAACACGCCGGTATTTGTCGTAACAATAAACAGTCCGTCTTTTTTGTCTACCGAAGAAACAATTGCCTGTATGATTGTTGCACCAAACGAAAGTGCCTGCTGCTTCATGTTTTCAATAAAAGAAAAACCTTTTACTGCGGGAAACACACCGGGATAATTTTCAAGTTCAGAAATGTTTATAACCTGACCGCCGGGCATACTCTGATCTATAAGCAGGGTCTGTATGTTTGCACGGGAAGCATACTGCGCTGCAGCCAAACCGGCAGGACCTGATCCTATGCATATAAAATTAAACTTTTGTCTTTCTGTATTCATACTATGCCCTATTCTATCTGAAATTGTCAAAAAATAAAAGATGTCACAAATGACACAGCAAAGGGATTTCCGCTCGTCTTCCGCGGATAGTATTTGAGTGAAACACCCGCCTTTAAAACCGCCGCCTGATTTGCAGCCGCGCCTGTGTTAATGGCAAAGTCAAGCAGAACA
This sequence comes from uncultured Spirochaetaceae bacterium, assembly GCA_902766125.1. Classification (GTDB taxonomy): domain Bacteria; phylum Spirochaetota; class Spirochaetia; order Treponematales; family Treponemataceae; genus Treponema_D. Next base: position 6,930 of record CACXCG010000015.1, on the reverse strand, counting down.
TCTGTATTTGCAACATCCCAGAACACCTGTCTTCCACGGATTAATTCAAAAAGACATTCGTAGCCACACGAAACGGTAACGCAGTTTAAGTACAGCGGAAATGCAATGAATCCTTTCTGAATGTCCCACGAAAACAGCACCGTATCCAGCTGTAAGTCCATCGGCATAGATTCTGTGGGATACAGCATAAGTTGAGCACGGAACGGAAGGTTGTATGTAAAATCGTAAGCACAGGAAACAGGAATAAGATACGGAAGGCGGACAATCAGTGCAGGATACACCGAAGTCTGCAGGGGAAGTGCCAAGGCGTCCGTAAGCGAGTGTTCATAATATATAGTAGAAACTAACTGAAGGGCAAACCCGCCCTGAGCATAGCGTCCCCGTCCCATCTGATGTATAGAGCCGAGCTGTGACATAAACGTATTGTCAACAGAAAGCCGTTCTTTCGTAACAACAAAAAGCGATTCATTCTGGAAAAACAGAGACATGGTATCTGCAAACGGAATGTACGTCTTAAGCGTAAGGGCTGCACTTGCCTGCGTAAATCCTTCAAGATTAAAAAACACCTGCGCACGGGCATCGTAGTTTAAGGAAGAGGGACTTTCACTGCTTGCAAAGCGGATCTGTGCCGCTGCTTCAAAATCGTTGGACTGAAGCGGACTTAAAAAACCGTTACCGGGACTAACACCAAAACTTACGCTGAACAAATCTGAATCCCAGGGAGTGTTCGTCATCCAGGTAAGACCGGGAAACAGAATGCGTGACGAAACTGAACCCATGCGTCCATAGCTTTCCATGTTGCAGAACGGAATCAGAGTTCCGCGGGAATAATACGGATGAAGCCACACATCGGATTCTACGACAACAGACGTTTTGTCTGCACAGAAAAAATCAGCAGAAATTAAATTCTTACGAACTGTGTCAAACGTGCACAAGTCTGCATTGAGGGTGTACAGCAATGTATGCGTTACAAAATCGGCAGCATAGACAAACTGTCCGTTACCCGTGCTGACCGGAGAGAGCACACCGCCTGAAAGATCGCTGTTCATTACGCTATAAGTGACAGAGCCTTCTGTAATGCTAACCGTTGCCATGCGCGGAAAAGTATTTTTTGCACACCAGGAAAAACTGAGCGTTACCCCGTCTGCATTTTCTGCAACAAGTGCAAGGTCACGCACCGAAACAGAACTGTCAAAAAGCTGAGCCTCACAAAAAGTTTCGCCGGTAAGCGAAAAAACGACAAACGACCACTGTCCGTTTTCTCTTTTCCAGAACGCAACGGAATTGTCTCCGCAGTCACAGGGACTGTACAGTAAGGTACCTCTTTCAATTTGTTTTTGCAAAACTGATTCCAGCTTTACTTTTCCCAAAGCTGCGACAGTAAGCGAAAAAACAGAAAGGCTTTGTTCAGGGCCTTCCGCATTCAGACAGCACAAAACCGTCTTACTGTTCATGCGTGCAAAACCTATGTCCGTCACACTTTCTGCAGGAAGCTGCGTCCAGGAATCTTTTGCAACAGAATAGACACCTGCATACGAAAGGCTTCGTGCGCCAGAGGAAACGGTGTAGCATACGGCAATATACTGTCCGTCTTTTGAAAGCGTAATTTTTTTTGCACCCGCTTTTGAAAACAGTTTTTGTGCATCAGAAAATGAATTGTCTTCGTTACGTTTTGAAAACCACACTGAACCGTCTGCCTTATCCAGATACGCAATACCGGTATCGCTAACACACAGTGAAGTATACGCTAAACCGTTACGGCCTGCACTTTCAAACACAGTGACTGCATTATTCTGTAACGGATCTTTTTCTACTTCAGGAACTGCAAGCAACTGGTAAAACTGATTCCAGGCGTCAGTTAAGCGGATACCATAAGCACTTTTAAAAGCCTGAGCAAACACAAGCGACTTCATGTTAACGGCTTTATCCCAAAACGCAGTGTACTTTTCCATTCCATACGTTTCTATGAGCCACTGGGTAAACGGTCCGCCAAACGCATACGACAAAGAGCCCCAGGGATAGCTGTCACGCGCACCGGTAACATCGCCTGCACGCGGAAACGAGCCCTGCACTTTTGCCTGACGCGCAGTGTGTAAATAAAAACCGTCATTTAATCTTCCGTACCCGCCAGAAGACTCTGCATAGACCGAAGCTCCTTCTTTTATAAGCATGGGCATTACGACAAAGTTACCCCAGTTGTACAGGTCGCCAAAGACCATATCAAATCCGTGCCAGAAACCGTTACGAAGATTGATAAGAATTGCATGGGTCAGTTCATGACGAAAGGTATCAAGCAAAGAATCTTCAAACACCGCATACGTGTCGGAAGGAATGACATCATACAGAACAATGTGATTGTAATTGTAATCAGTAAAATACGCATTGTATTCATCTGTAGAAGAAGTAATGACCACCGGCATGCGGAAATCAGGATAGTCCTGTGCACCAAACAGCCGGCGGATTTCTTCATAGATTTTGTCTGCTTGCTGTAAAAGTAAGAAGGCAGACTGTTCTGTGTTCTGCGTAAACAGAATGTCAAAATATTTTGTAGAAACCGAACGCACCTGTCCCTGTCCCGTCATAAGTCCACCGGCTGCCCAGAGGCTGCACAGCACACAGAGACAGAAAATAAAGGATGCGCACAACTTTTTCATTGGATCAGTATAGCAGAAACGGACACAAAAAAAAAGGTCACGCTGTTACGCATGACCTTCAAGGCGTCGATCGGAATCGAACCGATGCATAGTGGTTTTGCAGACCAGTCCCTTACCACTTGGGTACGACGCCGTACGTTGAGACTATAGCAAATAAGCTAATCTTTGTCTAGTGGGTCTGCAGTTAAGGTTTGCAGGCGGTCTTTCATAAGCATAAAAAGGCCAAGGACGGCACAGCCTTCAAGCACAATGGTTATGTACAGCTGAAACAGCACCAGATACGGAAGCACTGCCAGCACCAGCGACAGCACTACAGAGGTTACATACCCGGCAGTCACTTTGGGAAGTTCTTTTGTCTTTCCCGAAAGTTTTGCTTCTGCCTCATGCTGTTTTTTTAAAAGAGCAATGCGTATGCTAAAAAAGACAAACACAAAAATCCACAGGGAAAGTCCGGTAACACAGGCAATTAAATCCAGAGTATAGGTTGTCATTGTTCCTCCAGCCAGACAAACAGAGTCTTACGAGCTGATTCAAACGCAAGCGGAAGATTTTTAACATCTTCTTTGGTGCGAACTGAAATCCACTTAAGTTCGCTTACTTCATTCTGCTGAACGGTAAACGATGCATTCTGGGGAAGCGCTGCAGAAAAAAACAAATCGCAGGTTTTGTACAGCATATTCTTATACGGATAGGTGTTGGGCCAGCTGCACAGATAGCGTAAATTCTGGGGAACAAGTCCCAGCTCTTCACGGCATTCCCGTACCGCTGCCTGTTCTGCACTTTCGTCACAGTCACAGAATCCGCCGGGAAGTGCAAGAAAACCTTTGCGCGGATCTTTTGCACGAACTTCAAACAGGACTTCATGCCGTGCGTTGGAAATGACAAGACCTACTGCAGAAGCAACATTGTTGAACAGTTCAAAGCCACAGTCAGGGCACTGCCACTTAAAGCCGTCACGGAGCGTCTGAATGTTTTTACTGCCACAGGCAGGACAAAAAGCAAATACGTTATCGTTCATAAAAGATGTTTAGAATATACTACATTTTGGGATTTTTTGCACTATTTGTTTCTGTAAAAAAAAAGCGTATCCCCTGCAAAAGAGGATACGCCAAAAAAGATTTCTCTTTTAACTAGTTAGAACTCACGGATACAACACCAGGGGGCATCCTGATACAGCTTGCGATAACCATATGTCGTTCCATCATCACGAAGATAGAATGCACAGTTTTTATTAGAAGAGTCCTGTGATGAAGACCAGTAGGACCGTTCGGTTTCAAACTGCTGGCCATTACATTTACCCATAGCACCATTTACGGTTGTCCTAGCGCTCCAGATGTAATACAGTTCACAAATCGAAGGAAGATACCAGTTGTTTGCATAACGGGAACCGCTTACATGGCTTCCCTCCTTAGATGCATAATTTTTTGCAAACTCAAAGGGAGGATACATTCCAGGCTCATCAGTATCATCTGTAAGCCCTTCAGACCTGAAGAACTGCCCCATCTGCTGCAGGTTGTCACTACCGTCTTTGTCTCCCACAAATCCAGATCCCGTTTTGGTGCACACTATTGGAGTAATGACTACATCGAACCCAGAGGCTATTCTATCAGAATATTTATAGCACCACTGACGAGTTGGAGGATAAGTCTCTGAACCTTGAAGGATGTCATGAACAAGCCCTACGCCGAGTGTACGGGTAGCAAGTGCACCGTGTTCATCAGCATTAGAGCATTCGGTTCCCACGTAAAAAATAACAGCAATGGCAGCACCTAACTGGTCATCGGTAAGCGGCTCCATGTCCGGATCATACGGTATTGCAGAACCGTCATTAAAGACAATGTCTCCTATTTCGAGTGCGTCTCTTCCAATAATCTTTGGGCCAAGCTTTACTTCAGAGCCCAGCTTTAACTGCTGTATCATATTAGAGCAGCCGGTGAATGCAAGCGTACATGCAAACACGGCTACAAAAAACGCAGATATATTTCTTTTCATAGTCTTTTCCTCCTTCCCTTATTTCTTGATTACAATTTCAATGCGGCGGTTTTTCCACCAGTTGTCTTTGTCTTCACGACTGGCAAGAGGATTTGCTCCGCCTTTTCCAACTGCTTCTACCGCACTTTCGCTAAGACCTCTTTCTACAAGAAGCTTTGCAATTGCTTCGGCACGAATCTGACTGAGCGGAATAAGTTCTTCTGTTTCCTCTTTTTCGGTTCCGCTTACGTTGTTTGCATATCCTTCAATAGTAATCTTTGCTCCGGGAATCTTTGAAAGCTTTGCAGCAATGTCATCAAGGATTGCATACAGTTCATCGCGCTTTTCTTTTGAAAGTCTGTTGAAGGTTGCCTTGTCCGGGTCAAATGTAATAGAAGTCATGGTGATGTTCCATTCATTTTTTCCGGTCGGTGTCATTACAATTCCGGTTGCAATATTAACACTGCCTTCTACGGTAGTTTCAAACTGGCTGCGGTTAAGGCGTTCAATGTCTTTGTCGCTTAAGGCAACGTTCAAAACTGCCTTATAGTTTTCGCGGCTGAATACTACAGAACCGTCGTCTCCCTTTCCATCCCATACAATCTGTTCCGGCGGGAAACCTTCTCCAGAGAATGTCTTAAAGGTATTACCTTTGGGATCAATAACGCTCAGTTTCCAGCTCTTTGGTGCTTCACTCATATATGCTCTTGAAAGCTTAAAGACAATAGAGTCGTTACTACCGTCGGCATCCGGAGTAAAGTCTGAAAGCTGATTTCTGTTAACGCCAAACAGAAGGCTCTGATCGCGCAGTGCAGCTGACAGTTCTGACTGCAGTTTAGCTCTGAGGCTTTCTTCTGCCTTACGGGCTTCCTCTGCTTTGCGCTCTTCTTCTGCAAGGCGTGCAACTTCTGCTTCTGCTGCAAGACGTGCTTCTTCTGCAGCTTTTGCAGCTTCCTGTGCCTTACGAAGTTCTTCTGCAAGACGCTCTTTTTCTGCTTCATCTGCAGCTTCTGCTTCTTTTCTTAAGCGTTCAATTTCTGCCTGCTGTTTTTTCTGTTCATCTTCAAGACGGCGGGCTTCTTCTTCCTGAGAGGCTTTTAAGGCTGCAAGACGTTTTTCTTCTGCCCTGAGCGACTGTCCCTTAAAGAAGTTTGTAAAGTGCCATACAACTCCAATGCGGAATCCAAAATCATGAATTGCATTTGAATACTGTTCCGGACTTAATGACCAGAAGGGAGCAAGTTCAAGTTCAACCGTCTTACCACCGGGTATATAACGGATTGCAGGAGCAATAAACACCATCTGGTCTACATATAAACCGTGGGCTTCAGAACCGTTCTGTCCTTCACAGAAACTAAAATCAATACCGTAACCTAACTCAGGCTGGAATGCAAAATTTTGTCCGCAGATGCTGAACGGCATGCGAAGGAACATACCTGCATAGGTACGAATATCGGAATGGCTTTTAAGTGTTGTATCTGCCTTAGGGAATGTGCAGCTGTATTCTCCGTGCACACTGAAACCAAGATCTACTCCGCCCGGCAGAAAGTGCGGAAGCGTATATTCAAGGTCTGCTCCCCCGCCAATATTTGTTAAGGCAAAGTCTGACCAGCTTCCCAATGGATACTGATTCATAAAAAACAGGCCGGCTGCTACGCCTTCGTAGCGTGGTACTGTCTCGTCAAAAAAAATGACAGGACTTTGTTTTTCCTCCTGTGCAAATGCTGCACCGCTTAATGCAATGGCCATTGCAAGTACTGTCAAAACCTTTTTCATAAAGGCCTCCTCCAAAATATAATACCCAGAAAAAAATACACACAATGACGCATCAGGTCAGAAAGCGCGATTGTTTTCGTGAGACATTGAACTGTTTGGGTTGATTTAAAATACTGAAAACCCGCAAAAGACATACGGGCACAGAAAGGGCTATGCTTGCTTGCTTGCTTGCTTGCTTGCTTGCTTGCTTGCTTGCTTGAATTTTGGTGCGAACGTTATTGTCTTGTCAAGCATAAACTGCCCTTCCATGTTCAAATTATAACAGAAAAAAATGGTGTATGCAAGATTTTTCCTACACAACAAATAGTAACGGTAAATTTTAATAGTATAAGGAGAAGGCATAAAAAAACGGTGACAGTAAAAAACTGCCACCGCATCTAAGTAGTACCTCTTTGCTAAGAGTAATTACTTTGTAGCTAATATTGCTATACCAGGGAGTGTCTTTCCTTGTCGGTCGCTTACGCGACCTTACCGAGTTTTACTTCGTAAAACTCGCGCTATTTAGTTGCAAGAATTGCAATTCCCGGTA
>CACXCG010000014.1 GCA_902766125.1 uncultured Spirochaetaceae bacterium | reverse complement strand
TTGGAGCGATGGCAGAGTGGTCGAACGCGGCGGTCTTGAAAACCGTTGTACCGCAAGGTACCGGGGGTTCAAATCCCTCTCGCTCCGTCCTTTAGGGCGCGGGTCCTTTGGAACTTTGGAGGCGTGGTAGAGCGGTAATACAACGGTTTGCTAAACCGTCGGTTCCGAAAGGGCCGGGCAGGTTCAACCCCTGTCGCCTCCGCCTATTTTTTTGAGGCTATAGCTCAGCTGGATTAGAGCGCCACCCTGCGGAGGTGGAGGTCGCACGTTCGAATCGTGTTAGCCTCGTTAGTGAGTACAGGTTTTTAGCTGGTTTTTGAATCTTTCTGTTTACGGTAAGAGCCAGTGAAAAAAATCTGTATTTTTTTTTGGAAAGATGTCCGAGTGGTTTAAGGTACATCCTTGGAAGGGATGCGTGGGTGCAAGTCCACCTGGGGTTCGAATCCCCATCTTTCCGATTTGTCCAGATGCTCTGCACAGTGCAGCCAGAAAACCCCGTCAGATCCGGAAGGAAGCAGCGGTATTTGGATTGCAATGGTGCCGGAGATTATCTGGACTTTTTTTTACTCTTTTACATTGGGCTTAGAGTAAGTTAGCACGACCGCACGCCCTTGCTACGGTCGTGGGTGCCGGAGTTAATCTGGACTTTTTTTTAGTCCGCACGACCATACGCCCCTGCTTTGGTCGTGTCTTTGGGTTTTATTTTTACCGTTGGAGTTTAAGCATGAAAAAAGCGCTTGTTGTTTTTGCTGTGTTGTTGCCGCTTCTGTTGACTTCATGTCTTACCGCACAGGAACGCAGACTGCTTGCTCCTCCCCGTCAGATTTCGGTCCGCATTGTTTCAGGAAATGCAATCATCAGCGGAGAACGCACTTCTAATCCAAATACCTATCGTGATGCCAAAGACCGCCGCTACGAACGTTTTTCAACTGATGAAACCATAAACGGCAAATACTGCGCAGAAGGAACTACATTCTATTATTCCATTCCCTACGGAGATGTGCTTTTGCTTTCTGTCAAATCATTTTCTGCAGTAGCAAAAGAAAACCCGCTTGTTATCGAAGTGAATGACGCAGGAAACGTCACCACATACGAAATAAGCGGGTTTGAAGCAACCAAGTATCTTCGGTTTACAAACGATTACTATATAGACTGAAATACCACCTTACCGTTGAACACAGTTGCTTCAACAGAACCGGTTACTTTCTTTCCTTCAAGCGGAGTATGTTTTCCTTTGCTTGCAAACTCTTCGCCGTATACGGTCCAGGTTTTGTCGGTGTCTACCAGCACAAGGTTTGCTTTGTATCCGTCAGCAAGAAGTCCCTGTCTGTCTAATCCCAGAAGTTCTGCGGGGTTTGCAGACATCAGTGCAGACAGTTTGTTTAAGCTCATGCCGTTCTGTTTACACAAAGTTGTATAGCAGACAGCAAATGCAGTTTCCAGTCCGCTGAATCCCGGTGAACCTGCTGCTTTATCGGCTGCGGTATGCGGTGCGTGGTCGGTTGCAATGCAGTCTACGGTTCCGTCAAGTAACGCTTCAACTAAAGCCTTTCTGTCAAATTCACTTCTGAGCGGAGGATTTACAATTTCAAAACGCAAGTCTCCTTTGTCACCACTGAGTGAAAGATGATGCGGTGTTACTTCGCAGGTAACAGTCTGTCCTGCAGCGCGTGCAAGTTTTACTGCATCAATACAGGCAGCGGTACTTACATGACACAAGTGCAGGTGACAGTGAGCATCCTGTGCAAGCCTGATGTTGCGGAAGGTCGCAGTGTCTTCTGCGGTTGCAAGCAGTGCATTTGCCTGACCAAACAGTTTTGCAGCCTGCGTTTTATTGTTTTTCTTAAGTTCTGCAAGTGCTTTTTTGCGTAGGTCTTTTGCTTCGCGCGCAAGTGCTGGATCTTCGCAGTGGCAGCTTACAATCAGCTTATTTTTTGCAGCAATCAGCATGGCACGCAGCATGACAGCGCTGTCGCTTACTTCTTTGCCGTCTTCGGTTATAAGCGGAACATCTTTTGCCTTAAGCGACGCAAGATGGGTTGTGGTAACACCGTCAAAATTTTTTGTAATGCTTACACTTTGAATTACCTGTGCCATTCCAAGACGTTCAGCTTTTTTGTTGTTTGCTAAAGCCTGAGCAGCAGAAGAAATAACCGGAGAAGTATTGGGCATAAGTACGCAGGTTCCAAATCCGCCGGCAGCAGCAGCTTTTACGCCGCTTTCAATATCTTCTTTTTGTGTAAGTCCCGGGTCGCGGAAGTGAGCATGCATGTCAATAAACGAAGGCATAAGGGTAAGTCCCTGTGCATCAAAAGAAGCAATGTTTTTTTCTTCAAGCAGATGTTTAACTGTTTCTTTTGTGGGGAATCCGGCAATGGTGTTTCCCTGAATAAGGACTGCTCCGTTTTTTACGTTTATATTTTTATCAACAAGATGAGCGTTGTAAATCAAAAATAAATTTTTCATTTAGTTCCCCTGTACGGTTTCCAGTTCAAAGGCATCGGCACCACCAGTGTATTTTGCATCACAGTACATGCACTGATATTCTGCTTTTGCGCGATCAATCAGACGGAATTCCTGCGGAACATAGCGTTCGGTAATGGTAATGCAGCGCGGGTTTTTGCAGCGGATAACACCTTCAATTTTTTCCGGAAGTTCCATGTTTATTTTCTTTACGATTTTAGAATCCTGAATAACGTTGACGGTAATGTTGGGATCAAGGAATCCCAGTACACTGTAATCGATGTTGATGATGTTATCGATTTTGATGATATCTTTTTTCCCGCTTTTGTTTGATGCAGCGTTTACGATGAGTGCACAGCTGTATTTTCCGGTATGCAGTCCCAGCCACTGAAAGACTTTCCATCCGCTTCCTGCACGAATATGATCAATTACCAGACCGTTTTTTATTTCTTCTACATTAAGCATTTTCTTCCTCCTTAAATTACAGACAGCCAGTCAGTTTTGCAATGAGTGCCATACGTGCATACATTCCGTACTTAACCTGCTTGAAGTAAGCGGCACGCGGATCCGCATCAACTTCCTGAGCAATTTCGTTTACACGGGGAAGCGGGTGCAGAACAATCATGTCTTTGCGGGCAAGCTTCATTTTTTCGCAGTCAAGAATGTAACTGTCCTTAAGGCGGATATAATCCTGCTCGTTGAAGAAACGTTCTTTTTGTACACGGGTCATGTACAGAATATCAAGATCACCAATTACTTCTTCCAGGCGTTCTGCAGTGGTGTATTCAATTCCCGCCGGTTCAAGAATGTCTTTTGTGATGTATTCGGGAACACGCAGCTCTTCGGGACTGATGAACACAAACTTGTTCTTAGGGTAACGGCTCATTGCTTTTGCAAGTGAGTGTACGGTGCGGCCAAACTTTAAGTCTCCGCAGAAACCGACAGTGTGTCCTTCAAAACCGCCCTGAAGTGCGCGAATGGTCAAAAGGTCAGTAAGTGTCTGTGTAGGGTGATAGTGTCCGCCGTCACCAGCATTGATGACCGGGCATGCACTGAACTTAGAGGCAAGCAGAGCCGCACCTTCTTTGGGTGAACGCATTGCTATGACATCGACATAAGAACTGACAACCCGTATGGTATCGGCAAGTGTTTCTCCTTTGGTGCTGGAAGTGTAGCTTGCATCAGCAAAACCTTCTACCGTACCGCCCAAGTGAAGCATTGCCGCTTCAAAGCTCAAGCGGGTTCTAGTGCTTGGCTCAAAAAAAAGTGTCGCAAGAATTTTCCCGCGACACACATCCTGAAACGAAACAGGGTCAACAATTATCTGCTCTGCCACACGACAGATTTCTTCAATTTCCGCAACGGATAAATCGCCCGGCTCTATAATATGTCTGCCAGTCATCATACCAATACCCCCTAGTCAAATTGGCACATTGTAGCGCATTTTATTCTGCTTTTCAATGGGCTTGAAATGGTTTATACTGAATATATGGCGCTTTCGTTCAACAATCTTAAAATCAGGTCCAAACTGATGGTCCTGTATGTGATTGCATTCCTCGTACCCATTGTCATTATTACAGTAATTCTGTCATTCTGGCTTAACTATCGTCTGGGTGAATGGCAGATGCGCGTAAGCAGGGCGTCAATGCTGCAAACGGCAAGCCTGTATCAGACTATGCTTAGAAGTACAGAGGCAATGAGCGACAGTCTGTTTGTCAACAAAACGGTACAGGACACGCTTTTGCGTCATTATGATTCCGTGCAGGAAGTGTACGAACAGTATGCCAACACGCAATTCCTTGATGATTTTTTACGCACAAATGCTGATATTGCCAGTTTCCGCTATTATACTGAAAATCCGACAATGCTTGATAACGCCTATTTTATCAAAGTAACGGATGACATAAAAAATTCCCTGTGGTATCGTCAGGCAAAAGAATCGCACGGTAACATTCTGTGGACAATGAAAGTTGATGACATTTCTCACAAGAAAATGCTTTCACTTGTCCGTGCCGTTCACAGCCGCCTGGATAATTCTTTTATTGCAGTGCTTTCCATAAACATTGCAGAAGAAACGGTGCATCGGCTTTTAAAGAATCTTGAATATGAAACGCTTATTGCAATAAACGGTAAACTGGAATTTTCTTCGCATGACTTGCCTGATTCACGGCGTCCTGCTTTCTTACTGCAGAATTTTTCTGATGAGGTCACCAGCGTAAACAGCATTGAATGGAACGGACAGCAGTCAGCAGCGCTGTTCTGTCAGCTGTATGAAGACAAAATAAGTACCATGGTGTTAATGCAGTTTATTCCGCGGAAGGTAATGCGTACTACAACAATGCAAACGGTTATAATCTGTCTTCTGGTTATGACATCCGGTGCTGCAGTTTCTGCGTTACTGCTGATTTTCTTTTCGCGCTATTTTGAACGCCGTGTCAGTTACATTGATAACGAAATTAAAAAAATTGTTCAGAATGATTTTGAAACAGGTCCGCGTCTTACCGGTTCAGATGAATTTGCCCTGATGTTTGATCAGCTTACCAAAACTTCTTCAAATATCAAAACGCTCATTGATGAAGTGTATCGTCATAAGATAAGTCAGGAACAGCTTTTGTCGCGCCAGAATGACATTCGCTTTAAAATGCTTGCCAGTCAGATAAATCCGCACTTTCTGTTTAACACGCTGGAAACAATCCGAATGCAGGCTATTGCAGATTCAAATAAAGATGTTGCGTATACTATAAAACTGCTTGCAAAAATTCTGCGTCACAATCTTGACGTTGCAGAGCATCCGGTTCCGCTCATGGAAGAAATTGATGTCATAAGTAATTATCTTGAGATTCAGCACTTGCGGTTTGCATCCCGTGTTTCTTATGCCATTATGTTCTTAAGTCCGGTAAAAGATGTTGCAATTCTTCCGCTGTTGATTCAGCCGCTTGTGGAAAATTCTTTTTCTCACGGATTGGAAGCACGCACTAAAGACGGATTTATTTACATTCTGGTTGATACAGAAGGCGACGAGCTTACAGTCTCTGTTAAAGATAACGGCTGCGGTATGAGTAAAGAACAGCTTGAATCGCTTACTAAAAAACTTGAACTGAACACCGTAGAAACGGTAAGTACATCCATCGGAATGCTGAATGTAAATCAGCGCATAAAACTTTTTTACGGAAAACAGTACGGACTTCATATAGAAAGTCAGCTTGATAAAGGAACGACTGTCACCATCCGGGTTCCGCTTATACGATTACAGGAGGTAACGGAAAAATGACTGAGCAGAAACTGAAGGTATTGATAGTAGATGACGAAGAAATTGTGCGTCACGGATTAGAAAAAATCATCGACTGGGAAAAGCTTGGCTGTACTATCTGCGGAGAAGCATCTACCGGTGAAGAAGCTCTGGAACAGCTTGTTCAGCTTGAACCGTCTATCGTGCTGCTTGATATAAACATGCCAAAGCAGACTGGCATTGATGTCATTAAACAGGTACACGATAATCCTCAGGCGTTTCCGTCAAAGCCTAAGTTTTTAATTCTGTCGGGTTACAGTGATTTTGATTACGCACAGAAAGCGCTTAACTATGGTGCAAAAGGCTATATTGTAAAACCAATTGATGAAGATGAGCTTGAAGAAAAAATCCGTGCAATAAAAAAAGATATCGAAAGCGAAGCAGAAGTTGCAACCCTCCGTTCATCCGCAGAAAAAGAAGAACTTGCGTCCCGGTTTAAGCAGCTGTTTGTAAAGGGAACAACAAAAGGAATTACCGTTGATGATGAAGCACAGAAAAGTCTGTATCAGGTTGCCGTTATTTCTCTGGAACGTGCAGGCTGTGTTAACGGTGAAACGCAGCAGTTTGAAGCAGCGGCAGAAGACTGTTTTGTTTATCTGCAGCATTTTTCATTTGTGATGGATGCCTCGTACGTTATTGTCTTTTCTGATGAAGGAGAAGAAACGGTTAAGCGTCATTTGGAACGGTTGTGCTTGCGCTTGCAGAAAAATAAAACCGGTTCCATTGCAGCTTTAGGTTTGCGCGCAGAAGGTTTAGACGGAGCACTTGAAAGTTATGTTGATGCACACCTTCTGTATCAGCAGCTGTTTTTCTTTACACAAAAACCTTACATCGTAAAAAGCGATCTTGAAGAAGATGAAGATGCTGCGCTGCGTCTTGGAAAAAAGCCAGATGGTTTTGACAGCAATTATATTTTTACACGCATTCCCGAATTAACTCAGTACATTGAAATCTATGACCTGCAGAAAATACAGGTGCTTATGGAACAGCTGCGTAAGTGGCTTAAGACAAGTGTGCTGAGCATAGAAGAAATAAAAAAACTGTGTATGGCATTCATTGTTGATACACAGAATTCCGTACACACAAAGCATCCCGAAAAAGAACTTGAAACGGTTCCCGCATTAGATTTAGTTAATCTAATCTACACGCAGAATTATTTTGACGAGATGATGGATATTGTTACAGACTTTACGACAGGCCTTGCAGAATCGTTTACCTCAAACACTGCCAGTTCTACCATACTCAAAGTCATTCAATACGTAAAGACAAATTACAATCGTGAACTGAAACTTGAACTTTTGGGGGATCTGTTCAACTGTAACAGTGCATACTTAGGAAAAAAATTCAAAGAGTATACGGGAGTTCCCTTTAACACGTATCTTGATATTATCCGCATAGAGCAGGCAAAGAATATGCTTGAAACAACAAGCCTTAAGATTTATGAAATTTCTAAACTGGTGGGCTACAGCAACACAGACTACTTCTATCTTAAATTTAAAAAGCACACCAATATGACTCCAAAAGAATTTAAACGAACTCAGGAGGAAAAGCAATGAAAAAATCTTTCATTCTCTTAATACGGTGCTGCACTATGCTGGCACTATGCTGCATGATGCTGGCTGTTTCCTGTTCAAAAAAAATCTCTGAAGAAGATCTTTCTATTTATAATCCGATTACATTTACTTTTTTTTCTTCAGACGGATTTTCTGACTGTTCTTTTGATGATCCTGTTGCAAAGGCAATTACGGCAAAGACAGGCGTAACACTGGAGATTCATGAAAGTCATGCAAGTGATTCAATGGCAATTCCACTTATGGTTGCAAACGGCCGTTACGATGATTTTATTTATGCAAAGGGTGACCTTACAAAACTGATTGATGCAGAGGCAGTGATTGCTCTTGATGCATGGGAAAGTCCCGACGGAACTGTTATTAACCTGATTGAAAAATACGGTGACAACATGAAAAAACTGTACGGTTCTGAACTTGCAAAACTAAAACACAGCGACGGTCATATCTATTCTTTTGGAACCTATGATGTGCATAATAAAATTTTAGAGACATCCGGTTCGCTTCAAATTCAGCATGCAGTTCTAAAAGAATTTGGTTACCCGAAAATAAAAACGCTTAATGATTATGCAGAACTGCTTCGTACTTACATGAAAAATCATCCGACCATAAACGGACAGCCGACTATAGGGCTTTCTCTTTTAACGGAAGGTTCGCTGTGGTACGTTGGCTTAGGAAATCTTGCGAACTATGTCATTGGTCTTCCTGATAACGGTCAGTGGATTGTAGATAACACTACGTATGAAGCTCAGTATAAGTTTTTAAATCCGGACATGGCAATCTTTTTCCGCTGGTTAAACGAACTGTATCATGACGGAACGCTTGACCCTGAATCGTTTACGCAGACAGAAGAAATGTGGAAAGCAAAAATTACATCAGGACGTGTACTGGGCATAGGATATCCTTCGTGGGGATATTCTGATGTCCGGCTGCAGTTAGTTGCTGACGGTATGCCTGAGCGTACATATGCATATCTTCCCGTTGTGGCAGATGTTCAGTATCGCGATCCTTCGCTTACCGACTTTGGATACGCAGGCGGCTGGGGAATAAGCATTTCTAAAAACTGTAAGGATGTAGTGCGTGCCTTTAAGTTTATTGACTGGATGTGTTCCGAAGAAGCACAGGTTCTGGTCAACTGGGGAATAGAAGGAGTGAACTACGTGGTTAAAGACGGAAAGCGCGTTGTTCCCCCGGAAGAATTACAGAGACAAAAAACTGATCCTGATTATTCAGCAACAACCGGTGTAGGAAAATGGGTGTATCCTTTCCCGGAATATGGAAATGCTGCAGTTGATTCAAACGGTGACAGTATTGTGCGCGATACTCGTCCAAACATTATTGACGGATATCTGCCGGTCGAAAAAGAAACCCTTGAGCGTTACGGCGTTGACATGTGGATAGATTTGTTTCCTCCGTCCTCAACACTGGAACGTCCGGTATATGGACAGTTGTGGCGCTATGCCTTACCAAAAGAAACAAATGATTTAGTTCTTGCTGCAGATGAATATGTAAAGCAAATGCTTATTCAGTGTATTATTTCTGACCCGAAAGAATTTGATGCAAAATGGAATGAAATGGTTGCAACGTTAAAGACTATGAGTATGGAAGAAGCAGGACAGACAATCACCGACCTTATACACCAGCAGCTTGAACTGTGGGGTATAAGATCTTCTAAGTAGATTGCTGATTATTTTGATGCACCGCCCTGCTGACGTGCAGCAACTGCGCGCTTAACGGCTGCGGCAAACAGCTGGTTCTGATCAGAGCGAACGGGTGCAGAGAATGCGGGTCCTCCGTCTTTGTCAGAGATGCGGTAAATGTGCATTGCATTAGTTGTGTATGCCGGGCTCTGCTGATTGTTGATCCACCAGTCAAGCACAGAAACAATACACAGCGTATACTTGATTAAGTTTGCATTTGTTGCAGAAGTATTGGTCTGACGTTTTGCACCCAGCAGAACATCAAGGCGTTTAGATACGGTGTTGGGTAAGTCAAACACATAGCGTTCCCACGGATTTATAACACCAAGAACAGCTTTCTGTCCTTCTGCGTTTTCGTCTATGCGGCGAACAATAACTGAGAGTGCTGTTTTAAGATAGTCGGTACGGCCTGCAAGCGGTTTGTACGGATTGTCGTTACTGGGTTTGTTAAGCAGAATCTGTGTAAAGTTAAAGTTAGGCAGGAAGTAGTATTTAGTGCGCCACAGAATGTTTGTGAGTGCTTCTTTTCCATACTGACTCTTGTCCCAGTCACTCTGAGAATACAGCTGATTAACAAAGTTACGCAGATAGTCACCGTAGCGTTTTTCAAACAGATCTTCGCGGTACGATGTCCATTCAGAAAGTGCGGCGTTGATGTTATCTTTTAGTGCAGACAATTTTTCATCAGCCCCAAAATTAAATTCAACATTGCGGCAACCCTGGAACAAATCTTCTATGATGCGCAGGAGAACAACGGTAACCTGCAGTCCGTTTTCCGGGTGAAGTACATTGAAGCCGTCAGAAAAATTATACAGCGGCTGGAAGTACGGATACATGTCGGGGTGATTGTCCAGATGAGAAAAGCCTGCTTCGGGGAACAGCTGCTCAAGAATTTTAAGACCAGTGTTAACCAGTTCATCCTTCTTTCCTGCAATATGCTGTTCTTCCTGCTTTTTCTTTTCTTTTTCTGCAGCAACTTTGGGGTCTTCCTGCTTTTTCTTTTTTTCGGGAAGCAGTAAATCAAATTTGGTCAGTCCCAAAAACTGAAGAATGTTTGCAATCTGATCAGTAAAGAACTGCGGGAATGCTTCGTACTGCGATGAACACATGCGCATCAAAAGCGGATACATTCCTTTAATAATCTGATTGTGGATATACAGCCATTCGGTAATGCCCTGCTTTGCAAGCTGCTGTAATTTTTTAAGGTCTGCATCTTTGTAAGCGGTCAGGTCGTTGTAAACATCTTTGATAAGGGCAGGAACCTGCTGTTCACCAATGTAGTAAACGGTAAGCAGCTGACGGTAAATTGCTTTGGTAAACGGAACCAGCATTGCAACTGTTGTTTCCTGTGCATGTTCAAAATCTATGGCGATGACTTTTATGTCGCGCGGCTGCCACTTACCAACAGTGCGCAAGAATTTAAACTTAAGGTCACTGTCGCTTGCAATTTTAACTTTGTAAGAGTCAGGTGCGGTAACCATAAACATTTTAAGTGTCTGAATGAATACCTGCATGTGCTCTACATGTTTTTGCATTGTGTAATTGGTAAAGCGGTGGTTAATCAGTTCGCGGTTTCTGGCAGAAAGGCAGAACAGGAATGTTAACGGTCCCCAACTGCGCTTGATGTTGTATTCATCAGAACGCATCAGTTTGTCCATCAGTTTAAGTTCATGTGCTGGTAATTCGGGAAGTCCGTCTTCTGTTTTTTTCTTGGGGGTGGTTACAATTTGGCTCACGGTGGTACTCGGTTTATTTGAAAGATTTGATGTCGCGCTTAAGGCTGCACTTTTTGCGGCAATATCCGCAGAAGATAATCCTGAAGCTCTGACAGATGAAGAAACTACTGTTTTCTTTTTTGAAGGCATGGATGATGATGTTACGACTGAACGCTCATGCAAAACTTCTCCGCCTAATTTTTTTGCAATGGCATCTGCTTCGCTGCGGTCAATTGAGCCTATGTTTCGTCTGGTGCGGTCAATGGTGCCCGGTTCTAGCATTTTGGATGATTTTCTTGGTTCATCTGACATAGACTTAATTCCTCCTTATACCTGATATTATAAACGAATAAGATATTTTTTTATAAGACCCGGAGTTGCCTTAAGCGTTATTTTATTTCCGTCTGAATCCTTTAAGACGCCCTCGAGGGTTCCGTAAATGGTGTGATAGTGCGTGCGCAAAACAATAATGCTTATCTTGTTAAGGTTATCTGAAACCGGAGTAAAGGTCAGGTCTATCATGCCTTCGGTGTCCTGAATAATCCACTGGTCTAAAATGCCGTAGGGATGTGTTATGACTACCGGTGGAAGCGGAGTTGGTTTTCCGTCGCAGAATAAAACATTAGTGTTGTATTTGTCCGGATCGACTGCATCCTGAGAGGTGGCTGCAATGCGTACCTGCATGTTGTGTCCTTCTTCGCTTGTACCGAATGCAGTCAGGAATTCTCCCTGTGAACGGAAACGCATATAAACACGGTTTATTTCGAAGAATAAAAATCCGTCAGAATCCTGAATAACCGGCGCTTCTTTTTCGTTTTGAACAGTGATGGTTCCATGCAGTGGAAGTGCAAGCTGGTAAGATGCACCGCAGCGTCTCATGGTGGGAGACGGGGTAACACACAAGAGTTCTGATTTGGGAGCGGCACTGAAGTGTGACAAAAATGCAATTGTTACCGAGGGACGGTGACGGTCGCCTTTGAGCGTAACAATGAGTGACAGTTTATCGTGTTCGCGGTCCCAGTTGATGCGTATGTAGCGTGATTTCCGGTAGCAGACAGTTGCAGCGGTAGTAAGCTTGTGCGGAACAAGCCGCTTGCGTAAACCCATGAGGCTCCGGTATACAAACCGCTGCTTTGTGGTTGTGTTCCAGAAACAGACTTCGGCAAAGCCAATGACTTTTGCATCAACAATATCCAGACAGCCGACATATTCTCCGGCACTGAAAAAATAGGAAAGACGGCTTTTAATGCGCAGATTAGTGACAAAGGTAGGCATGGGAAAAGATCCGTATGGATACTTTACTCCACGGATGTCTAGTTTTTGCGGATGACCTGAATACGTTCCGAATAAGGGTTTTCCGTTTTGAATGAGATGTTCTGGACTGTCACTGACGGGCCTTGTATACAATGCTTACCTCAGGGTTCAGTATACTGCATATCCCGCTATAAAACAAGTAAGACCGTGACAAAAGGCGTGGTCTGTGTTACACTCACAGTATGAATGTATTGTGGTACAAGAAGCCGGCTCAGGAATGGAGTCAGGCACTTCCCGTTGGTAATGGTCGTCTGGGCGCAATGGTATTTGGCCGCACTGGACATGAAGTAATTGAATTAAACGAAGAATCTGTCTGGTCGGGAACCTTCCATGACCGCAACAACTATAGCTGCCTTCACAATCTGGATAAAGTCCGTACGCTCGTGAAGCAGGGCTTTGTGCAGCAGGCACAGGAACTTGCCTATCAGACTATGACCGGAAATCCTTCCCAGCAGCCGGTATATCAGACTGCAGGCAGACTGAACATTGATTTTTTTACCGCTGACTGCAAGGGACTTCAGGGACCAGTTGGCTCAAGTACACCGGTGTTTGAAAACTGTCAGACTTACCGCCGCGAACTGGATCTGGAAACTGCCATTGCCACCACCGTTTTTTCTGCAGAGAGTGAAACTCCCAGTACCGCATACTTTGCCCGCAACACCGCAGGAAACACAATCACGTACACAAGAGAAGTTTTTGTTTCGGCAAAGACAGATGTAATTGCGGTACACCTTTCTGCATCTGCACCGGGAAGCATTTACTTCAGGGCTTCGTTTGACCGCGGTGACTATGCAACAAAATCGTACTGTCTTTCTGATGATACGATTGTTATGGAAGATACTCACGGAATTCCGTTTGCCGCAGTGGCTACCGCTGTTACTGACGGAGGAACAATCTGTGCGCGCGGTGACTGTCTGTGTGTTGAAGCTGCTGATGAAGTTACCATTTACATTGATATTCAAACTGCTTTCCGCAAGAAGCGCTATCTCCGCAAAAAGGGCAATGTGGGAACAAAGCTGGATTCACTTGCGCTGTGGTGCCGCGACCGTGCCCTTAAGAATGTGTGCTTTGCAACAGGAGCACCGTATCCTGCAAACCGTGAAAATCATATTTCAGAATATGCCTCATGGTATTCAACTGCATCGCTTTCTTTAAGTGAGGGTGAGGATGACGAAGAATTTAACCGTGATGCACAGATTGCAACGGATGAACTGCTTGCGTCAAAACCTGAAAGCCGCGCACTTGCCGAACTGTACTGGAACTATTGCCGCTATCTGCTTATTTCCTGCAGCCGTACTCCGGGAACCCTTCCTGCAAACCTTCAGGGTTTGTGGAATAAAGACATGACTCCTCCGTGGGGAAGTAAGTATACCATCAACATCAATACAGAAATGAATTACTGGCCTGCATCCCTCTGTTCTCTTGAAGAAACAGAACAGCCGCTGTTTGATCTGCTGGCACGCGCTTACAAAAACGGAAGAAAAACTGCACGCGTTATGTACGGCTGTTCGGGTTACATGGCTCATCATAACCTTGATCTGTGGGGAGATACTGCACCTCAGGATAAATGGATTCCCGGAACCTACTGGACACTAGGAGTTGCCTGGCTTGCAACGCATATCCGCGAACATTACGAATACACTCAGGACAAAAAGTTTTTGCGCAAAAACTATTATCTTCTGCGTGATGCCTGCCGCTTCTTTACAGAATATTTGACGGAAGATGAAAGTGGAAATCATCTGGTTGTGTTTCCGTCAGTGTCACCGGAAAACACATATCGCCTTTCAGACGGACAGACTGCATCGTTCAGCAGAGGCTGCGACATGGATAACCGAATCCTTGAGCACTTGTTCCACGCAACACTTGATTCGGCAAAAGATCTTGGCATTTCTGTTCACAATGATGATGTACTGCGCATTAAGAATGCACTTGCAAAGATTGAACCGCCTGTTGTTACCGCAGACAATACAATCCGCGAATGGCCCATGAAGTGCGAAGAAACAGAACCTGGTCACCGCCACATGAGTCAGCTGTACGGACTGTTCCCTGGACACAGTATTCATGTTACCCGCTCTCCGCTTCTGGCTAAGGCTGCACACAATACAATAGAAAAACGCCTTGCTAACGGGGGAGGACATACCGGCTGGTCTCAGGCATGGATCATGAACTTCAGGGCAAGTCTGCATGAAAGCGAAGAAGCTTACCGTTCATTTGTGTCACTGATGCAGAACTCAACGCTGCCTAACCTGTTTGACAATCATCCTCCGTTCCAGATTGACGGAAACTTTGGCACGCTTGCTGCAATGACCCGCATGGTTGTTCAGACAGAACTGGTTTCTGGTGCAGTTGAATGCGAACTGCTTCCTGCCCTGCCTTCTGCCTGGAAAGACGGTGCTCTGTCAGGAGTGTCGCTTAAAGGTAATCTGAAACTGGATATTTCATGGAAGAATGGTGCTCTGGAAAGTGCACGCATTTACGCTAAGAATGAAGCTAACTATATGGATACGGTGATTATCTGCCACAAAGGCAAACGGTATGATGCACATCTTGACGGTGGCTCGCTTAACGTAATGAACATTCTGCCAACCACCGTGTAAATGTACTCAGCTTAGTAGGCGTATGCTTTAACAGCAACCTCGTCTGCTAAGGCCTGAAGATTTTCCTGGTCTAACTGTGCACAGAATTCTCTTAACTGAGCCGGAGAAAAATACAGTTCTTCATACGGAGAATAGGCGCTTTGTGCGGTAGTAGAAGGAGCTGATGCAAAACGGATTACAAAGTAGGGCAGTCCGTCAATGAACTTACAGTTAGTGTGGAATTTTGCGTTCTTTGATCCGTTTGAAGGTGATGCAACACCCCACCAGACATCGCACAATCCTGAATAGAAGGAGTTTGCTGTAGCCGGTTTTTCATCTACAAGCGTCTGTGTTTCCTGTTTTTCAAGGAAGGTCTGAGCAGCTTTTATAATGCCTTCGCGTGCCTGCTGATTAAAAATCATGCATAAGCTGTTTGCACCAGCACGGTAATAGATTTCTACGGTATTGCTGCGGGGCACCAGATAGAATTTAGTTATCTGTTTTACCTTTAATTTACCAAAACTGAGTGTCATGGCAAAAATTTCATCCATCTGAATAGGATCGAAATCACCCAAACTTGTAGGATAGCGTGTTACGCTTGCTGTAGACAGCGTTGTTGAAGCAGTTGCACCTGAAGTTGTCTGATATGCACCTGTATCACCGTATGCTGCCAGTACATC
This sequence comes from uncultured Spirochaetaceae bacterium, assembly GCA_902766125.1. GTDB lineage: Bacteria > Spirochaetota > Spirochaetia > Treponematales > Treponemataceae > Treponema_D. The sequence continues at coordinate 12,409 of CACXCG010000014.1, read as the reverse complement.
GCCCGAAGTCTTGGAACTGGCACAAGAAGTAAGCGTTGCAGCTCCCAATGCTGCTGTGGCCATCAAAGCCCAAACTGTTTTATTCATATAAAACCTCATAAGTATTTGTATACTAATATAACACTTTTGTGAGCAAAAGGAAACAACTAAAAAAATTACAGTCAGAAACGCAAATAAGTGCGATTGTTTTCTATTGAAAATGTAGTACAATGTGTGTATGGCATATCTTATAGGTGTTGATTTAGGAACAAGCGGAACAAAAACCGTGTTGTTTGACGAGGCAGGAACTGTCTGTGCTTCAAAAACCATAGAGTACCCGTTATACCAGCCGCAGAACGGATGGGCGGAACAAGACCCAGCTGACTGGTGGCATGCAACCTGTGAGGGCATAAAAGCTGTTGTGTCAGCTGCAGAGGTTAAACCTGCTGAAATAAAAGGCATTGGCATAAGCGGACAGATGCACGGACTTGTCATGCTGGATAAAAACGGCTCAGTGCTCAGAAAAAGCATTATCTGGTGCGATCAGCGTACTGCTGCAGAGTGCGAAGAAATAACGCAGGCGGTCGGTGCAAAACGACTTATTGAACTTACTGCTAACCCTGCGCTTACCGGCTTTACCGCAAGTAAAATTCTGTGGGTTCGCAATCATGAACCTGATGTATACGAAAAGTGTGCTCACATTCTGTTACCCAAAGATTATGTGCGCTACATGCTTACCGGCGAATTTGCAACGGAAGTAAGTGATGCAAGCGGTATGCAGTTACTGGATGTTCCAAACCGCACGTGGTCAGATGAAGTGCTTGAAAAACTGCACATAGAAAAATCGCTTCTTGCAAAGGTATATGAGTCTCCCGAAATAACAGGCACCGTTATTCAAAAAGCTGCAGACTTGTGTGGTCTGGTAAGCGGAATTCCTGTTGTGGGTGGTGCCGGTGACAATGCCGCTGCTGCAGTGGGAACAGGTACGGTACGCGACGGAGTTGCATTTACCACTTTGGGAACAAGCGGTGTTGTGTTTGCTCACACCGACAAACTGTGCATAGATCCTGCAGGAAGAGTGCATACTTTCTGCTGTGCGGTTCCGGGTGCATGGCATGTCATGGGTGTAACTCAGGCTGCGGGGCTTTCACTCAAATGGTTCAGGGACAACTTCTGTAACGAAGAAATTGAAGAGGCAAAAGTTCAGGGATGTGATCCGTATTTTCTGATGGATAAACAGGCGGAACAGATTCCGATTGGATGCGATAAACTGTTATACCTTCCCTATCTTATGGGAGAACGGACACCTCATCTTGATCCTGACTGTCGCGGCGCTTTCTTTGGTTTGTCTGCAATGCACACAAAAGCGCATTTACTGCGTGCGGTAATGGAAGGGGTTGTGTACAGTCAGCGCGATTCTGTTGAAGTGCTGCGTTCTATGGGCGTAACCATAACCGACATGCTTGCCTGTGGTGGCGGCGGAACAAGTCCTCTGTGGCGGCAGATGCTTGCTGATGTGTACGGCTGTCCGGTAAAAACAGTTGCAAGTAAAGAAGGCCCTGCGTTAGGCGTTGCAATTCTTGCAGCAGTGGGTACCGGTTTGTATTCGTCGGTAAGTGAAGCATGCAAGAAAATCATCAAAACAAATCCTGCTCAGAATCCTGTTGCGGAAAATTCTGTTCAGTATGAAAAAATGTATACACTGTATACCAGTTTATATCCTGCACTTAAAGGCTGCTACAAACAGTTAGGTGCGCTGGAGGTTAAGTAATGAAAATAAAAACGGTATTTTCAAAAGCGTTTGCGCAGTACGGCGCAGTGCTTGACGGATACGATGTTTCTGCGTTAGTCAAAACACTGGGACAGTCTACTCCGTGTCCCAAAGATGCAACGGTGTACGAACCAAGTGAAAAGTCGCTCGAATCCCTTCCGCTTATGAAGCAGCTGACCGACAATGCCTATGGTGGTATGCCTATTCAGATCGGATACTGTAACGGCTTTAATACGAAGCTCAGCTGTCTTGAATATCATCGTGGCAGCGAACTGAACATACCGGCAACAGACATTATCTTACTGCTTGCAAAAAAATCTGATGTAAAGAACGGAATGCTCAACACAAAAAAAGTTGAAGCGTTTTATGCTCCTGCGGGAACCGTCGTGCAGATTTACGAAACAACACTGCATTATGCTCCCTGCTGTGCATTTGACAACGGAAAAGTAAATGAAGGATTTAGAGTTGCAATTGTACTTCCCCGTGACACTAATACCGAAAAACCGCAAATCACTTCATACAACACCGAAGACAAACTGTTGTGGGCAAAAAATAAATGGCTTATAGCTCATCCTATTTCTAACGAAGCAAAGCAGGGTGCGTTTATAGGATTAACCGGAAAGAATATAGATTTACAGAATGAATAGGAGTGTATCTGTTATGGAAAAGTTGATGAATATCCCCGAAGTAAAGTTAGGAATTATTGCAGTAAGCCGTGACTGCTTTATTATTTCGCTGTCAGAAAAAAGACGTGCTGCAATCGTAAGCGCATACAAGGGACAGCTGTACGAAGCAAAGACAACTGTCGAAAATGAAAACGACATGCTCAAGGCAGTTGATGAAGTAAAGAAAGCAGGCTGTAATGCACTGGTTGTCTTCCTGGGTAACTTTGGACCCGAGACACCCGAAACACAGATTGCTCAGCGTTTTGACGGACCGTGCATGTTTGTTGCTGCAGCAGAAGAAACGGGAAAAGATTTAATCAACGGTCGTGGTGATGCCTACTGCGGCATGCTCAACTGTTCTTACAATCTTAACCTGCGCCATATTCCTGCAGTAATCCCCGAGTCTCCGGTGGGAACAGCCGAAGACATTGCAAAAATGATAGAAGACTTTGTTCCGGTTGCACGTGCAATCATCGGACTTAACAATCTTAAAATCATTACCTTTGGTCCTCGCCCTCAGGATTTCTTTGCCTGTAACGCACCCATCAAGGGATTGTATGATCTGGGAATCGAAATAGAAGAAAATTCTGAACTTGATTTACTGGTGTCTTATCGTGCACACAAAGATGACAAACGCATTGACGAAGTTGCAAAAGACATGGCTCAGGAATTAGGCATGGACGGAAATAATTATCCCGAAATGCTTCCCCGCATGGCACAGTTTGAACTGACACTTTTGGATTGGGCAGAGCAGCACAAGGGAAGCCGTAAGTATGTTGTCTTTGCAGACAAGTGCTGGCCTGCATTCCCCAAAGAGTTTGGATTTGAACCCTGCTATGTAAACAGCCGTCTTGCAAGCAAAGGAATTCCTGTTGCATGTGAAGTTGATATTTTTGGCGCACTGTCAGAATATATCGGTACCTGTATTTCCGGTGAATGTGTTACCCTGCTGGACATTAACAATACGGTTCCCAAAGATGTATACGAAAGCGACATCAAGGGTAAGTTCAGTTATGCATACAAACTGGAAGATACGTTTATGGCATTCCACTGCGGAAACACACCGTTCTGCAGACTGAACAAAACTTCTAAGCCTGGCGTAAAGTATCAGCTTATACAGAACCGTCTGCTGGAAAACGGCGGCACACCAGACTTTACGCGCGGAACACTCGAAGGCGACATTGCCGCAAGCAAGATAACCTTCTTCCGCCTGCAGTCCAGCGCAGATACAAAATTAAAGGCATACATTGCACAGGGTGAAATTTTACCTGTTGCAACCCGTTCTTTTGGTGGCATCGGTGTATTTGCAATTCCCGAAATGGGTCGCTTCTACCGTCACGTGCTTGTCAGCAAAAACTATCCTCATCACGGAGCCGTTGCATTCAGTCATGTGGGTAAAGCGCTGTATACACTGTTTCAGTATCTGGGCATAACGGACATTTCATATAATCAGCCTGCAGGAACCTTGTATCCTGACGAGAATCCGTTTGCATAAAACCTTTTTTCTTGACGGATTATAGTATGTGCTCTACAATATAATAAGGAGCATATTCTATGCAGGAGAAGAAAAAAAAGACACTCAGTCAGAGCATAGTAAAGGGGTACCTTTTATTTGTGTTGTTACTATGCTGTGTCTTGAGTTCAATAAACTATTCAGTATACGAAAGATCGTTGTACACAAAGTATGAAGCAAGCATTATAGATATACTTAATCTTGTCAGAAGTCAGATTGATGTTGATGATCTGCAGGAATGTATGCGTACCGGTCATAAATCAGAAAAATTTTTCCAGCTGCAGGAATTTTTTGATTTGTTCAAGGATAATGTAGATATTCATTATCTGTATGTTATTGTGCCGCTTAATACAAATCCGGTTGATAATGTTATGAACGTTATTGCCGGTATGAGCACATACGAAAAGAAATACATGCCATATAACGAAGTTATGTTGAACGAACTTACGGGTGACGGCTATTCTGTTTCTTCGGTAACAAAATATTTGAATGCAGCAAAGACAAAAGAAATGACCTTCTTTGTTTCTGATTTTGTTAAGGTTGCATATAATGTTGACTATACCGGAGTTCTTCCGCTGTATAATTCTAACGGAGAATATGTAGCGCTGCTGTGTGCAGATAAAGATGTTTCTGCAATAAGTACAGCAGTTATGGATGCATCAATTCTTAACATAGTCATAATCCTTGTGTGCGGAATTATTTTTATTGTTCTGTTTTTCATCTGGACAAATTATAACATTGCAAAGCCTATAGAAAAACTTGACAAAGCAGTTTCTTCGTTTGCGTATCAGCATAAGGATAAAGGAAATGTTGATGCACTGGTTATTGAAGATCCGGGAATTCATACCGGTAACGAAATAGAATCGCTTTCACATTCTGTTGTCAAAATGTCAAAGGATATGCAGAGTTATGTGCGGCATATTATTGAAACTGAAAGCAGGACGCGTGCTCTTTCTGAAATTGCAAACACCGATACACTTACGGGTATACAGAATAAAGTAGCATTTGATTATTTTGTAAACTCAATAGATGAGCGCATAAAATCAGGAAGCACTGAATATTCTGTCGTGATTATTGACTTGAATGATTTGCGTGATATCAATGATTTGTACGGATATGACCGCGGAAATGAATATATCAAGATGTCCAGCAATGTTATCTGTCATGTATTCTCTCATTCTCCGGTGTTCAGAATTGGTGGAGACGAATTTGCAATTGTCCTTAAGGGAGAAGACTTTGATAACCGTCTTGAACTTATTGATGAAGCAACCGATCTGTTCAATATAGCAGAACATAACAGTCATGTTGACCCGTGGGAAAAACTTTCCTGTGCAATCGGTATAGCAGACTTTGAAAAAGGAACTGACAATAGCATAAAAGATGTTATTAACGAAGCAGATAAGAATATGTGTGCAAATAAGCGTGCAATGAAAGCTGCCCGTGAAAACAAATAATTCTGCTCAGGCATAAAAAAGCGGGCAGTGTTAAAACTGTCCGCTTCCACAGTAACTGTGTTACTGACGGGTAAAGGTGTACCTTCCACCTACAAATGTGTGCCAGTTATCAGCTGTAGTAATCTGGAACGTTTGCGGGTGACCTTCGTAAGATGCAGTCAGGGTTGCAGTTGTTCCGCTTACAACATATACACCATATATTACCGCAGATTCTTCACCGTCTACAACGATAGTTTCAACATATGTACCATCTGACCTGAACTCAAGAGTACATGTCTGGCCATCCGCTGTACCTACATAGGTTGTACCGCGTAAAGGATTTGCTTCACCATTGCAGCTTACGAATGCAAGTGCAAGAGCCAGAACTGTAAGTACTACAGCAATTTTAGAAAAACGTTTCATAAAACCCTCCTAAAGTTTTATCGCTTTAGTATATCACAAAAAAAATAAATGTGTTATACTTTCCCTAAGGTTTTTAATGGCAACACTTACGTTTAAAAATGCAGCCGCTTCAGATGCAGAGGTAATTCAGTCAATTTATGCTCCGTATGTAGAACACACTGCAATTACCTTTGAATACGATGTTCCCTCTGTTGAAGAATTCAGAAAACGCATTACAGACACTGTGCAGCACTATCCGTACATTCTTTTACTTGCCGATGACGTGGTGTGCGGTTATGCGTATGCACATCGCTTTCACGAAAGAAAAGCGTTTGATCCCAGCGTTGAAATTTCCATTTACCTTGACCAGAACTGCAGGTCAAAAGGCTACGGTTCAGCACTGTACCGCAAGCTTGAAGAAAGACTGCGTGCTCAGGGTGTTGCATCCGTGTATGCAGTTGTTGCCGCTACTAAGCGGAGTAAAGACCCATACGTTACGGATGCAAGCATACAGTTTCATACTAGGATGGGATTTGAAATTGCAGGAAGACTTTCTAACTGCGCAAACAAATTCAATCTGTGGTATGACATTGTCTACATGGAAAAACACCTTATAGACTTCCCTAAGCAAAACTAACAGCGTTTTGACTGTTCTGTCAGTTGGCGTAAGTGCTTCCAGTCTGCTTCTGCAAGTTGACGTTCTGTTGCGCGCCACCGCCAGTTGTTACCCAGAGTTGACGGTGTGTTCATGCGTGCATAGGTATCCAGTCCCAGCAAGTCCTGCATGGTAAGAATGCACGTGTCAGAAACACAGTTCATGGCAGCCTGTATCATTGCGGGTAAAAGCTCTCCCTGGTGACTTACGTTCAAATAGCGTACTGCAGAGTCTACATCTTCTTTACGCGAATGATTGATCCATCCTAAGAGCGTGTCGTTGTCGTGCGTTCCTATGTAGACAACTGAATCGTGGGTGTAATGTTCGGGTAAGTAGTCGTTTTCTTCGCGCGAGTCAAATGCAAACTGCAGCACTTTCATTCCCGGATACCCGGAATCTTTTCGCATCTGTTTTACTTCATCAGTTAAAAAGCCAAGGTCTTCTGCAATAACTGCTGCTTCCCCTGATTGCTTTTTGAATTCGGTAAACAGTTCAAGTCCCGGTCCCTTTTTCCACACACCGTTTTTTGCAGTTGTGTCCTGTGACGGAATGCAATAGTACGATTCAAATCCGCGGAAGTGATCAATGCGAAGTACATCGTAAATGGCAAGATTGTAGGTAAGGCGGGTAATCCACCACTTGTAGTTTTGCGCTTTAAGGACATCCCACTTGTATACCGGGTTTCCCCACAGCTGACCGTCTGCAGCAAATGCATCGGGAGGACAGCCTGCAACTTCTTTTGTGTCAAAAATTTCAGGAGTGGCCCACACATCAGAACTGTCGGAAGAAACATAAATGGGTAAGTCACCAATAATGCGGATTCCTTTTTTGTTTGCATACGTTTTCAATGCAGTCCACTGCTTAAAGAAAAGATACTGCAGCATTTTGTAGTAGCGTATGTCGTTGTGACAGAGGTTAGTCCAATTTGCAACAGATTCAGGATTGCGCTCGCGTATGTCTTCTTCCCACTTATGGAACGAAATTCCGCCGTGTCTGTCTTTGATTGCCATAAACAGTGCATAGTCATCCAGCCAGAATGCATTATTTTCACAGAACGAATCAAAGTCACCCGGAAGATTTTTTTCAAACTTTTTGTGTACGTTTCTAAGCAGCTTGTGCCGTTCAATGTACAGTACACCGTAATCAACAAAGCGTTCATCATCTGCCCAGTGCGTGTGCTTCCAGTCGTCTTCACTTAACAGTCCGTCTTTTTGCAGCAGCTCTAAGTCAATGAAGTAGGGGTTACCTGCGTAAGTAGAAAAGCTCTGATACGGAGAGTCACCGTAACTGGTGGGACAAATGGGCAGAATCTGCCAGTAGGTTTGTTTTGCGTCTGCCAGTCTGTCAACGAAAGCGTATGCCTGCGAGCCAAGCGTTCCTATTCCGCCGGGACCGGGTAACGAGGAAATGTGCATCAGTATTCCTGAAGCACGGTTATGTAAGAAGTTCATGTAGCGTCCTTGGAATCAGTTAATTCCGTTTATAAACGCTTTCACCTGCAATAAATTCAAATGGAACTAATTGATGACTGCACGGTTTATTGCGTTCAATGTTATCAAGCAACGCATCAAGACCCCGTTCTGCAAGTTCATTCAAAAGCTGACGGATTGTAGTAAGTCGCGGACACATGTAATCAGCTATGTCCAGACCGTCAAATCCGGTAACAGAAATATCTTTAGGTACCGTGTAACCCATGTCGCTCAACTTTCTGATTGCACCAATTGCCATAACATCTGCCATAGTAAAGATAGCAGTCATGTCAGGGTTTGCTTTAATCAGCTGTTCTGCTGCAGCAGCACCGTCGCTTAGTGAATACTTTGCAACTGCGTACAGCGTTTCTTTGTTGAACGAAAGACCGTGTTTCTGCATGACTGACAGAAAACCGTTGTAGCGGCGCTGTGACAGTTCTGAAGAAGCAAGGTCTCCTCCAATTACACCGATATTTGTATGTCCGTTTGCAACAAGATGTTCTGCCATGCACTGGGCGGCTGCAATGTCGTCTGTGCTTACGCTGGACAATCTGTTGTTCTGCACATCATTTGCCTGGTTGGTAATGATGACACAGGGAGTTTGAATGTTTGCGAAGTCCTCTTTGTAAGAGTCGGGGTTACCACCTGCGAAAATAAGTCCAAGTGGGCGATGCTTCTGGCACACCATGTATGCCTGTTTTGCTTCGTTATCGTATTCATCAAGTACTACTACGTTGGTTGTGTACGGAAGATGTTCCATGCGTTTTTGAATCCGTTCCACAAGAGAGTTAAGCAGAATACTTGATGTTCCTTTCATTAAGATGGCAATAGTTTTATTGTCCTGAGAACGCAGCATTTTTGCGCTCTGGTTTGAAACGAAACCGTATTTGTCAACGACGGCAAGAACACGTTCACGCATCTGATCGCTTACATCAGGGTGATTGTTAAGTACACGAGAAACTGTTCCTAATCCGCAGCCGCATTCACGGGCAATATCTTTTATTGTCATGTGTTTATCCTTTTACTGCTCCAGAGATGACACCTTTGATGATGTACTTCTGTGATGCCAGGTAGAAGATGATTATGGGGATGATTGCAAGCACAAGCATTGCCATGAATCCGCCGTAATCAGTTGCACCGTATGCACCCTGCATTGCAATCTGAATGGCAACCGGAATTGTTTTGTTGTCTGTTCCCAGCACTAAGTACGGAAGCAGATAGTCATTCCAAATCCACATTGCGTTCAAAATGGCAACGGTAATTGCAGTTGGTTTAAGTACTGGGAATACGACTAAGAAGAAAGTCTGCAAAGGATTGCAACCGTCAATTTCTGCGGCTTCTTCAAGATCAAGCGGGATTGCTTTTACAAATCCGCAGAACATGAACACAGCCAGACCTGCACCAAAACCAAGGTACACGAAGTTTATTCCCACAACGTTATCAAAGTTAATCCGGTTAACAATGAAAGTCATTGTGTACATAACCATCTGGAATGGTACAATCATACTGAATGTAAACAAATAATACAAGCCTTTGGTAAGTTTGTTTTTTATGCGTACAAGGAACCATGCCGTCATTGAAGTGCACACTAAGATGAGCGACACGGAACAAATTGTAATGAATACAGAGCGCATGAATGAAACAAAGAAACCTGAAGTTCGCAATCCGTTCAGATAGTTTTCCAGACCAACGAAGGTTTCTTCTGTCGGAATGGCAAACGGTGCGCTTGAAATGTACAGCCGTGACTTAAAGGAGTTCATTACTACAAGAGCAATGGGAATTAAGAATACCGCAGCAAGAACAATCAGTACTGCCAGAATAATTCTGTCGCTTGCCTGTTTGGCAGTTATGTTAAGTCTTGATTTCATTGTTCCACCTCCTTCTGAGACGTAAGCTTAAGCTGAACGAAGGCAATGACTGCAACAATGATAAAGAACATAACCGCTTTTGCCTGTCCTACACCCTGCCAGCCGACGCGACCATAGAAGGTGTTGTAAATGTTGAGCGCAAGCATTTCGGTTGTGTTTTCCGGAGCACCTGCAGTAAGCGCAAGGTTCTGGTCAAACATCTTGAAGGTATTTGAAAGCGTCAGGAACATACAGATGGTGATAGAAGGCATAACCATGGGAATCTTTACGCTGAATAACGTTTTCATGGGAGATGCTCCGTCAATCTGAGCTGCTTCAATTATATCGCCGGGAATATTCTGTAAGCCTGCAATGTAAATGACCATCATGTAACCAATGAGCTGCCAGTTGGTAAGAACTACCAGTCCCCAGAAGCCGTAGTCTGATTTATATGTAATGTCTACACCAAACGGTGCAAGCACACCATTTATAAGTAAGTTCCAGATGTAACCCAGAACGATACCGCCAATCAGATTGGGTAAGAAGAAAATTGAGCGGAATACGTTTGTTCCTCTGAGTCCTCTGGTAAGCATAAGGGCAAATGCAAATGCAATTACGTTAACAGACACCATTGAAACAATAGTGAACAGTGTTGTAAAGCCAAGTGCATGCACAAATTCTTTGTCAAAGGTAAATGCTTTGATGTAGTTTTCAAAGCCCACCCACTTTGCATTCGTTATGACAGTGAACTTTGTAAATGAAAGTCCTATGCCCATAACAAACGGCACAATAAAAAACAGCGTAAACGCAAGCAATGTAGGAAGCACAAAAACAGGAAAGTATTTTGATAAAGATTTTCTCATATTGTTTGCCTCGTAAAAAAGGACTGCCCAATAAGTGTAGCATACCTTCGCTTTTTGGACAGCCCTTGGAATGGTGACAGATTATTTCAGATTACTCAGAAGCGCTGCTTTCGCGTTCCCAGCTTGAAACAACTTCAGAAGCTACAGCAGACCAGTCTTTTGTTCCCTGAGCATACTTAAGCAAAGATGCACCAAAGTCATCCTTGAACTTCTGTGAGGGGAACAGAGTAAAGTTCCATGCAACAGAAGTAATTCCCGGAGTTGCCATCCAGCGTGCAATTTCTTTTGCAAGCGGGTCAGTGGGGCGTTCTGAATCACTGAAGGTATCAAACGGAGCAATGAAGCCCAGTTTGTTGGTTACGTAATTCTTTCCGGTTTCGCTTGAGTACAGCCAGTAGATAAAGTCTGCAGTTGCTTTCTGGTCAGCAGCAGAAGCCTTAGAGTTGATGCAGTAGAAGTTTTCGGTACCGATACACAGACCCTGTCCTTCTTCTCCGGCAGCACCAGTGTAGATAGGCAGGAACTTAACGTTTTCTGCTTTTACTTTGTTACCGGTCACACCGCTGATCTGTCCCCATGCCCAGTTTCCGTTCTGAACCATAACGCATTTTTCAAGAGCAAATTCTGACATAGAGTCGGTAACAGTTTTGGTACCAACAGTCTTGCGGTCAACAGTAGAGTTGTTCAGGTACAGGTCAAAGATGTTGCGGAAGTTGTCGCCATAGCTGAAGCTGATTTTTTTGGTTGCATCAGAAGCAAGGTCAACGTTTCCGGTTTTGAATTCGTAGTAAACGGGAAGGTTTGCCAGGTGTGTCTGCCAGCGCCAGTCTTCTCCTGCTTTGAGAGAAGTAGAAGCGAATACACCGTCAATTCCCAGAGCAGCCTTGTTTTTCTGCATATCTTCTACAACAGCCTTAAGCTTGTCGAAAGTGTTTACTTCTTCCATGCTCTTGTAGGGAGTTGCTTTTGAAGGAAGTGCAAAATATTTGTCGGTCAGGGCAGCGTTGTAAATGATACCGTATCCTTCAACAACATACGGAATACCGTATACTTTTCCACCGGCAGTAACTGCCAGTGATTTATCAGACAGATGCTGATACAGCTGAGTGTTTGTCAGATCTGCACAGTAGTCAGCCCAGCTTGCATATCCGCGCGGTCCGTTAATCTGGAACAGAGTGGGTGCTTCTTTGGTTGACATCTTAGACATCAGGGTTGATTCATAAGAGTTGTTTGCAGCAGTTTCAACAATAACTTTTACACCGGTTTCTGCTTCGTATGCAGCGGCAAGTTCCTGGTACACTTCTGCAACTTCGGGTTTGAAGTTAAGGTAGCGTACTGTCGGAGCAGAGTCTTTCTTTCCGCATGATGCAAACAGACATGCAGCAGCAATTGTTGCTACGGCAATACTTTTCAGGTTGTTCTTAAGTTTTTTCATAAGGTTCCTCCTCAGATTTTAGCTGGCACGTCTTCCAGTACCGCAACAGGAAACGATACTGGAAACGATACCAGTTAAGGGTAGTATCACATGGGATTTTTGATTTGTCAAGAAAAATTTTTGAAAATTCTGAAAATTTTTTTATTTGGCTGTATGTACCGGGTAAAATGTATAGAGAATAGAAAAATTGGAGAAAATAAAATATTTGTTTGACAGATTAAAAAAGTCATGTTATGATTTAAAGCGATGGATAGAACGACAGTTCAAACGGCAGCAAGAAGTTTCTCATGTGTTCTTGACACAAAGCTGACTGTGGGTCAAAATCCGCAGACCGCAGACCGCAGACCGCAGACCGCAGACCGCAGACCGCAGACCGC
>CACXCG010000013.1 GCA_902766125.1 uncultured Spirochaetaceae bacterium | reverse complement strand
CGCTCAGATAGCAGAAATGCTGTTTATCTCTGTCGTTACCGTAAAGCGCCACCTGGCAACTGTTTTTGAAAAACTCGATATCAGTTCGCGTCACGACCTGAAGAATAAAATTACATTGTAACCTTGAAGCCAACAAATCCATCGAAGGCTGTGTCTGTGCTTGAACTGGGAATGAAGGCAAGCGGGTTAAACGAAAGCGATGCTTTAAATTCTCCTCCCAGTAAGGGCATTGATACAAACGGCGTTACATACACTCCTATGTTGCCCAGAATCTGAGCAGGATCTGCCGTAATATCGTGAATAAGGCCGGTAATGTTTTTCTGGTAACAGGCTGTCAGATGTCCGCCCACTGTTACGTTTGTTGCACCAATGCGGAGCGTACTGTTTGCAATGCACAGGTTTGCACCTATCAGACCGTCAAGAGAGCCGCTGCTTGAAAGGTTAAAGCCCTTAAGGTACAAGAGGCCGCGCAGATTGTCGTTCGGCAGGTTGAACAGTGCAATGTTAACCTGTGTTTCTCCAAAGTTAAAGCGTGGTTCAATGAACGCATACATGAATTTTCCCAGCGTAGTAAGTTCAAATATTTCTGTCGTACCGCGGTTTGCACCCACGGAAATGTTTGAAAGTCCCACCTGAATCAGCGTAGAAACACCGTAGCGGTCACCTACAAGCATGTTTGCCCCCACTTTGAACAGAACAGACTGCACGATTAAAAGATCATCCTTTACGCCTGCGTAGGTTGACGAATCTTCTTCGTACAGTTTTGCACCCGTTGTAAAGGTAAACGCAAAGTTTGCAGAAGCATCAAAAATAAAACCGGGATAGTAGCCTGCAAGACGAACTTCTGTATTTATGGAATTAATGGAGAAAATCTCGCTGGAAGAATCAAACGCATACAGATAGGCTCCCAGTACCAGCGATTTGTGGAAATGTGCCGTGTAGGAAAGCCCCAGTCCGTAGTCGTTGAAAATGCTTGTTCCGACCAGTCCGCCCCAGTTTTCCATAAGGCGGGAAGAAATGGGCTGTAATCCCAGATGACGCTGTAAAAATACGTCAGAACCGATGGGTTCAAATTTGCCTATAAATGCGCTTAAAAAGTGAGAGACTGCGGCAGAAGACAGGTGCCAGGTAACAGAAAATTCTCCCACCTGAAAAATGGTGTTTTTTGTGGTTGGCTTTAACGGATTGTTGGGACTGTCGAATAAATCCGCTGTTTCTATGTTGAATTCGCCTCTGAAGATAAATTTTCCGTTGAAATCCAGCTGTGCTGCCATAAATCCCTGCAGAGTCAGGTCATTTTCGTATCCTGAACTTCCGAAAGAACCGTTATAATCCCCCAGAATTCCTGCATATCCGCTAAAATCAAGGGCAAATGCACCAGAAAGGCATACAAAGCAGGCAATTGCTGCAAAAATGCGTTTTTTCACAATATCCTCCAGGAAAACATGCGTTTACCCTTCAAATTTCGGCATATTTCTTCTAATAATAAATTGAAAAAAAATGCAAAAAAATGGTGTTTTTCGCTTGACTTATATTTGTAAGCGATTAAAATAGTATAGTATGAGTGATTATCTTGATGCGAACAATGAAGAATTGCTGCGAGACTTTTTTGCTGAAGCTGAACAGCAGGTAGAAAATCTTGAAAGCAATATTCTTGTCATTGAAAACGATCCGTCAAATCATGACGCAATAGATGAGATATTCCGTGCTGCACATACGCTTAAGGGCGGTTCTGCAACTGTAGAAATGACTGAACTTGCAACGTTCTGTCATAGCGTTGAAGATTTGCTTGACGCTTTGCGCGGTGGTTCTGTTGCTGTTTCTGAACCGATTGTTGATGTGCTGCTTACCTCAATTGATATTATTAAAGCTATGCTAGAAGCCCGCAGTAACGGTTCTGTTTACCAGGAAGACGTTACTCCCACTATCGAACAGATAAAGAGCTATCTGCCTGCAAAAGAGGGTAAAAAGAAGAGTGCAAAACCCACAGCTGCTGCTAAACCGGCTCCTGCACCCGCACCGGCTCCCGCTCCTGCTGCAGAAGAAGCAAATGCAGATGTTCCGCCGTTACCGGCACTGAGTGATGAAGACATCGAAGAAATGAAGGGCGCTTGTCCTGATGGTGCTAAACTGTGGTCTGTAAACGTTACCTTTGATGAATCTAACCCCATGAACAGTGTTGGTGGTATTCAGGTATTTGCAGCGCTCAAAAACTGCGGTTCAGTGCTTAAAACGGTTCCTGATTTTGATGAACTGTATGAAGACGAATTCCATTTCCAGGTAGTGTATTACATTGCAACCACCTGTTCTGCTGCAGAACTGGAAGATACCGCATTCTTAAGTGATGTAACACTCATTACCGATGCACGTCCGCTTGAACAGAAAGCCACAGCTCCTGCTCCTGCTGCTCAGCCTGCACCCGCACCTGCTGCCGTTTCAGCACCTGTTGAAGAAGAGGAAGAAGAAGATTCTCCCGCAGCTGTTGCTGCTTCTGCCGCTGCTGCCGCACCCGCTGCTAAAAAGCCTGCTGCCGCACCTGCTGCTCATAATGCTAATCAGAGCGGTTCAATCCTGCGCGTTGATTCACGCCGTATTGATAACCTGCTTAACCTTGTTTCAGAAACAGTTATTACAAAAGCTGCATTCAACCAGTCTGGACTTCAGATGGCAGACCTGCAGGTTAAACTGCGCGACATGAACAACTCTTACAAAGAGCGTGTCCGCAAGCTGTTTGAATCACTTCCTAAGTATTTTGAAGAAATGCAGTCTGGTGCAAACGCAAAAGCACTGCGTCAGAAAGTTCAGGAAGAATATGCAGACCTTCCCAACTGGTTTGATACATTCGAAAGCGAATACAAATCAGCGGCAAGTAAAAACCGCTCTACCACACAGAACCTGGGTCGCATTGCAAGCGAACTTCAGGAAGGCGTTATGAAGATCCGCATGGTTCCCATCGGACAGATCTTTAACCGTTTCCCGCGTGTTGTTCGTGACTTAAGCCGTGACTTAGGCCGCAAGGTTAACCTGGTGCTTGAAGGTGAAGATACAGAACTTGACAAGTCAGTCGTAGAAGACCTGCTTGATCCTATCATGCACTGTGTCCGTAACTCAGTTGACCACGGTATTGAATCTCCCGAAGAACGCAAGGCTTTGGGTAAAGACGAAACCGGTACACTGCTGCTTAAAGCATCTAACGAAGGCAACATGATTGTCATTGATATTGTCGATGACGGTGCCGGTATTGATGTTAACAAAATCCGTGAAAAGGCAATCAAAAAAGGACTTATTCATCCTTCAAAGATTCTGTCTGATCAGGAAGCTTATAACATGATTTTCCAGCCGGGCTTCTCTACCGCTGACAAAATCTCTAATGTTTCTGGCCGTGGTGTAGGTCTTGATGTTGTTAAGACTATGGTCGAAAAACTTAAGGGTACCATCAACATCACCAGTACGCTGCATAAGGGTACAAAGTTCAGCATTCGCCTGCCGCTTACCCTTGCTATTATTCAGGGCCTTCTGGTTCGCGTCGGAAAAGAAGTGTACTCTATCCCGATTGCAAACGTTATCGAAAGCCAGCGTATCAAAAAGGAAACTATCAACACGATCGACAACTACGAAGTTCTTAACGTTCGTAACGAAGTTATTTCAATTCTGCGTCTTAACCGCCTGTTCAATATCCGCAACACAAAGGATGATGAATGGAGCTTTATCGTTATCGTCGGTTCTCAGGAAAAGAAAATTGGCGTAATGGTAGATGAACTTATTGGCGAGGAAGACGTTGTTATTAAACCTTTGCGCGATCAGTTTACGACATCTCCGGGTATTGCCGGTGCATCTATCCTTGGTGACGGATCTGTTTCGCTCATCATAGACGTAAGCCAGCTGCTTGAACTTGGTGTACGCCAGGAACTGTCGGCTCAGCAGAACCGCGAAGAAGCAGCTATGTTCGCAAGTAGGAGTAACTAATGGCAGCTCAGAGTTCATTTAATGCAGCTGTTGCCCAGTTGGCCAAGATGGCTCAGGTAGCAGGAAACGACGACAATAACGAGCAGCTGACACAGGAAGAACTTGACCGTCAGAAAGCAATGATGGCCAATGTTGACTTCCGCATGGTCACATTCTCTCTTGCCGGAAAAGATTACGCAATCGACATTCTCAAAGTTAAGGAAATTGCAAAAGCAGGACACTTCACGTATGTGCCCAACACTATGCCGTTTGTGCGTGGTGTTCATAACCTTCGTGGTGATATTATTCCGGTTATTGACCTGCGCATGTTCTTTAACGTTCCCGTGCAGCCTAAACCCGAAAATGCACTTGAGAACATGCTCATTGTAACTGTCGGTGATCAGACCTTTGGCGTTGTTGTTGATGTAATTGACCGTGTTATCGGTATTCAGAGTTCAACCATTCAGCCACCACATCCGCTGTTTGGTGACATTAACATTAAGTACATCTACGGTGTAGTAGAAGCAGATAACCGTCTGTTTGTTCTTCTTGACATTGACCGCATCTTTGGACGCCGTACCGCAGAAGAAGAAGCTCAGTATGCTCAGCAGACTGCTCAGATGCAGCATTACGAAGCGGCACAGCAGGCAATGCAGCAGGCAGCTATGGCTGGGGGAGAGGAAACTCAGGCTCAGTCTGAAGAACCTGCCGCTCAGGAAGCTCAGCCTCAGGGTGATATAGACTACACCTTCATCGTAGATTCGCTTAAGACACTTAAGAAGTTTACCGTCAACGGTATTACAGAACCGTGGGTTAAGCAGCGCTATGAACAGTGGATTCAGGAACGCGGAAAGGACAACACTCAGCTGCAGAATGAAGCAGATGCAGAAGCATTCCTTGCACCGTTCTACTCACGCTTCAATGCTACCTGGTGGTCTGAATCGTTTGCAAACGAAATTTCTGCTGCGTTACCTGATAATCCTGCAAAGACTATCGTGGTATGGAATGCAGGCTGCGGTAAGGGATATGAGTCATACTCTCTTGCATGTCTGCTTAAAAAACGGTATCCTAACTCTAACGTGCGTATTTATGCGCATGATATTGACTTACTGAGTGTTTCAAATGCTCCGCTGGTCAATGTTCCTGAGGAAGTTTCTACGGACTGGTATCAGCCCTATTTGACAAAAACCGTCACTGGGGGGTATACTTTCTCTAAAGAAATTAAGGATATGATAATGTTTGAATATCATGACTGCGTGCACACCAACACGCTGCCGGATATAGACATTGTCTTCTGTCGCGACCTGCTTTCTTTCCTTCCGGAAGAATCGCAGCGCACACTGCTTACTGACTTTGAAGAAAAAGTTAAGGGCAATGGCATTGCAATAGTTGGCGACAACGAGGATATTACTGCTGTTGGTTGGAAAAAACAGAATTCTGGCCCGGTGGCTGTATATACAAAAAAATAAACAATTACCTATTAGGGGGATATTTGCATGAGAGTCGAGTACATTAACCCATTTGTCGAAACTTCATACAGAGTTCTGAAGGAAGTTCTTGGTGGGGCTGAAGTAAAAAGAGGTGACTTGTATCTTAAGTCAACTGCAATGCCGGTTATGGGTGTAGCAGCCCTGGTTGGTCTTGCTGGTGATGTTGAAGGACGTGTTCTTTTTGACATGACTTTTGAGACAGCATTGAACATTGCGTCACAGATGAACGGCGAAAAACTGCCGGAGTTTGATGACCTTGCAAAAGCAACCATCTCTGAGCTT
Organism: uncultured Spirochaetaceae bacterium; assembly: GCA_902766125.1. GTDB lineage: Bacteria > Spirochaetota > Spirochaetia > Treponematales > Treponemataceae > Treponema_D. The sequence continues at coordinate 50,000 of CACXCG010000013.1, read as the reverse complement.
GCAAACCTGATTACCGCTCAGGCAGTTACAAAGCTGCATGAACTTGGATTCAAGTTTGACTTGACTCCGCCAGCACTGTTTGTTGGTGAAAACATGGAAATTGCCGCTTTAGGTGGCACAGATGAAAATGTTGAAGCACTTATTGTTCCGCTTTTGTCGGAATATGGAAAAATTGAAGTCAACGTCGCAATTCGCGAGCGTACATAATAAGGAGTTATGAATGAAGACGAAACAGGATTTTCCCACAACAAATGATCGGCCGCCAGAGGGAGTAAAGCTCGATGGTTCAAAGTTCCGTGTGCTTATCGTTGATGATTCCATGTTCGTTGCAAAGCAGCTGACTCAGATCCTTACCAGTGATGGTTACGAAGTTGTTGCGACAGCTGAAGATGGAAAGGATGGCGTTGACAAGTACAAGGAATTGTGTCCTAATATCGATCTGGTAACGATGGATATTACTATGCCGCGTATGGATGGAATTACTGCTCTTGAGCAGATTATTGCATTCGACAAAAATGCACGCGTAGTTATGGTAAGTGCTCTGGGTAAGGAAGAGCTGGTTAAAAAGTCTCTGCTTGCCGGTGCAAAGAACTACATCGTTAAGCCTCTTGACCGCAAGAAGGTTCTCGAAAGAATCAGCGCTTCTCTTAAATAGAGAAACATTCTTTTGAAACAAATCTCATAATCTCATCCAATAGGGCTGACACATCCGTCAAGGTTGTGTCAGTTTTTTTGTTCAGAATAGCACCCCACGGTAAGAAAACGACGCTGGAACTCACAAAGAAAGTTCTCGTTACAATAAAAAAGGGAAGAGGTTTGCTGTTAGTAAGCAACATGCGTGAGTTTTTTTGCGTAGCAAAAAAACTCATTGCACAAATAAAAGATCGATGTCTCCTTAACCGCCAGCATAAGCGCGAGAATTTTTTTTCATGTAATGAAAAAAAATTCTCGATGCAATAAAAAAGGGAAAATACCGAAAGGTATTTTCCCTTTTTTATTGCGCGGCACAAGAGTCGAACTTGTGACCCCCAGCGTGTCATGCTGGTGCTCTAACCAACTGAGCTAGTCGCGCTTTTTGATTGTGAGGTACTATAACAAAAAAAAGCCCTCTTGGTCAATACCAAAAGGGCTTTCCGTTACAAACCATCACAGTGAAAGTTTGTATTTGGTGTATTGCTTATTTCTTTGCAGCAGGTTTCTTTGCTACAGCTTTTTTAGCTGCGGGCTTTTTAGCTGCAGGCTTTTTAGCTGCAGGCTTTTTAGCTGCGGGCTTTTTTGCTGCAGTTTTTTTAGCTGCGGGCTTTTTTGCTGCAGCTTTTTTTGCTGCGGGTTTCTTTGCAGTTGTTTTCTTTGCTGCAACTTTCTTTGCTGCGGGCTTTTTAGCAGTTGCTTTCTTTGCAGTTGCCTTTACGCTAGCCTTTGCAGTTTTAGTTGTTTTCTTTGCACCAGCTTTTGCTGTTTTTGCGGTTGACTTTGCAGAAGCTTTTGCAGTTTTAGTTGTTTTCTTTGCACCAGCTTTTGCAGTCTTTGCGGTTGCTTTTGCACCAGCTTTTGCAGCTGTTGCTGTCTTCTCTTTTGCCATTTTAAACTCCTCTTTGAGGTTTGCACCCCGTAGACTAAAGAATCTCTTCTTTATATTAAACACCTATTTATCGGTTGTTGTCAACAAAAAAATTAGTAAATTGAAATTTTTTTTTTAATAAAAAATCTATTTTAAAAATTATATTGCATGAAAAAATGTTTTTAAAAACAGTTCGAATCATTCGAAAAAAAATTTGCATGTGTGTGATTGCAGCGATGATGTTGCTGATGATTTGTGTGTGAGAGTAGACGAAATTTTTTTGCTTCGATATAATATCAGTATGGGTGGAAACAATACTAAAAAGAATGTAAAGGGCGCAAAGTCTTCTACAAAAAAAACTGCTGTATCAAAAGCATCAGCAAAAAAATCAACAGTAAAGAGTAGTGCAGCAAAAACAAAAACTTCTGCTGCAAAAAAAACTACTGCGACAAAATCTAGTGCAACAAAAGCAAGGCCTGCAGTAAAATCTTCTGCGAAAGCAAGTGCATCTAAAACAGTTGCAAAAAAAACATCGGCTGTTAAAACTGCTCCGGCAAAGGCTGTACCTGCAAAAGCATCTTCTGCAAAAACAGTTGCTTCTAAAAAGCCTGGTGTGTACAGCGAAGCACAGATTATTCATCTTGATGCACTGGAACACATCCGTCTTCGAAGCGGTATGTACATTGGCCGTTTAGGCGACGGTTCAAATCAGAATGACGGAATCTATGTTCTCTTGAAAGAAGTTATAGATAATGCGGTCGATGAATTTATTATGGGTCACGGTAAGCGCATTGATGTTGAAGTTAAAGACAATCGCGTAAAAGTTCGTGACTATGGCCGCGGAATCCCTCTTGGAAAGGTTGTTGAATGTGTCAGCGAAATAAACACTGGTGCAAAATATAACGATGATGTCTTCCAGTTTAGCGTTGGTATGAACGGTGTGGGTACAAAAGCGGTTAACGCACTGTCTTCGTACTTCAGGGTTGTCTCTGTCCGTGACGGTCAGTGTACCGATGCGGTGTTTGAGCAGGGTAAGCTTGTGTCTCAGCGCACAGGAACACTTAAACAGAAAGCGGCAAACGGTACTTATTTTGAATTTGTTCCCGATGAATCCATCTTTGGAAAGTATTCGTTCAACATGGAATTTGTTGAAAAACGAATCTGGAACTATGCATACCTTAACTCAGGCCTTACGGTTCGTCTGAACGGTCAGGATTACAAGAGTGAAAACGGTCTGTTTGACCTTCTGAATAAAGAAATGGAAGATACTGCCCTGTATCCTATAGGAAGTTACAAAGGAAGCCATCTGCAGTTTGCCTTCACCCATACAAACTCTTATGGCGAAAATTATTTTTCTTTTGTAAACGGACAGTATACGGCAGACGGCGGAACTCACCTTGCAGCGTTCAAAGAAGGCTATGTCAAAGGCATAAACGATTTCTTTGGAACCAGTTACAAGAGCGAAGATGTCCGTGAAGGTATGGCAGCAGCTGTTCTGGTTAAAGTAAAGGATCCGGTGTTTGAAAGCCAGACAAAAAATAAGCTGGGCAATACCGATATCCGTCAGTGGATTGTTGCAGAAACTCAGAGTGGTCTGGATAACTGGCTGCATCATAATCCCGAAGCGGCAAAAAAGATTCAGGAAAAGATTCAGGCTAACGAAAAACTCCGTACCGAACTTTCTGCGGTAAAAAAAGAAGCAAAAGAAGCTGCAAAAAAAATCAGCATACGCATTCCTAAGCTTAAAGACTGCAAATATCATGTGCAGGACGGTCCTAAAGGCGAAAACAGTATGATTTTCATTACGGAAGGTGATTCTGCATCGGGAACCATGACGCATTCACGCGACGCAAGCTATCAGGCTATTTTCTCTCTGCGCGGTAAACCCGAAAACATGTACGGTAAAAAACAGAGTGAAATCTATCGCAATGATGAACTGTATCAGCTGATGATGGCACTTGGAATCGAAACTGATGTTCAGAACCTTAAGTATTCAAAGATTGTTATTGCAACCGATGCCGATAACGACGGATATCATATCCGCAATCTGGTTATGACATTCTTCCTGGGATATTTTGAGGAATTGGTTACCAGTGGACGTGTGTTCATTCTGGAAACTCCGCTGTTCCGTGTGCGCAACAAAAAAGAAAACATCTACTGTTACAGCGAAGACGAACGCGATAAAGCTCAGGCTAAACTGGGTAAATCCTGTGAAACCAGCCGCTTCAAAGGTCTTGGAGAAATAAATCCGACGGAATTCCGCCAGTTTATTGCACCCGAAACCATGCATTTGACTCCGGTTGAAATCAGTCAGCTTAAGCTTGTTCCCAAACTGCTGGGATTTTATATGGGAAAGAATACGCCCGAACGCCGTCAGTTTATAGAAAAGCATTTGCTTTCAAACGCAGACATTGATGCATAAGGAATCGATATGGCATACGTTAAGAATCTATTTGACAAAAACTTTATTGAATATGCAAGTTACGTTATCCGTGACCGTGCAATTCCTGACCTGGAAGACGGATTAAAGCCTGTTCAGCGCCGCATTATGCATACGCTGTTTGAAATGGACGATGGACGCTTTCAGAAGGTTGCAAACGTTGTCGGACGCGTTATGAAGTACCATCCCCACGGAGATGCTTCTATTGGCGGTGCTCTGGTTGTACTTGCAAACAAAGGTATTTTTATTGAAAGACAGGGAAACTTTGGAAACATGTATACCGGAGACGGTGCATCTGCTCCCCGTTATATTGAATGTCGTGTTCATCCGCTTGCAAAAGATTTTCTGGTACGCAACCCGCATGTAACGCACTATGTTCCCAACTATGACGGCCGTGACACAGAACCTGAAGTATACCGTGCAAAGATTCCGGTAGCACTGATTATTGGTGCAGAAGGAATTGCGGTTGGTATGAGTACAAAAATCCTTCCGTATAACATTCGCGAAGTTCTTGAAGCAGAAAAAAAAGCGCTTAAGGGAACCAGTTTTGAAATCTATCCTGATCTTCCCACCGGTGGTTTAATTGATGTAAGCAATTACAATGACGGTAACGGAAAAATCATTACCCGTGCCAAGTTTGACATGAGCGATGAAAAGAAAATCGTTATAACCGAACTTCCTGTTGACACCACCAGTGATACGCTTATGAACTCAATCGAAAATGCGTACAAGGCTGGAAAGATTAAAATTGGTGCTATTGAAGACTTTACTACCGATCACTGTCAGATAGAAATCAAGTTACCGCGCGGTGTATATGCAAAGGATGTTGAAAAAGCACTCTATGCGTATACGGACTGCGAAAAGTCAATCAGCTGTCAGATGCTGGTTATCAAAGACGGTATGCCTGTTGTTATGACTGCTACCGAAGTAATCAAATACTACGCAAAAAAACTGACGGCAATTATTAAAGACGAACTTGAGTTTGAACGCAGTGAACTTACCGAAGAACTGCATGCCCGTACCCTGGAACGCATTTTTGTCGAAGAACGCATCTATAAAAAGATTGAACAGATGAAGACTGCAGAAGGTGTAAACAAAGCGGTAAAGGACGGATTTAAGCCTTTTAAGGCAGAACTGATCCGTGATGTCAATGATGATGATGTTGAACGCCTTTTGAAGATTCCTATCAGACGCATTTCTCTGTTTGATATCAACAAGAATAAAGATCAGGTTGCAGCAATAAACGCCCGTCTTAAAGAAATTGCAAAGAAACTTAAGAATCTGACTGCCTGTGCAGTAGAGTATCTTGACGGAATGCTTGCAAAGTTTAAGCCCGAAGAACTTGAACGCCATACTCAGATTCAGAAGTTTACTGCGGTAGAAGTTAAGAAAATCGTTAAACGCGAAACACCGTTACGCTATGATGACAAAGGGTACCTTGGTACCGGTGTCAGTGGCGGAACCGAACTGCTTAAGGTTACCCCGTACGACCGTATCTTTGTTATGCGTAAAAGCGGTATCTACAGCGTCTGTGATGTTCCCCAGAAACTGTTTGTTGACTCGGGACTGTGGTACTGTAACTATGCAGACAAGGATATCATAAACAAAGTTCTGTTTACGGTTATTTACCGTGATCCTAAAACGCAGTACTGCTTTATCAAACGCTGCCGTATTCCCAGCTGGATTATGAACCGTGACTATATGATTGCTCCCGACGGAATGGAAGTGCTTCATATAGACACCCGTGAAAAATTTACGTTTACCCTTAAGTATCTTAAAAAGCCCCGCGTTAAAACACTTGAAGAAACGTTTAAGGCTCAGGAATTTGAAGAAAAGGGACATAAAGCTCAGGGCGTGCGTCTTTCTTCTCACGAAACAGTCTCTGTCATTGCACAGAGTGCTGACGGTCAGGGACAGTTGTTTTCATAATGCGCATTTTGCTTGCTGAATGCAGTGCAGAAACAGTTGTTAAAGGCTCGCGTTTTTTAGCAGAAGCACTTGTTGTTTCGTCTCAGGCACAGGCACGTGAACGTCTTGCAGAACAGAAGCGGAAGTATGCAGATGCAACCCATGTCGTTCATGCATTTGTTACCGGTTCTGCAGGTGAAGTAAACGGAATGAGCGACGACGGGGAACCGTCAGGAACTGCCGGCCGGCCGGTACTTGATGTGCTTAAAGGAAGCGGCATTACTAATATTCTGCTTACGGTTACGCGCTGGTTTGGCGGAACTCTGCTGGGTACGGGTGGCTTAGTGCATGCGTATTCTGATGCGGCAAAACAGGTGCTTTCCTTGTGTAAAACAGAAGAACTGGTTGCAAAAACACATTTTTCATTCAGTACAGATTATGCACAGTACGAAACGGTCAAACGGTATCTTGACTCGCTGCATGTTTCTAACAGTACCGAAGCCTTTGATGCACAGATAGTTATTTCGGGAGACATCTGGTTAAGCGAAGCCGATGCACTTTCGGTATACATACAGAATCTTTCGCGCGGAAAGACACTGGTAACGTATCTTGCGTAGGAGGTAAAAAAATATGAAACTTATCTTTATTCGTCACGGGGACCCTGATTATGCTAACAATACTGTCACTTCTAAGGGGAAGAGGGAGGCGGAGCTTCTGGCTGAGCGCATGGCACAGTGGAAAAACATAACCGACATCTATTGTTCTCCGTACGGAAGGGCACAGGATACACTTAAGCCTGCACTTTTAAAAATGGACAGAACTGCGACAACGCTCGACTGGCTGAGGGAATTTGACTATCACATCATAGATCCGCATACAAAACAGGAACGTTCTGTGTGCTGGGACGTACTTCCTCAGAATTTTTATGCTCAGAAACAGTTCTTTGACAAAGAAAAATGGTGCACGGTTCCCTACTTAAAGAAAGCGCATATCGATACCTATTATTCTCAGGTGTGCTACGGCATAGACAGTCTTCTTGAACAGTACGATTACACGCGCATAGATCCGGACAAAGCAATCTACAACTGTCTTCCGCATCTGACAGACGAAGAAGCTGAGCGTGATTCACATCTGCTTGCATCGCAGAAAAATCTTGACGACCGTAACCTTGTGCTGGTGTGTCATCTGGGAGTTATGTTTGCAATCATAGGTCATCTTACCGGCATAAGTCCCATGCAGCTGTGGCACGGATTTTTTGTTGCACCCACATCAGTTACCGTTCTAGGCACACAGGAGCGTGTTCCCGGAGAAGCAGTGTTCCGTGTTCAGTGTTTAGGTGATGCGCGTCACCTTACGCAAAACGGTGAATCTCCTTCTGCAAGCGGTTACTTTGGTAATGTAGAATTGTTCTAATCGCTGTTCTTCCAGTGACGTCTGTAATGCTGCCTTCTGTATTCCGACGGAGTTTCTCCCATATACTTTTTGAAGGTACGGATAAAATGACTGTGTGAAGAAAACGAAAAGTAATTGCTGACTGCCTGCGGACTATAATCAGCATACGAAAGCATGTTTGCAGCGGTTTCAATTTTTTTCTTTCTGATATATTCCTGAATGGTTTGACCCGTTTCTTTTTTAAAGAGCGCACATAAATAGTTTTTGTGAATGCCTGCTTCTTCTGCAAGTTCTTCGAGTGTAATGCGTTCATGCAGGTGATCGTAGATGTAGTCGGTTGCCCTTCTGACTGCCCGTGAAAGTCCTGTTACTGCCCGTAAACTTTTCATTCGGTCGGCAAAGTCAAATACCAGTTCGCGGTGCAACAGGTAAATTGATTCCTTGTCGTTACAGGTGTCTATCTGCTGAATGTATACATCGCTGAGCGTGTACGCGGTTTCGCTTTCCAGTCCGCCTTCTATGCAGAACCGGGTTATGAGTGCAACCGTTATAATCAGATGATATTTTAAATTGCGCAGTGCATCTGTCGAAAGCATTCCCAGCTTGGAATCCTGCAGGGGAAGCATAATTTTCTGAAGGGTTGCAAAATCACCGTTTTTTACTGCATCGTAAAATTCCAGTTCGCGTTCGTAGGCAAGATGAAACGATTCGCTTTCACGCTGAAGAAACAGTTTGTGCGATAACGTGCTTTCCCTTGACAGTTTGTCCTTCATATCATCAGTATAGAAAAAATGTTAAAAAAGTGCAATGAATCTTAATAAAGTGATATTTTTCTTAAAAAAACAGGTGTATTCTATATAATAGAAGGTTGACAGAGGAGGAGACCGCTATGGGTTTTGTAAAGTCAGTTGGTAAGTATGCTGCAGTTTTTGCTGCTGTTGCATGTGTGTTGTGCGTCAGTTCCTGCGGTGGTGGAGCAAAAGACAGTGCTGCGTATGAACCGCAGAATTCTATGTACACGCTGGATGATATTGTCTGGCAGGATGATTTTAACGGTCGTTCACTTAACATGAATGACTGGAACTATGAATACCATGAACCGGGTTGGGTTAACAACGAACTTCAGAAATATGTTGATTCCAAGAAAAATATTTACGTTAAAAACGGAACGCTTGTTATTCAGGCAGTTAAAACCGTACGCAACGGTCAGGTGTCATATACCTCTGGACGCGTAAATACTCAGAACAAGCATGATTTTAAATACGGTCGCTTTGAAGCCCGTCTTAAGGTTCCGAAGGGACAGGGATTCTTGCCTGCCTTCTGGATGATGCCGACTCAGGAAAACCTGTATGGACAGTGGCCCAAGTGTGGTGAAATTGACATCATGGAAGTGCTGGGAAACAAAACCGACACGCAGTATGGAACGATTCATTTTGGTGAACCTCATGCAGAACATCAGGGTGTGTATAATAAATTCGGAGAAGATTTTTCTGAAGAATTCCACATCTATGCCTGTGAATGGGATCCCGGTGAAATCCGCTTCTATATTGATGATGTTATGTTCTATCGCACCAGTGACTGGTTTACAAAAAAACAGGGCTTTGGAGAAGTAACCTATCCTGCTCCGTTCGATCAGCCGTTCTATATGATTTTAAACGTTGCTGTTGGCGGTAACTGGCCCGGTAATCCTGATCCCGACATGGAGTTCAAGGAAAATGCACAGATGGTAATTGATTACGTGCGCGTATATCAGAAGCCTTCGTATGATGAAAATGTTTCTAAACCTGAAGCTCCTGCAATCGTTCTTCGTGAACCGGATGCAAGCGGTAACTATGTAACCAACAGTACCTTCAGTCAGGCAGAAAAACTTGATGACAGTAAGGGCTGGTCGTTCCTTCTGTTTGGAACAGGAAAAGGTTCTGCTTCAATTTCTAAAAACGAACTGCATGTAGTAAGCGAAACTGCAGGTGACCTTGATTACAGTGTTCAGGTTGTGCAGCCAAACATTCCGCTTGAAAAGGGTGCAAGCTATCACTATCAGTTTGATGCCTATGCAGATGAACCTCGTACCATCATTACTGCCATTACGGCTCCTAACGCAGGCTGGGTACGCTATCTTCCTGATACAAAGCTGGATGTAACGACAAAAAAGCAGACCTACGAATTTGACTTTGTAATGAAAAGTGATTCTGACCCCACGGGACGCATTGAGTTCAACCTGGGAAATCAGAATGCAACTGCTACCGTTCACATAAGCAACGTTCGCTTTGAACGCACTGCCGAATCTTCTGGTGACGATACGCTCAACATTCTTCCCGACGGAAACTATGTCTTTAACGGTCAGTTCCAGGAAGGTAAGGACCGCCTGGAGCACTGGACTGTTTCTGCAGACGACCGTTCTCTGGTGGGTGTAACCAACGAAAACAATGTGCGTGAATTTGAAGCACGGACTGATGTAAAACTTTCTCAGGATATTGATATCCGCGGTTCAAAAGACTATGTGCTTATGTTTGATGCCTGCGGTGATGCTGCTTCAGAAGTAAATGTTCTTATAACAGACGGTGCTTATGTAGAAGGCTTTACACAAAAACTTTCAGGCGACATGACAACCTACAAGCTGCCGTTTACAACCGGTGCAAAAGTACACGGTGCCACGCTTACGTTAAGCATTAAAACTGCAGTTGTTACGGTTTACATTGATAATATCCGCGTGCAGGAAGACACTATGGTCATAAACGGTGACTTCTCAAGTTCTCTTACCGGATACACAATGTATGCACATGACGAAGCAAAACTTGACTATGCCGTTGACAGCCTGAGTGAAGATGATGCCCTGTGCGTTAACATAAGCGATACCGGAAGTTCAGACTGGATGATTCAGCTTAAGCAGGAAAACATTACGCTTGAAAAGGGAAAGACCTATCACGTAGCGTTTGATGCAAAGAGTACTGCAGACCGTGACATTATGTATGCACTGCAGCGCGACGGAAGCAATGATGACAACTGGATTCCGTATTCAGGTTCTCAGATAATTGCTGTCTCTAAAGGCTTCCAGCATTACGAAACAACTTTCACAATGGAAAATGACACAGACCGTGCAACCATACTGAGCATTTCAATGGGTGCAGTAAGCGGTAAGCGCATAAAAGATGCACATACCGTTACGCTTGATAACATTGTGATTGAAGAAGTACAGTAAGGACTGTGTAAAAAGAAAAGGGGGTACCAAAGCGGTACCCCTTTTTTTATGTTCTGTTTAACTTAGCGAACGAATTCTTTTTTCAGGAAGTCAAGGTCAAGTTCCGGATACAGTACATGTTTTCCAAGCAGTGTGTCTACGCGTTTTCTTGCCTGTTCCTGGACTGAAGCGTCAAGGTCAATCTTTCCTTTTGCAGGTTTTCCTTCTTTGGTAAGACCAGGTTTTGTTCCCTTAAGTACAAAGTCAATGATAGAAGCAACTTCTTTCATATCAGTTTCGTTCATGCCTAATGTGGTAAGACCGGGAGTTCCTACACGGATACCGCTTGTCCACCATGCACCGTTTTTGTCGTAGGGCAGGGCGTTTGCGTTTGCAGTTACTCCGCACTGGAATAATGCTGCTTCTGCCTGCTTACCGGTAAGACCGTATGTAGTTACGTCAATGAGCATCAGGTGGTTTTCGGTACCGCCAGTCTGCAATACCATGCCCAGTTTCTGACATTCTGCTGCAAGTGCCTGTGCATTCTTTACTACATTCTGTGCATATTGCTGATATGCAGGAGTGCGTGCTTCTTTGAATGCAACTGCCTTTGCTGCCATGATGTGACCCAGAGGACCACCCAATACCATAGGACAGCCTTTGTTTACATAGTCTTTGAACTGTTCCTTGCACAGAATCATTGCACCGCGGGGACCACGCAGCGTCTTGTGTGTGGTTGTAGTAACAATATCTGCCCATTTAACCGGATCGTAGTCACCGGTAAAGACTTTACCTGCAACAAGGCCTGCAAAGTGAGCCATGTCAACCATGAGAACTGCTCCGCATTTGTCTGCAATTTCACGGAAACGCTTAAAGTTGATTTTACGCGGATATGCTGAATATCCTGTCAGAAGGATAAGGGGCTTTACTTCCATAGCCTGCTTTTCGATGGCATCGTAATCAAGAAGGCCGGTCTCTTTATCAACTCCGTAAGGATGGCTTTCAAACATACGTGCAGAAACATTCATGCGGTAACCGTGAGTAAGGTGTCCGCCGCAGGAATAATCAAGTCCCATCAGTTTCTGGTTTCCAAAACGCTTGCGCAGCATGTCAAACTGTTCGTCGGTAAGTTCTGCAAGCGATTTAACACCCAGTTCTTCGAGAGTCGGAGTTTCAACTTTTGCTGAAAGAATTGCCCAGTATGCAACCAGGTTTGTGTCTGCACCAGAGTGCGGCTGAACATAGGCATAGTCTGCACCAAACAGTGCTTCTGCTTCACGGGCTGCAACATTTTCTACTGCATCAATGTTAACACATCCGCCGTAGTAGCGGTGCTCAGGAAATCCTTCTGCATATTTGTCAGTCAGGAGGTTACCCATAGTTGCCTGAACTGCAAGAGAGCAGTAGTTTTCGCTTGCAACCAGCTTTAAGTGTCTGCGCTGATTTTCCAGTTCGTTTACGACAGATGCTGCAATGTCAGGAGCGACGGTTGCAGTCTGCTGCAGGTTTGCAACATACGCAAGCATTGCGGGATTCGGTTTTCCGTTACATGATGCAAGGTAATTTTCGATAGGGGTGGACATAGTTCCTCCAGACTTGATTTATTAAGTTTGGAAAAGTGTAGCGTATTTTGCACAAAAGTACAAGCGAAAGGAAAATGTCATTTAGGATAAAAAAAGGGCTCAAAGCCTTTGGGGGGGCTACCACGTTACCCAGCGGTCGTCACTTTGGCGTGTAAAATAGTCTGTAATGCGGTTCCTGCTGTCGTCGTTGTCTTTTGCGTTCAGCATCTGTGTGGCAAAGTAATGTCCGAAGGTAAAGTTCTGGCAGTAGTACGAAAAAAATCGCTGCAGTCGTGTTTTGTGAAATTCTTTTGGCTGGCAGTCTTCTACGTCGGCAATAAAGTCAAGGGCAAGCTTTTGTGCATCGAGTTTACGTGTTCCTGCAAGGTCTGGCTGTGATAGTTGTGCAAAAATCCAGGGCTTTTGTGCGGCAGTCCTTGCAATCATAAGTCCCTGTGCATGAGGGGCTAGCGATGCTGCGTATTGAGCAGACGGAATGTCCTGTATGCAGCCGTTCAGTATGACCTGTATGTCAGGATACCGGAGTGCAAGCTGTTCTACCATCTGGTAGCGGGGAAGGGTGCGGTATTTTTCTTTTTGTGTCCTTGCATGCAGGGTAAACAGTTCAACGCCTTCTTCAGAGAGCATGTCGGTAAAATCAAAGAACGATTTTTCTGTCCAGTCTTCTTTTCCCAGCCTGAACTTTACGCTGAGCCGTAAATGGTTTCCTGTCTCCTTTTCGTGCTGATTCAATGCCTGTTTTACACCGCGTACGGCAAGCCTGGTCTGTTCAAGCGGTTTTGTCATCCACGCAATACCGGCGCCTGTTTTGTAAATCTGAGGAGCACTGCAGCCCATGTTTATGTCAACGCCAATGCCGCCTTTCTGTGCGACAATCAGTGCTGCCTGTGCAAGACTTTCTGCATCAGAGGAGGTGAGCTGCCATACCATTTTTTCTGGAGCCGACTGATTCATAAGATACGAGTATTCGAAAGGACCTTTGTGTAAAAGCGAAGGTGCATGAATCATTTCGGTAAAGTATTCGTCACAGCCACCAAAACGTTCCACGGTTCTGCGGAACGCTTCGTGACTGACCGTTGCCATTGGGGCAAGTATGAGTTTCATCAGATCTTGTGGATTAACGATTCTATCTTTGCGGCTGCGTCATCCACATAATCAACATCAAGCTGTTCGACTTCGCCGTTGTCTACGGTAACCGACATTGTCTGTTCAACAGGTATGCGTGCCAGTACCGGAAGACCAAAATCGTCAGCAATGCCCTGAATGTTGCTTTCGCCGAAGATTTTAATTTCTTTACCGCAGTCGGGACACTTAACATAGCTCATGTTTTCTATAAGTCCCAGTACCGGAATGTTCATGGTGTTTGCCATTTTGACTGCTTTTTCAACAATAACACGAACCAGCTGCTGCGGTGATGCCACTACAATAATTGCATCTACAGGTAAGGTCTGGAAAACCGTAAGCGGAACGTCACCAGTTCCCGGAGGACAGTCAACAAACATTACGTCAACATCATCCCACAGAACATTTGTCCAGAACTGACGCACTACACCAGAAATAATGGGACCGCGCCAGATGACCGGATCTGTCTGATCTGGAAGCAGGAAATTCATTGACATGATTTTAGTGCCTTTTTCGCTTACAACAGGCTTTATGTATTCTACCTGTTTACCGTTTGAATCCGTGCGTAATCCGGCTTCTGCTTTTTCTTCTCCTAACCCGAATGCGGTTGGAATGGAAGGACCGGTAATGTCTGCATCAAGAATGGCAGTTTTAAATCCGTCGCGTCCTACTTTGCAGGCAAGGAGGCTGGTAACTAACGATTTTCCAACGCCGCCTTTACCGCTTACAATGCCGATTACTTTTTTGATGGAAGAACCTTCTGCCGGTTTTTCGTGCATGTCCTGAGGGGCTGTACGCTGAGAACAGCTTTCACCGCAGGAAGAACAGTTGTGTTCGCAATTTGAAGAATCTGCCATTTACTTTACCTCGTTCACAAATACTGTGTTAAATATACTATAATTTCTGCCATAAGGCAAATGTTTACAGAAGCGCGCCTGCTGCACCCAGTACACCAAGACTTGCCAAAAGCATGATGATTCCCGCTAAGAGAACTCCTGCCATAACTGCAATGATGGTTTCTTTTGCGTTCATATCAAGAAGGCTTGCTGCAAGCGTTCCTGTCCAGGCTCCTGTTCCGGGTAAGGGAATGCCTACAAACAGCATAAGGGCAACAAACAGACCTCTGCCAGCCTTTTCCTGCATTTTTTTTCCGGCATTTGAACCTTTTGTCAAAAAGAACGTACACATCTTTCCGATGAGTTTTTTGTCCTGTCCCCATTCAAGAAATCTTCGTGCAAAAAAGAAAATAATGGGAACGGGAAGCATGTTACCCAGAATACACAGGGCATACGTGGCAATCATCTGAGGAATGTTTTCTGTGCTTATAAGTCCCCATGCCGTTGCAATAGGAATTGCTCCCCTCAATTCAATGAGCGGAACCATACAGATAAAAAAAACAGCGATATATTTTTCGAACATACCGTAAGTATAGCGTAAAGATTTTTATGCGTCAAACAGTGCTTCGCTAAAGTCACTGCTGTTTCCGTTCCAGACTATGTGGCCGTCTTTTAAGAGGAAAATTGTATCTGCAACCGTTTTAGCTTCTTCTATGTCATGCGTAACAAAAAGGGCCGTCTGTTCCTGTTGCGTCAGTGTGTCGCGAATTGTATGTGCCAGTTTTTTTCTGAGGGGTGCATCAAGCGAAGAAAGCGGTTCGTCAAGCAGTACCAGCTGAGGTTTTGTTATAAGCGTGCGGCACAGGGCAACCCGCTGCGCTTCTCCGCCGGAAAGGGTTTCGCTTTTTCTGTCAGCAAACGAAGCAAGATTCATTGTCTCCAGCATGGAAACTGCCTGTCTGCGTGCTGCATTTTTGGGCATGCCTCTGCACACAAGACCGTAGGCAACGTTGTCTGCAACATTCATGTGTAAAAACAGAGAGGTACTCTGGAATACCATGCCGCAGTTCCGCTTACCCGGGGCAGCATGCGTTATGTCTTTTCCTGAAAGCACTAAGCTGCATTCTGTTCCATCAGAACGCCTGTCGCATGATTCAAGTCCTGCAATCAGGCGGAGTACTGTCGATTTTCCTGAACCGCTGGGACCGACAAGGGCTGCAATACAGCCTTTTTCTAAACCAAAAGAAACATCGATAGTTCTTCCGGGAAAGCTTTTGTATAAACCGTTAGCTTCAAAGAACATGTGCTATTCCTCCTTTTGCAGAACGGGAGACAGTGAATGCGCAAAGTGTCATGCACAGTATCCCTAAGAATAATCCTGCGGCACTTGCCTGTTCAAAACGGTAAGAACCTGCAAGGCGGTATACATACAGTGCAAGCGTTGAACTGTTGGGAAGTGCAAGCAACAGCGGAAGTGTTGCATCTCCTGCGCTTAATGCAAGCGAAAGTGCACATGCACTGTACAGTCTGTCTTTGCACAACGGAAGATAAATGCGGAATACGGTGTCCAGTCGTGACGGTGAAAGCAGCCGTGCGCTGTCGGTTATGCTCTGCGGAATTGTCTGTCCTGCAGGATAGATCTGTCTGAAGGCAAACGGCCACATGAGTGCAATCTGACAGTAGATGAGCGTTGTCTGTGTAGGATGATGAATTGTTTTCATAATGCCAATTCCCAGTACTACAGATGACACTGACATGGGAACAAGGGGGATAATTCCTTTTAGTATGTTTATAAAGCGGCTGTTATGTTTTTTTACACACAGCATGCAGTATGCAAAGGCACAGACCGTACATCCTGCGGCAGTACGAATGCCAATGCTGAGTGTGTTGAATACAGCGGTGTAGAAGGATTTGTTCTGCAGAATTGATTTTAATGCCTTGAACGATGAAATAAAAAGTGATGCAAACGGACAGATAAAGCAGACAAAAATAATCAGCATGAGGGGAATAAAAAGAATAAGGTCCTTTACGCTGAGCGGTTTTACCTTTTCTTTATGCGTAAGGGAAAGTCCTGTTGTATGCTTTGTGCGCTGTTCTGTCCATGACCATGCAAGCAGTATCAAAAGTGCAGTAAGGGTTTCTAACACTGCAAGGCGGGATGCAAGCGTAAAATCAAGCTGTGCTCGACCTGCCTGATAGATTGCAACTTCAAACGTAGTTGAACCTTTTGCGCCAAACAGAAGTACAATCATAAATGAAAAAAAACAGAATAAAAAAATGGGAATGCATGCAGAAATAACGGACGGCATAAGCTGCCAGAGCGTGATTGTTCTGAAAATGCGGAACGGACGGGCACCTAAAAGCAGTGCACTTTCTTTTTGCGTACGGTCAATGGTAGCCCATGCAGAAGCAACGCTTATCATTACCAGCGGAAAGTTGTAAAAACCCTGAGTGAAAACAATGCCGGCAAATGAATATAAAAAAGTAAGCGGCTTTGGTAAAACTCTGTTTAAGTAACCGTTGATTCCAAAAAATGAAATGAATGCAATTGCGGTAATGAGTGCGGGCATGCACAGGGGAACTGCAGAAAAAGAAAGCAATAGTTTCTTACCGTGCCAGGAACGCTGACTGATAAAATATGCTGCAGGAAATCCGACGGCAAGGGCTACAAGGGTAGACACAAGCGACTGCAACAACGTGTATGCCATAATGCGTAGCATTTCGGACACAGTGTAGTGCGAAGAAACAGCGGTAAGAGAAAAAGCCGGTAACAGTGATGCTCCAAATGCAACCGTAAAGGTTAACGCAGCAAACGCAAGTATAATGCATGCAATAGCGGTGCTTACCGTAAAACCGGCTTTAGTAAGCGAAGGCTTCATGTTACTTTGACAGAATGCGCATTACGTCATCAACAGCTTTACTGGTTGCATCTGTATCTGTTGCAAGTGTTTTTGCGGGAACGGGTGCTGCTGTCCTGTAGCTTTGCGGAAGTTCTGCATTTTTGTTTGCAGGATACATCCACTGAGTAAGCGGCAGTAATTCCTGAGCCTGCGTGCTTATAAAAAAGTCTATGAAAGCTTTTGCACCGTCAGCATTGGGAGCGCCTTTCAGCATACCCATTCCTTCAACCTGCATGACATGTCCCTGAGAAAACAGAAGACTTTTGTAGCGGTTATTATTGTTGTATTCCACTTCTGATGCGGGAGATGTGGTGTAACTTATGACAAGCGGTGCTTCTCCTTTGGTGAACATGCCCCATCCGGTTGACCAGCTGGGTGCCATTGAAAGAATGTTGGGTGCCAGTGCTTTCCAGAATTCAGTAAATTCAGGTGTGCCGTATCCAAAGACAGAAACTGTCCATGCAACAAAGCCAAGTCCTGTGGAAGAGGTGCGGGGATCCATCAGTATGATTTTATTTTTATAAATGCTTTTTGTAAGGTCAAAAAGGGAAGCAGGTGCAGGAACAGAACTCTTTGTGTCGTAGATGAGTGCAAAGTGACTGTAGTCATACGGAGTAAGTTTCCAGTCAGTTCCCAATGCGGAATGAAGTCCTTCGACAAGCTGGGATGTGTTCTTTGGTTTGTATTCGGCAAGGATTCCTTCTTTGCGTGCAAGAGACGCCATGTTGTTGTCTATGCCGATGATGACATCTGCCTGTACTGAGTTTTTTTCCAGAACTGCACGGCTGAGTGTTTCCATTGCACTTCCGCAGTTTACAATAACTAAATCGTAACCGGTCTGCGCTTCAAACAGCTGTTCTATCTGCTCAGAGGCTCCCCATTCACCTGCAAAACTGTCGTATGCGTAAACGATAACCTGTTTACTGCGTTCTGCAGAATCTTTTTTTCCAAATGCAAAGGCAGGCATTACTGCACATGCAAACACGAGGGTACAAACGGTAAGGGCTTTTTTATTCATAGCTTCCTCCGCCGGCATTATCCGGATCAGGTTGGGATTCCATGCAGAATCCGTGCGGGTATAATCTCAGGCTCTGTAACACCTGTTGCAGAACCACCCCGGCTTATGTGATGTGCCCCTAGTATACGTTTTTAACACATAAAGTCAACTACACTTGTAACAAGCACAAAGAGTCGGTATGCTTAGCGTATGCTGTGTGCTGTTTGCCGACATTGCGGACTGTGTAATGGTGACGGTTCGGTCGTTTCACAAAAGTCTATCGTAACGCAGGAAGAATTTACTTTTTACACTGATGTTTTTCCCGACGCATCTTTTTCTGAATCTGATATCGGGATTGCAATTGATATAGGAACTACAACCATAGCAGTCTGTGCCGTTCAGCTTGCAACGCTTAAGGTGTGTGCCCGCCGCGGTCAGGAAAATGCTCAGCGTGCATACGGAAGTGACGTAATAAGCCGCATACAGTTTGCACTTTCCGGTGACGGTCTTTCTGTGCTGCATGATTCAATCGTGTCTCAGTTGTGTGCGCTTTCTGAAGCGGTACTGCGTGATGTCCGTGCGCTGTTTCTGTCTGAACGCAAAGGGATGCCGTGTGTGAAGCGGATGACCGTAACCGGAAATACTGCCATGCTGTGTTTCCTGACTGGAAAAAGTGTAAAAGGTCTTTCTGCGTTTCCGTTTTCTGTCCCTGATGAATTTGGTTTTGAACTTCCTGCGCGTACACTGCTTGGCGGTTTGTCTTCTGATTTTGATTCTTGTTCAGCCTTTATTCCTCCGGTGCTTTCTGCTTTTGTGGGTGCTGATACAATGTGTGCCCTGCTTAGCTCTGGTCTTGTAAAAAAACAGACTGTCTCTGCACTGTGTGATATTGGTACTAACTGCGAGATGGCACTGTACAATCCTGAGCAGAAAAAACTGTGGTGTACGTCTGCTGCCGCAGGTCCTGCCTTTGAAGGGTATGGAATTTCCTGCGGTATGGCTGCACGGGAAGGGGCAGTTGCGCGCGTTACCTGTTCAGAAGACGGAAAAGTACAGTGCGAGGTAATTGGCGGCGGAAGGGCAGAAGGTGTGTGCGGAACCGGACTTTTGAGCGCTGTGTCAGCGTTTGTAAGCGGCGGTTTAATTGACACAGATGGTGCAATCTGTTCTGGCGAAGACTGTTTGCGTTTGTGCGGCAGTGTAGTGCT
This sequence comes from uncultured Spirochaetaceae bacterium, assembly GCA_902766125.1. Classification (GTDB taxonomy): domain Bacteria; phylum Spirochaetota; class Spirochaetia; order Treponematales; family Treponemataceae; genus Treponema_D. The sequence continues at coordinate 30,875 of CACXCG010000013.1, read as the reverse complement.
TACGCAAAAAGACATCCGGCAGCTGCAGCTTGCAAAGGCGGCAGTTCGTACGGGACTTACCGTCTTATGCGAAGAAGCAGGGCTTACAGAAGGCGACATAGAGCACTTGTTTTTAGCGGGGGGATTTGGAACTAAGCTGGATGAACATGATGCCTGTGTTATTAAAATGTTTCCTTCTGAATGTGAAAGGGCAGTGTGTCACGCAGGAAATGCTTCTCTTGCGGGAGCAGTCATGCTTTGGGTAAATGATTCATACCGTGAGGAATGCGAGCATATAAAACGTATGGTTCAGGTTACCAATCTTGCTGAACGTAACGATTTTTCTGACCGGTTTTTATCTGCACTGAATTTTTAGAAAGACCTGCTTAAGGTAAAAAAATGACCGCCTGTTACGGGCGGCCATCTTGTTTATCTTGCATATTCAATTATGCGGGTTTCACGTATCATCGTGATTTTGATTCTTCCCGGATAGCGCAAGTCGGTTTCAATCTGTTTTGCAATCTGCTTTGCCAGATCTTTGACTTCTGCATCAGGAATCTTGTCGTTGTTAACCAGAATGCGGAGTTCACGGCCTGCCTGAATTGCATAAGCCTGTTCAACACCCTGGAATTTCTTTGCAGTCTCTTCAAGGTTTTCAAGACGTTTGACATAATTGTCAACAGTTTCGCGTCTTGCACCCGGACGTGCTGCACTGATAGCATCGGCAATCTGAACCAGAACTGCTTCAATTGTCTGCGGTTCACAGTCGTTGTGGTGAGCTGCAATGGCATTGACTACGCGGGGATCTTCTCCCATTTTGCGGGCCATTTCTGCACCCACTTCTGCGTGGTTCTGATCACTGTCGCTTTCTGCACCCTTACCAATGTCGTGAAGCAGGGCTGCGCGTTTTGCAAGGTCACGGTTAGCACCAACTTCTGCGGCAAGCATGCTGGCAAGTTCTGCAACTTCTTTTGAGTGAACCAGAACATTCTGTCCGTAACTGGTACGGAAGTGAAGCCGGCCAAGTGCACGGACTCCGTCCTGACTCATATTGTGGATTCCCACGTCAAACAGCACTTTTTCACCTTCTTCGTAGATGCGCTGCTGAATTTCGCGGGTAACCTTTTGTACAATTTCTTCAATGCGTGCCGGATGAATGCGTCCGTCAGTAATAAGGCGTTCCAGTGTTTCGCGTGCAATTTCCTTGCGTACCGGGTCAAAACAGCTGATAACAACTGCTTCGGGCGTATCGTCAATGATAATGTCAACACCGGTCAGTGTTTCGAGCGTGCGGATGTTGCGTCCTTCGCGTCCGATAATGCGGCCTTTCATTTCATCGCTGGGCAGGGAAACCGTTGCAACGGTAATGTCGCTGGTAACTTCAGTTGCAAGGCGCTGGATAGTCGTAACCAGAATCTCCTGAGCCTTCTTTTCTGCTGTAACCTGAGCTTCCTGGTCAATCTTGTTCAGCAGTGCCTGTGCATCGTGGCGGGCATCGTTTTCAAGATTCTTGATGATAAGCGTTTTTGCCTCATCCTGAGTAAGACCGGAAATGCGTTCCAGTTCGGTACGGAGTGTCTGTTCTTTTTCGGAAAGAGTAGTCTCACGTTTTTGCATTTCTGCGACACGGAAACCGAATTCTTTGTCGCGTTTGTCAAGTTCCTGACTGCGCTGGTCCAACAGCTCTTCTTTTTTGTTTACACGGCTTTCGTAACTCTGCAATTCCTTGCGGCGTTCACGGTTTTCGCGTTCCTGCTGGTTTCGATCCTGAATGAGTTGTTCTTTCGCCTGCAGAAGCATCTCTTTTTTCTGAGCTTCTGCCTCTCTTATTGCATCCTGTCTGACCCGCTCGGCTTTTTGTTCCGCTGCGGAAAGTTGAAATCTGGCATAGAGCCAGCGAATAGTCCATCCAAGAACGATTCCGACAACAGGGAGCGCAATGTACAGAATAATCTGCGTCATAGTGTTCTCCTAAATAGAATCATTCACCTACAGAATAAAGCATAATATCCTGATTGTCAATGTCGTATTATAGAAAAAAACACTAAAATCAAAAAAAAGTGCAAAATCTGCAAAAAATGCTTGCAAATTTCATTTTTTATAAGTACACTTGTTTTACGGTCTATGTGACCGAAAGGAGTAAATCATGAAGAAACTTATGGCATTGGTAGCAGTTGCTCTCATCGGTATTGCAGGTGCATTTGCATGGTCTGTAGGCGAAATCCAGGGTACTTGGAAAGACGCTAACTGGGATGCTAACTGGACATTCTCTACCGCAACAAATGGTGAAGGACAGATCGTTCTGACTCTCGCAAGCACTGGTGAAACTATCTATACTTTCAACGATAGCAACACTGCTAACTTTGAAACAAAGGCAACAACTGACGGAGTTACTCTGTCTTTCTACTGCAAAGACACACAGCGCGCTTACAAGTTCACAAAGCCGCTTTCTCTGAGCACTGACCTCAAGATGTCTATCGATCCTGACTGGACTGCTCAGGACTACAACGTAACCATCACTTATCAGACTGGATCTGCTGGCCTGAACTAAGCTGAAGGTTCGCTAAACTAAGCGAAAAGGGCTGCTCTTTGAAAGAAGGGCAGCTTTTTTTTCACCATATTAAATGTTTTTAAGGAAAAAAATGAAATCAAACAAGCTTAAAATCGTAACAATTCTTATTTTCTCGGCACTTTTATTTTCCTGCGCTTCCACTCCCGCAAGTGACGCAGATGCACGTTTTAAGAAAGAAAAGCAGACAATCTACAGCATGCTCAAAAGTCATTATGCAGGTTTTGACATGATGGTAGAACGCGGATTTACAAAACAGGCATGGGATCAGTGTTCAAATTATGATGATATCAGGGCTCTGTTTGATACCTGTATAAATGATATGCACCTTATCATCACCAATTACAAAGAGTTTACATACCACCAGAATCAGGCCTTTGATGCAGATTCTATAAGAAGTAATGATCCTGAAAGAACCTTTATAAAGAAAACGACATCAAACACATATTACTTACGCTATAACAGCTGTAACGTGTATTGGGATGAATATGCCGCTTTGCCGTCTCTGGCAGAAGAAGCTGCAACATATGACTATATTGTCCTTGATTTCCGCTCAAATGGCGGCGGTGGAAACACTCAGCAGAGACAGTTCTTCAATAATTTGTACAATTTGAATTATAAGGGAACGATTTATGTAACTCAGGACAACTGGAGCTATTCTTCGGGTGAAGTTTGGATGATGGCATCCCGTTTTACCGATAAGCTTTCTGTCAAACTTATTGGAACTCACTCCGGCGGAATGCAGATTTACGGAAACTGTGTTGAATACAACAAGAACGGAATGTATTTTTATCTTCCCGGCACCTCATTTGCCACAATACTTCCTGATAATTATTTAGGCGAAGGCAAAGGGTACCAGCCGGACATCTGGGCTAACAAGAACAATATGAAACAGAAACTGGAAGCTCTGGGCCTGGATCTAAGGGGAATCACGTTTAACTGACAGGTATTAACCCTATGTACTCCAAAAACAACAGTGCACCCCGGCCTCCTATGGGCTGGAACTCATACGACTATTACAACACCACGGTAACCGAAGAGCAGGTTAAGGCTAATGCTGATTTTATGGCATCGCACTTAAAGCAGTTTGGCTGGGAATACGTGGTCGTTGACATCCAGTGGTCAGACCCCAATGCAGGAACTCAGAATCCAAAGGTTCAGTATATTTCCTTCAGCTGGATGTGTGTGGACGAATACTCACGGCAGATTCCGGCGCCCAACCGCTTTCCGTCAAGCAAAGACGGCAAAGGGTTTGCTCCGCTTGCTGAATATGTGCACGCAAAAGGACTTAAGTTTGGAATCCACATCATGCGCGGTATTCCCCGCAGGTGTGCTGCAAATCATACGGCAATTTTTGGATGCGACAAAACTGCAGATCAGATTGCAAATCCTTTCAGCATCAGTAAGTGGAACGGCGACATGTACGGCGTTGATGCGTCTAAACCGGGAGCAAAAGAGTATTACGATTCACTGTTTGCGCTCTATGCGTCGTGGGGTGTTGATTTTGTCAAAGTAGATGACATCTGCAATACCAACATGTATCCTGAAAATCCGTATTCAGCAGAAAAAGAAATAGAACTGATTGCAGGTGCAATTGAACGCTGTGGTCGTCCTATGGTGCTTTCGCTCAGTCCGGGTCCCGCGGTAATCCAGAAGGCCTGGCACTTGTCTCAGTTTGCAAACATGTGGCGCATCACCGATGACCTGTGGGACGAATGGCCGCTTGTTAAGGCAATGTTTGAACGCTGCGAAGTGTGGCAGACTCATGTGGGTTCAGGTTCGTGGCCTGACTGCGATATGCTTCCGCTTTCAAAACTGGGTAAGGGCTTTGGACATGAATGGCAGTGCCGTCTTACCTTTGAAGAGCAGAAGACAATGCTTACGCTCTGGTGCATATTCAGAAGTCCTCTGATGATAGGAACTGATTTACCTCAGACTGATGAAAAAACGCTTTCTCTTTTGACAAACAAAGAAGTGCTTGATATTCAGCGCTATGGTCACGGGGCAAAACAGCTTTTGCGGAATGAACATGAATGTGTGTGGGTAAGCTATGGTGCAGGCTGTCCGGCTCATCCGGGAGCTGTGTATCTTGCGCTTTTTAATTTTGATGATGATGAACGTGACGTCGCTTTTTCTTTGGCATCGGTACCTGCTTTGCGGGCGGAACACATCTATGAAGTCCGTAATCTGTGGGAAGGCAAAGACCTGTTCCCGCTTGCAGGAGACACAGTGCTTAACGTCAGCATACAACCCCACGGCTGCATGCTGTTACGGTTAAAGTAAGTTTTTCTATTCCCTATTGCCTTGCAGGTATACAAACCAGTACAGAGCACCGGCAAATCCTGCGCCGCCGGCTAAGTTACCCAGCGTAACGGGAACCATATTTCCGACTAAGAATCCAAACCAGGGAAGATCTGCAATTGCAGTTCCGTTCTGAACCATGGCAATAAATCCTACGGGAATAAAATACATGTTTGCAACACAGTGTTCAAATCCGCACAGAACAAACAGGAATACCGGAAGGTACAGTGCAAGCACTTTTCCGCCAAGATCAGCACTTGCTGCCATAGAAACCCATACGGCAAGACAAACCATAAAGTTACACAGAATGCCGCGTACAAATGCATCTACAAAGCTAAGGTTTACTTTTGCCTGTGCAGTTGCAATCAGAGCCTGAGAAAGTTTTCCGCCGAACAGGGGAGCTGAACCGCCTGCAATACAGAAGGCAACCATGAATGCAATGACAAGACTTCCGATAAAGTTACCCAGATATACGATAAGCCAGTTGCGCAGCATACCGCCCAAAGAGGCACGCTTCTGCAATACCGGCATAATCATCAGGCTGTTACCGGTGAACAGTTCAGCACCGCCCACAAGCACCAGAGAAAGACCGATGGGGAACACCAGTGCACTTATAATGCGTGCAGCCGCTGCAGATTCAATTCCAAAAGAAGCAACCGCACTTCCCACTGCACCCAGTGCAATGAACATTCCGGCCAGAATTGACATAACAAACATTTTTCCTGCAGGAAGCTTAGCTTTCTGGGAACCAAGGTCAACGTACAAACGTGCAATTTCAGCAGGTGAATTCATGAAAAATATCCTCCAGTAAATTCTTGCCTTTTGAGCTATACATAGTTTACAAGAATTTAGAAATATAATAAAGTAGTAAAGAGGAGATTTCTATGACACTGAAAGAAAAATATGAGCGCAGTCTTCAGGACTCCGAAAACTTCATTGCTGAAGAAAAAGTCAATTACACACCGTCCTATACAAAAGGACAGGTACTGGCAAAGTTCTTTAATGAAGAACTTGATTACACGGATATGAACGTGCACTACAGCTATCCGGTAGAAAAATTCGGTAAGGCAGAAGAGTGGGACCTCAAAGTACGCTTTCAGCTGCGTAAGTCAGAGATTAACCGCAACTCTCCGCTTGATGCCGCATTTGTATTCCAGCATCTGTCTACGCTTGCAGACTCTGAATGGGTACGCGGCGAACCGACCGACAGTGATGCAAAGGAAATCATGCGCGGTATGCGTGACACACTGCTTCCCATCCAGCCGGATCTGAACATCAAATCCATCATGGTAGAATGGGCGCTGCATGTTCCCGATTGTACTGCTTTCTTCGTAAGCTTTTTGTACCAGTATCCGGTAGAAGAAGAACCTGAGCAGGAAGACACTTCATCTGTTGCAATCACAGAAGACGTGCTTGAACAGCTCCGCAAGAAAAATAATTCTTCCACAGAAGAATAATTTCTAGAAAGAAATAATTTCTTCAAATGCGTGGATGGCAAAAGAATCTGTCATTCCTGAAATGTATTCGATGATGCATTTCTGATAGCTTTCCCAGTCATCCACGTTAAACACTTCCTTTGTTTCATAGCGCATCAGTTTCTTTTTGTCCCGTTCGTTGCGCGGTGCGTAATTTGTGTACCGTGTAAGCCAGTCTTCAAAGGTAGCACTTAACTGCGGATAGTAGCGCAGGCAGGAAGCAATGCGTCCGCTTTTTGCATACGGCTGAGTTTTAATGAGCGTGCGGTAAATGCAGCCCAGAACTGATTCTGCATACTGCTGGAATTCAACAAGCCGCCAGTGATTGTAAATATTGCTGAAGCAGAATTTTTTTAATTCCTTTATAAAATTAAAATATGCCTCGCTGAAACAGATTCCGTTTTCCGGAGAACTGTGTTCGCACAAGTCTACGATCATGTCGTTCATTAAAACGGTTGTATTGATTGCCCTTCCGCTTCTGATGCGGGGAGTAAAGCCCAGTGTTTCTGCAACCAGCTGCCGTAATTCGCGGTAACTTCCCATGTCCAGAATGTGGTAAGCACGGGCATCTTCTATGTCGCGTCCAATAAATGCAATCTTATCGCTTACCTTTACAACGCAGCCTTCCCAGGTAAACGGCTGAACTGCTCCCGGTTTTTTGATGTCATACAAATCCATTGCATTGTCGCGCGGTTTTATTCCCTGCTGGTCTATTTCTCCGCAGTGGCAGATAAGTCCGTCGCGTACCGCATACGTCAGGTCAAGATTTTTATGCACACCGTTGGGGTCGCTTAACGTTTCTATATAATCTGCAAAGAACAGGCTGTTGCGTTCATGCCAGAATTTTTTTACTGATTTGGTTTCTGATTTTTCCTTTGGCTGCATAAGGGAGTTCAGAATGTCTTCTCCGGTGTGACCAAACGGAGCATGTCCTATGTCGTGACCGATTGCAATTGCCTGTGTCAGTTCTGAGTTGAGTCCCATGTATTTTGCAATAGTGCTGCTTACGCTTGCAACATGCAGTACGTGTTCCATGCGGGTACAGGTGTGGTCATTGTGCGGGGCAAAGAACACCTGCGTCTTATGCTTAAGTCTGCTGAAGCCTTGAGAATGTAAAAGGCGTGTGTAGTCGCGTTCAAATTCAGAACGTATTCCGTTGTTGCGTTTATACAGCGAGTTTTCGCGGGTAACACTCTGCTGCCATTTTGCGTTGTTTTCATCCATGCGTACGCTGGAAAAGGTCTGTTCCATGCGTTCAGTGTACGGCAAAAATGCAGAATCTGCAAGACACAATCTTTAAGATATGCTATACTGTGTGTATGGAAGATAGTAAAAATCAGCTTAGGCAGATGGTAAAATCCAGGCTCTCAGGAATTCCCAAAGAAATGCAGAAAGAACTGTCGCTTGCAGTCTGCCAGGAAATTCTGAATTTGCAGCAGTACAAAAATGCGCGTGCAGTTTTGTCGTATATTCCGCTCTTGAATGAACTTGATGTTTCTGCAGTAAACGAAGCGGTCTTGGAAAGCGACAAAGTCTTAGCCGTTCCCAAGTGTGTCTGTCACCTCGAAGATGACGGTACAATGCGAAACTCCCTTGAGTTTTATGTCATGAACAAAAATCGTCCGATTACCAATCAGCTGGTGCAGGGTGTTCTGTGCAAAGAACCCAATGTCATGCGGCTTGAAAAATTTCATGCACAATCTTTTTCGGGCGATGGCGATATTCTGATTCTGGTTCCGGGGCTTGCGTTTACAAAAGACGGTAAGCGCTTGGGAAGGGGAAAAGGCTATTACGACGGATTTTTATCTGAATTAAAAGTACAGCATATTCCTTCGTTTGCAATGGGCGTATGCTTTGACGTGCAGCTGTGTGATGACATTCCCTGTAAAGCGTACGATATGCGCCTTGATGCTATCTCTGTGAGTCCTTCGAGTATGCGGTAAACGGATGTGACGGAAGCAGCGTCTGGGCATAGTACAAAAGTTCTGCCTGTGTCAGCGTTTCCAAAAACAGATAGTCTTCCAGATACTGAGCTTCATTTCCTGTACGGATTCCTTCCTGAATCAGCTGTGCCGTTCCTTCATTTGTAGTCGTATCAGAAAAGGCCTGTACAATCCAGTCAGTAATAAGCGTCTGTTCCGTTTTTTTAGAAAGCATTTCTATAAGCTGTGTCCGTGCGCTCTGATATGCACTGTCAAATGCATCAGTATGTAAAATTGCATCAACACTCACGCTTGCACACGGAAGCTGAGCGCTTGCGTTTTCTGCGGTAACGGTTTGTTCCAGTTCTTTTTGCATAAGGTTTGCAATGGAGTACACAAGTGCATTCAACACCTGCCGTTCAGAGGCAAGTCGGGGAGCACTGAAGAATATGATGACCGGATCAGAAAACTCTGTCGTGGGAATCAGTATGGGAGAATCTTCGCTTGCAAGTTCTGCCGGCATGTCTGTCGTAAACGTGTGATTCAGCTGTGCTTTGTATGTTCCCGAAGAAAAATCAGGATAGGGTACTTCTGCATAGGGACGGCGTACAGTCTGTTCTTTAAGTGCACCAAAGGTTTTTTGTGAAAGCGTCAGTGCCGTCTGCGAATCTATGTCTCCTGTCATGACAATTGAATACAGTGCCGCATCAAGTAACTGTGTGTATGCAAGTGAAACAAGATTGTACTGTGCGTTACCCAGTACCGTTGCATTGGTGTCGTACAGTCTCTGGTAATCCGTTCCGTGGAACAAATATGAAAGGGCCTGCATCTTAAGCTGATTTTTTGTGCTCTGCGTGTACTGACCGACTTCTGCTTTCTGTTCGTATACCAGATTGTCTGCCATAACCGGAGTAATTTCTCCGAACACGACAGCGTTACAGGTTGCGGTAAGACAGGCTTCAAGGTCTTCTTTGCTGCACTGAATGGTAATGTAGGAAACTGTTTCTTCTGTCCAGGCTTTGATCTGTGTCTGACCGATAAACGCATTTTTAAGGCGGAGGTTATTTATTTCTGCCTGAATATTTGTTGCAAAGGCATTTACTAAAATGGTTCTGAGGTATGCCGTGTTTCCGTTTTTTGTTCCCGAAGAAGAACTGAGTTCTCCTCCCTGAATGGCAAGAGAAACCGTTACGGTCTGAGAGTCAGGACTTGATTTTACGGTAAGCGGAATTCCGTTTGTAAGCGTGGTACTGTAAAACTGATTTTTGTTGACCGCATAAAAACGCTGGGCATCGGTAAGTGCATCATCAGCAAAATACATCTGTGCCTGCTGGTTGAGAGCCTGTCTGAGGATTTTGTCTTTTAACCCTTGAGAAAACTGTTTGAGTTCCCGCTGCGTATACCAGGCTGCACTGTCATGAGTTACGAGCGTCCATCCTGCGTCGTCAAATGCCTGTTTCTGTGCTTCGTAGGTTTTAGTATTTATAAGAACAAAGACGAATGGATTTTCTGCATCAACTGCCTGTGCAAGTTCCGTATGTGAAAGATTAAACGTGGCTGTCTGCATGTCTAAAAACCGTTCGTAAAAACCGCCTGTTCCGTATCCTGCATCGTGTGCCCAGAAATCACACAGAACCTGCATTGCCTGAACGGAATTTCCCATGGTGCTTTTGTATGAAGCCTGAACCTGAGCCTGGGAAGCAATCAGCTGTCTGCGCGTTAAGTGAGCTGCCTGTTTTGCAAGTGAAACAAACTGTTCTGCCTGTGAAGCAGAAGAAGTATCTGCTTTTTGTCCGTCTTCCGGCTGTGCAAACGAGTAGGGCTGTTCCATCAGTGCCTGAAGAATAAGCCGTGCATTTCCTCCGCGTTGTGTGCTTGAACAGGCAAGATATGCTTCTGAACGTAATGCAACAAGCGGGTCAGAAAGCAGCAGTGTGGTGTACGGTGACTGTAATGCATTGAAGGCTGCAGAAAGTGTGTCTGCCTGACTTGCACTGAGCGTTACAAACTGAACGACTATCTGTGTCAGTTCTTCAGAAAAAGAATCATCGGTTACAACAAACTTGCGTTTGCTTTCTTTTGTAAGCGTGATGTCTTCCGGTGTGTAGACTTCATTTTTCTGCCATGCGCCAAACTGCTTCTGCACCATCTGAAGAATGGCATCTGCGCTGAGCGGTGTCGTAATAAAAAGGGCAGCGTTGTTCGGGACATACAGCCGTTCGCGTAACATGGTAACGAGCGTCCGTATTTCTTCCGGAGAATACTGTGCAAATGCTGCAGGGTAGACTCCCGAATCCTGTTTCCAGGGTTTTTGTGAAAATACGCGGGAATCGATTGCACTGTTAATCAGGCCGGTTGCAGTCTGTTCGTATGCAGAAAGTTCTGCACTAAAAGTTTCGTAGGTGTTCTGTATAAAACTGTCATCAAAGGAAGTAAAGATGCAGGACTGAGCAAGCGTGTTAAGGGCAGCTTCTGTTTTTGAAGGAGCAGCTGTTATTGCATACGTTGCACTGTCAGCATTACAGGCTGCACGTATACTGTTGCCTGACTGTTCGCGGACAAGACGCACATACAGCGGAGCAATGCCTGCATCGTTTACCGTCTGCGATGAATAGCCTGCGCGCAAGGCAAGTTCTATGGTGGTAACCGCAACCGACTGATCTTCTTTTACAAAAACCGTAAGTCCGTTAGAAAGCGTATATGTTGCAAAAGGATCTGCAGAAAATGCAGAGCAAAGTGCGAAAACACAGAATGCAGCTATGACAGTAAGCTTTTTTCTCATAGGCTCCAGTATAGCACTTATTGCATAAAGTGTCTGTACTGCATATAATGGAGATATGGTAACGGTAAGCCTTACGCCAAACTTAGCACAGTCACTCAAGCCGCCCGCAGAGCTTTTAGACAAAAAGCGTCATCTTACTGCGGAAGAAATTGCAGTGCTGGTTAAAAACCGTAACATTTCATCTGATCCTGACTGGAATAACGTCTATGTTTCTGAAGGGGAAGGACAGTTTGACCCGGAATGCATTGTTCAGAGTGAATTTGACGGCTGGGTCGTTCTGGGCACCGTACGCCATGCAAGCTTAAGATATCACGATCTTGAACTGAATACCGGTGTGTACCGTTCCATGTTAAGCCGTGTCTGTCTGGGAGACGACTGCGTGGTTAACAATGTAAGTTATCTGGTGAATTACCGCATCGGTAACCGCGTCATGCTTTTTAACATTCAGGAAATGTCCTGTACTACACACTCAAAATTCGGTAACGGTGTCCTTAAGCAGGGTGAAGAAGAAGATGTCCGTATCTGGATAGGTGTGGGAAATGAAAACGGTAACCGTTCGGTGCTTCCCTTTGAAAGCATGATTCCCGCAGATGCTTTTTTGTGGTCACGCTACCGTGAAAACAAAGCACTCATGTCCCGCTTTGTAGAACTTACCGAAAACGGAAACGACAAAACGACTCCCACATATGGAATCGTAAGCGATGATGCAGTCATTAAAAACTGTACGCTTATCAAAGACGCAAAAATCGGAAACGATGCCTATATCAAAGGTGCCTTCAAGCTTAAGAACATTACCGTGCTGTCTTCTCCCGAAGAACCAAGTCAGATTGGTGAAGGTGTTGAACTGGTTAACGGCATTATGGGTTTTGGAAGCCGCGTGTTCTATCAGGCAGTGGCAGTCCGCTTTGTCATAGGCCGTAACTGTCAGCTTAAATACGGTGCACGGCTTTTGAACTCGGTGCTGGGCGACAATTCTACGGTTTCCTGCTGTGAGCTTTTGAACAACCTTATCTTCCCGTTCCACGAACAGCATCACAACTCTTCGTTCCTTATTGCCGCAACGCTGCAGGGACAGAGTAACATTGCTTCTGCCGCAACAATCGGAAGTAACCATAATTCACGCTCTCCTGACGGTGAGATGATTGCAGGCCGCGGATTCTGGCCCGGTCTGTGCTGTGACTTCAAGTATGATTCACGCTTTGCTTCTTTTGTACTGGTTGCAAAGGGAAGCTATAAGAATGAACTTAACATAACCTATCCGTTCAGTCTTGTTGCCGCAAGTCCGGAAGACGGCAGTGTTCACATTATTCCGGCATACTGGTTTTTGTACAACATGTTTGCCATTGAGCGTAACCGCTTTAAGTTTGCTGCCCGTGATAAGCGCGTGGTAAAAGTTCAGCACATAGAAACAGACCCGCTTGCACCGGATACCATGCAGGAAGTTGTTCTGTCTCTTGACCGCATCATTCAGCTGACTTACCGCTGGCTTTTGCTTGATAACGATACCATGCAGAAAATGACTGTCCGTAATGCAGAACCGGAAGTTGTTCAGTCGTTCAGACAGAAAGCGTTTGCTGCTTCTTCGGAACAGGAAGGACTTAGAATTGCCAAAGACTTTTTGCACCATGCGCAGTATACACAGTTTTTACTTTCCGATGACCGCTGCCAGAAAAAGTCAGGGGCACTTATTTACAAACCGCTTCAGGGATACCGTGCCTACCGCCGCATCTTAAAATATTTTGCTGCAGACTGTCTTATTACCTGGTGTTCATTTAACGGAAAAGAAAGTCTTGAAAACGAAGATCTGGAACGCATAGAAACGATTCCGCTTTTTACAGAATGGGTTAACGCCGGCGGACAGATTATTCCCGAGCAGAAAGTGCAGGAACTGTTTGGCCACATAGTTGAAAAGTCAATCAATACCTGGAAGGAAGTGCATACTTTCTATGATGACTGTCAGAAAAATTACATTGATTACAAGGCACGCTATGCTCTGTATGTGTTTGAAACGCTGTATGAGCGCCCCCTGCGTGACTTTACAACAGAAATCTTTGCCGATATAACCAGCGACGTTGCGTATGTGTCAATGGAAATGCTTGAATCTTCCATTGCATCCCGTTCAAAGGATTATACTGATTTCTTCCGTTCCATTACTTTCCGCAATAAAGACGAAGTAGAAGCGGTTCTGGGAACAATGGGTGACAACTCATTCCTTCGTGAACTTCGTGAAGCAACCGACGATTTCAACACGAATCTTGAGCGTCTGTTCAAAAAACTTCGTTTCTGAAAATATTCTTAAATTCAAAAAATTCTTGAAATTTTTGTGGAAAAATCTTGCATTATCTGTTATAATGGCAGTTATGGAAGCACTAACTGTATTGCCGGGCAATCCGTTCCCCTTAGGAGCGACGGTACGCGACGGCGGCGTTAATTTTGCAGTATTCAGCAGGAACGGAACTAAAGTCGTGCTTGACTTATTCCGCGCTTCAGAAGACAGTGAGCCGTATGCACAGATCGAGCTTGATCCTCAGCAGAACCGCACCGGTGATGTGTGGCATGTGTTTGTGCCTGGCGTAAATGCAGGTGCGCTGTACATGTATCAGGTAGACGGTCCGTTTGAACCGTTTGAAGGTCATCGTTTTAATTTCCATCAGTTTTTGACTGATCCCTATGCAAAGGCGCTGACCCCTGTTTCGCTGTTTAAAAATCTTCCGCCAACCTATAAGACTCCCGTTGACAAGATGGACATAGAGCTGTTTCAGAATCACTCACGCTTATTCCCTAAGTGTGTTGTCATTGACGATGCAGCGTTCGACTGGGAAGGGGACAAACCTATAAACCGTCCGCTCAAAGATTCTGTCATTTACGAAGTGCATGTCAAAGGCTTTACTGCAGGCCGTGATGCGGGCGTAAGTGCCCCGGGAACATACCGTGGCTTTATAGAAAAAATTCCTTACTTAAAACATTTGGGCATTACCGCAGTAGAACTTATGCCCATTCACGAATTTGATGAATACGAAAACACAAATGTAAATCCTCGTACCGGCGAGCGCATGAAAAACTACTGGGGCTACAGTACCATGCAGTTTTTTGCACCAAAGGCAAGCTATGCTGCAGATAAAACTCCCGGTGGTTGTGTAAACGAATTCAAACAGCTGGTAAAAGAACTGCATAAAGCGGGAATCGAAGTAATTCTTGATGTCGTATACAACCATACTGCAGAAGGAAACGAACACGGTATTGCATTCAGCATGCGTGGCTTTGAAAACTCCGTGTACTATACGCTGGTTGAACAGCACAAAGAATACTACATGAACTATTCCGGCTGCGGAAACACCGTTAACTGTAATCATCCTGTGGTCCGTGATTTAATTATTGATTCACTGCGCCACTGGGTTTTGGATTATCATGTTGACGGATTCCGTTTTGATCTTGCTCCGATTCTGGGACGCAGTCAGCAGGGACAGGTGTTAAAGTTCCCTCCGTTAACAAACCGAATTTCAGAAGATCCGGTACTTCACAATACAAAAATTATTGCAGAACCGTGGGATGCAGGTGGAGCGTACGAACTGGGCTGGTTCCCTGTTGGACGCTGGGCAGAATGGAATGACCGTTTCCGTGATGATATCCGCCGCTTCTGGCGAGGTGATGAACATGTGTCTACAGGTGCTGCAACCCGCATTTCCGGTTCAAGCGATCTGTTTGCTGCTTCGGGAAAACGACCGTGGCACAGCATAAACTACGTTACCTGCCATGACGGCTTTACCATGAACGATCTGGTAAGCTACAACGGTAAGCACAATGACCAGAACGGTGAAGGTAACCGCGACGGTTCCGACAGTAACTGGAGTTACAACCACGGATACGAAGGTCCTACTGCCAACCCGCAGATAGAACGCCTGCGTAACCGCCAGATACGAAACTTTATCCTGACACTGCTTGTCTCTCAGGGTACACCCATGCTTTTAGGTGGTGACGAATTCCGCAGAGGTCAGCAGGGCAATAATAACGCATACTGTCAGGACAACGACTTAAGCTGGTTTGACTGGAGCAATGCATCGCTCAATGCTCAGCTGGTTGAGTTTACCCGACGCGCCATTATGCTCAGAAAAGAGCACGCTGTATTCCGCAGAGAATGTTTCTTTGGTTCAAATGCCGGCTGTCAGACAACCGACATTCAGTGGTATTCAGCAACCGGTGCAAATCCTGACTGGGAAAACCTGTCACGTTTCCTCGCATTCACTTTAGGTGGAGAAGGTAAGGACAACGATTTTTATGTCGCTGCCAATACCGACCGTCACGATGTTGTTGTTAACCTGCCGACGCTTACAGAAGGAAAGCGCTGGTATCGCGTTGCAGATACATCAATAGACACGGACGAAGCAATTATGCTTCCCGGCAATGAAGAACAGCTGCGTGCTCAGTCACGGTATGTTGTTCCCGCAAATTCAATGATAGTTTTGATATCTAAATAAACCAAAAAGGAGTTACACATGGTTTTTGATGCAGAACAGTTCAAGGAAAATCTTACCGCCCGTCTTCGCAGACAGTACGGAAAAGATATTTCCCAGGCAAACAAGCATGATCTTTTTGATGCGGTAAGTGCAAGTGCACTCGAAATCATCATGCCTAATTGGATGGCAACCCGTAATGCGTATGAAGCACAGCAGAAAAAACAGCTGTACTATTTAAGCGCAGAATTCCTGATGGGACGTGCCCTGAGCAATAACCTTGCAAATGCAGGCATCATTGATCAGGTAAAAGAAGTCCTTAAGGATATGAGCATTGATTTTGATGCAGTAGAAGATGAAGAGCCCGATGCCGGTTTAGGTAACGGTGGTCTTGGTCGTCTTGCAGCCTGTTTCCTTGACTCGCTTGCAACACTGCAGTATCCCGGAAACGGTTACGGTATCCGCTACGAATACGGTATGTTCGAGCAGCATATCGAAGACGGTCAGCAGGTTGAATATCCTGACAACTGGCTTAAACACCGCGACCCGTGGGAAGTAAAGCGCAGTGACCTTGCAGTTACCGTTCGCTTTGGCGGTCAGATTAAATACGGAAAGACTCCCGACGGACAGGATCGTTTCTATATTGAAAACTCAGAAGATGTTATTGCAACTCCGTACGACATGCCGATTGTCGGTTATGGTAACAACACCGTAAACACACTGCGTCTGTGGCAGGCATCAAGTCCTTCTGGATTTGACCTTCAGCTGTTCAACGAAATGCAGTATCACCGTGCAGTACAGAAACAGAATGATGCAGAAAACATCAGCCGTGTTCTGTACCCCAACGACAACGGTCCTATGGGTAAGGAACTGCGCCTTAAGCAGCAGTACTTCTTTACTTCTGCTTCTCTGCAGGATTTGGTCCATCACTTTGTAAGCAACTTCGGAACTGACTTCTCTAAGTTCCCCAACTATCATGTCATTCAGCTGAACGACACGCACCCGGTTGTTGCTATTCCTGAACTGATGCGCATCCTTATGGATGAATACAATGTCGGCTGGAACGA
The DNA here is from genome assembly GCA_902766125.1 of uncultured Spirochaetaceae bacterium. Lineage (GTDB taxonomy): Bacteria > Spirochaetota > Spirochaetia > Treponematales > Treponemataceae > Treponema_D. The sequence goes on along the minus strand of CACXCG010000013.1, from coordinate 14,329 downwards.
TGCATGGGCTGTTGTTAACAAGACCTTCGCATACACCAACCACACCATCCTTGCAGAAGCACTGGAAAAGTGGCCGGTAGAAATCTTCCAGAGACTGCTTCCCCGTATCTATCAGATCGTAGAAGAAATCAACCGCCGCTTTATGATTGAACTTCGCACTAAGTTCCCCGATGACTTTGATAAGCAGAAGCACATGGCAATCATCCACGATGACAAAGTGTATATGGCATGGCTCGCAATTCACGCATGTTTCAGCGTAAACGGTGTTGCAGAACTGCATACAAAACTTCTGAAAGAACAGGAACTTAAGAACTGGAATACCATCTATCCTGAAAAGTTCAACAACAAGACAAACGGTGTAACTCAGCGCCGCTGGCTGTTGACTGCAAACCCTGAACTTTCTGACTTTATTACCAAGCGCATTGGTGACGGATGGATTACCGATCTTTCTAAACTGGAAGGTCTGGTAAAATATGCAGATGATGACGCAAGCCTTACCGAGCTGAATGAAATCAAGCTGCACAACAAACAGCGCCTTGCAGATTACCTCAAGCACTCACAGAATGAATTCCTTGATCCTGAAAGCATTTACGATGTTCAGGTTAAGCGTCTGCATGAATACAAACGTCAGCTGTTAAACATCCTGCACGTTATGTATCTGTACAACCGCATTGTTGATGATCCGTCATACAACCCGCCGTCACGCACCTTTATCTTTGGTGCAAAGGCAGCTTCCGGATATCGCCGTGCAAAGCAGATTATCAAACTGATCAACAACGTTGCAGAAAGAATTAACAATGACCGTCGCGTTGGTGGAAAACTGCGTGTTGTATTCGTAGAGAACTACCGTGTTTCTGTTGCAGAAAAAATCATTCCGGCAAGTGATGTGTCAGAACAGATTTCTACTGCAGGATACGAAGCATCTGGTACTTCAAACATGAAGTTTATGATGAACGGTGCCCTTACACTGGGAACTATGGACGGTGCAAACATTGAGATTGTTGCAGAAGCAGGAAAAGAAAATGAATTTATCTTCGGTCTTTCTGCAGATGAAATCATCAAGATGAATACCGAACACAGCTACAATCCCCAGAAGTATCTGGAACGCAATCCCGAACTGAACCGTGTTGTAGAACAGCTGATTGACGGTACCTACGACCCGACACGCCATCTGTTCACCGAACTGCATGACTCTCTGGTATATGGTGTTGGCGGACAGCCTGCGGACGTGTTCTTTGTACTTGCTGACTTTGAAAGCTATGTACAGGCACAGGAAGCAGTTGCAGCAGCCTACGCAGACCGCAAGGCATGGGCACGCAAAGCTCTGCTTAACATTGCTCATTCTGGTAAGTTCTCTAGTGACCGTACGATTGAAGAATATGTACGCGACATCTGGAAGCTTGACAAAGTAACCGTAACACCTAAAGCAAAGAAATAATTGCTTTTGACTAAGCGTTACGACGGCCGTGTTTTACGCACGGTCGTTTTTTTTACTTAAGAGATTGTGCAATCTGGTGGCAGCATTTTATTCCGTCCATGGCAGAACTTACGATGCCGCCTGCATAACCGCTTCCTTCTCCTGCGGGATATAAACCCTTAAGTGCTGTGCATTCACACGTTGAAGAATCCCTGACTATGCGTACCGGAGTGCTGGTTCTTGTTTCGCTTGCAATCAGAAGTGCCTGGTCGCAGATAAATCCGTGCATGGCTTTGTCTGCATCTTTAAATGCTGCGTGAAGTCTTTCTGTTATGGGTAACGGAAGCCACTGGTCTAATCTGCTTGCGTTAAGGCCGGGAGCATAACTTGTTTTAGGAAGGACTGTGCTTTCGCGGTGCGACAGAAAATCAGTCAGTAACTGAGCAGGAGCTTTCTGTCCGTCTGCGTGACTGAAGGTCAGCTTTTCCAGCCAGGTTCTCCACAGTAAGCCTGCAAGAGAAGGACAGCCTTTTTGTTCAGCCTGTACAATAAATTCCTGGGGAATATCTTCCGGTCGTGTTTCAACTACGAAAGCTGCGTTACTCCACAGACTGTTTCGTTTTGCTGCACTCATTCCGTTTACGACAAGCTGTTCCGGTTCACTGGCACTGGGAACAACAAAGCCTCCGGGACACATGCAGAAACTGTATACACCGCGTCCTTCCTGCTGACTAGTAAAGCGGTATTCTGCTGCTCCAAGGCTCTGTGCATCCTGTTTTCCGTGATACTGAATTGCATCTATAACTTTTCGCGGATGTTCGACGCGTACGCCGACTGCAAAGGTTTTTGCTTCAAGTGACAGAGGCGCTGCCTGAGCAAGAAGTTCATATATGTCGTTTGCAGAATGTCCGGTTGCAAGCAATACATGTTGTGTGCGGATTTCTAATTCTTTTTCTGTCTTAGTGTTTTTTGTTTTTATGCCGTCAATGACAAGCTGTCCGTCTGCTGTTTTATGCGTAATAAATCCCGTGCAGCGGGTATCAAATAAAATCTGCCCTCCGGAAGAAAGAATAAAATTCCTCATGTTCTGGATGATGGCAGGAAGTCTGTCTGTTCCAATGTGCGGATGTGCATCGGTTAGAATTTTAGGATCTGCGCCAAAGTGTACGAAAATACGAAGCACCTGCGGAATGTCACCGCGTTTGTTGCTTCTGGTGTACAGCTTACCGTCGCTGAATGTTCCTGCACCGCCTTCGCCAAAGCAGTAGTTACTGTCTTCGTTTACAAAGCCTTTTGTACTTATGGCAGCAATGTCTCTTTTTCTGTCGCTTACCTGACTTCCGCGTTCAACAATAACCGGCTGTATGCCGTATTCCAGCAGGGTAAGTGCACCGAATAAACCCGCAGGTCCTGAGCCGACAATAATTGTTTTTTTTGAACCGTCAGCATGTTTCCACTGGGGAAGGGTGTCTTCCTGTTTTGGGGGAGTTTCGTCAAAATAAAGAGCATAGCGCATTACCAGTTTGACAGAACCGTGCCGTGCATCAATTGATTTTTTTTCGCAGACGGGAACGGCATCTGTTACGGCTCTGTCACATCCCTGCTTTTGCAATGCACGCGAAAGCTGCTGTGTTACAAAACGGCTGTCTGTTTCGCGTGCAGGGGGAACGGTAATGCTTACGCGTACAATCATGCGTGTACAACGTCCTGAATTAAAGCAAGAACTTTATCGGGACAGGCTTTTATACATTCTCCGCAGGAAGTACATTTTGTGTAATCTACTACGGGAATTCCATTGGTAACTTTTATGCACTGTTCCGGACATTTCTTTTCGCAGATGCCGCATTTGATACAGCCCTTAGAACAGTTCTTTTTAATGGGAGGCTTGTTGTCGCTTCTGTTAGCACATAATGCAACGCTTCCTTTTATACTGGTGTCAACAATGGTAAACAGTTTTTTGGGACAGGTACGGGCACACTTTCCGCAGCCGACACACTTGTCGTAATCAATTACGGGAATGCCGTTTTCACCCATGCGAAGGGCACCAAAGGTACAGACTGCAACACAGTCGCCTAAGCCTGCACAGCCAAATGCACACAGCTTGGTTCCGTTTACTGCCTGAACTGCAGCAGCACAAGTCTGAACGCCGTTGTAAGTTCCGCGTGAAAGCGCACAGTCTTTTGTTCCCTGACAGGTAAGGATTGCCGCTTTTTTTACGGCACTGACTTCAACGCCCATCAGTTCTGCAATTTTCTTTGCAACAGATGCACCGCCGGCAACACAGCCGTTAGCAGGAGCTTCTCCGTTTACAACTGCCTGAGCAAATGCTGCACAGCCTGCGTATCCGCAGCCACCGCAGTTTCCGCCAGAAAGTTCAGCCTGAATTGCTTCTACTTTTGGATCAACTTTTACCGCAAAAATTTTCTTGAACAAACCAAGCAAAAGTCCCAGCACGAATGACAGAACAAGTGCTACTGCAACGGTTCTAAGAATTATAATCATGTTCTGCCTCCTATTTAATCAGTCCCTTAAAGCCAAGGAATGCAAGACTTAAAAGACCCGCTGCTACATACAGAATAGGTGTTCCCTTGAATGCGTGAGGAACATCTGCAGCCTTAAGTTTTGAACGTATGCCTGACATAATGACCATGCTCAGTAAAAATCCCATGGCACTGCCTAAGGCATACACTAAGCTCTGACCGTAGTTGTAGCTGTATTTAAAGCAGTTGATGGTAATGGCAAGAACTGCACAGTTTGTGGTAATGAGCGAAAGATAAATTCCCATTGAAGAATACAAACCGGGTGCAGATTTTTTCAGGTAGAATTCTACCAGCTGAACTAAAGATGCAATAACCAGAATGAATACCAGTGTCTGCAAAAACTCAAGTTCCAAAGGAATCATGATGAAAGTGTAGATAGGCCAGGTGACTGCAGTTGCAAGCAGAATGACAAAAGAAGTCGCAAGACCCATACCGGTTGCTTTTCCGGTTTCGCTTGTCATACCAATAAACGGACAGATGGCAAGATATTGAATGAATACTACATTGTCAACTAACATTGACTTCATAAAGATTTTAAGCATGTCGCTCATTTGCTTGCCCCCTGTGCATTTTTAATTGCCTGCATAACGGCTCCCAGTACGCCAAAGACGATGAATCCGCCCGGTGCACTGTTTAAGATTCCGATGCAGTAGGCTTCGGGAATAATGCTTACTTTAAGTGCAGTTCCCGCAAGAATGGTTCCCGCTCCCAGAAGTTCACGGATCAGCGAGATAAGCACAAGCACCATCGTGTAACCAAGTCCCATTCCTAACGCATCCAGCAGAGAGTCACCGACTGTATTCTTTGAGGCAAACGCTTCAACGCGTCCCATGATGATACAGTTTACAACGATAAGGGGCAGGAATACACCCAGCGAATCATACAGTGACGGAACGTATGCCTGAAGTACCATCTGCACGATTGTAGTAAATGCTGCAATGATGGTGATGAATACCGGAAGACGCACTGCCTGAGGAATGTGTTTTCTGAAAATACTGATAACCAGTTCGCTCATAAAAAGAACGAAGGTCATGCTCATGCCCATGCCTAAGCCGTTGAATACCTGAGTGGTAATGCCCAGCGAAGAACACAGACCTATGTTAAGCACTAAAAGCGGATTTTCGCGTACGAATCCGTTTGTAAAGATAGAAAGTTTTCTGTTCATTACTGAACCTCCGCGTTGTCTGCATAAGAAGCAAGCACTGTCTTGAGTGCATTAGTTGCAGCGGTAAGCAGGTCTGCTGCTCCGTTTGACGTAATGGTTGCACCGCTGATTGCATCAAAGGTAACGCCGGTAATAAAACCATCGTTTGCATTTTTTCCGGTAAACTGTTCGTAGAAGGTTTTTCCGTTTGCAAGATGGAATGTCGGATCGCTTGCTTTCTGTCCAAAGCCCGGTGTGTCGGTGTTTGCAAGATACTGAACTCCGGTAATGGTTCCGTCATTCTTCATGCCAACCATGATTGTTGAAGTGTCGTAGGTGGGACCGGTTACCTGAGCAACTGCGCCGATTACCTTCCCGTCTTTATATGCAAGACGAAGTGCATCGATAGTTACGTTTCCGCTGCTTTCATACACTGAGCGTTCGGGAGTTTTGAATGAATCTGCCTGTTCAAAAACAGCACGCATTGCTTCGTTAGCTTTGCGTTCCTGATTCTGCTTTATGACAGGAGATGTAATGTTGTTTACGACTGCAAGTACGGTACAGGCTGCAACTGCGTATGCTGCCAGGATAAGTCCCAGCTTTATCATTGAAAAGACACTTTTGGAATCTTTTGCTTTAGTTTCTGAACTCATTTTGATTCCTCCGTTTTTGCCTGTGCAACATTGAATTCCTGAACAAGGTGTTTCGGCTGTGCACGGCGTGTTGCTTTCTTACCGTAGCCGTATTTGCGTACGGTCAGTTTGTTTAAGAACGGAGCGACTGCATTCATAATCAGAATACTGAACATAACGCCTTCCGGGTATCCGCCAAACTGTCTGATAAGGAAGGTGATTAATCCGCAGCCAAAGCCAAAGACAAGACGTCCGGGTTTGGTAACGGGAGTAGTTGCATAGTCGGTTACCATAAAGGTTGCACCAAACATAACGCCGCCGGTACACAGTGCAACTGCAACAGCGGTTGCCACCTGCATTGCATCCTGTCCCTGCACAAGACTTGCAATAAAGGTTCCCAGTGCAACAGTACTTACCATTGCAACGGGTGCACGCCAGTCGATGATGTGTGAAATAAACAGGAAGAAGAATGAAATCAAAAGCAGCAGTGCAGATGTTTCACCGATACAGCCTGCCTGGTTACCCGTAAACAGCTGCCACAGATTGTCGTTTGTAGCAGCAAAGGTTCCTGACTTTACGGAACTGAGCACGGTTGCAGAACTGACTGCATCAACTGTTGAGTTTGCGGGAGTAATCCATGACGCACCCATGACTCCTGCAAAAGAAATAACTAAGAAACCGCGTCCGGTAAGGGCAGGGTTGAAGGTGTTCTGTCCTAAACCTCCAAACAGTCCCTTTCCGACAACAACGGCAACGGCTGCTCCTAACACGGTCATCCACACGGGAATGGCGGGGGGCAGTACTAATGCAAACAGAACACCGGTTACTGCTGCCGAAAGATCGTATACACGGATTTTCTTTTTGGTTACCAGCTGGAACAATGCTTCAAATCCAACGGCACTTGCAACGGCAACTAAAATAGTTACCAGAGCCTGCACACCGTACAGCATGACACCATAAATACATTCAGGAAGCGTTGCAAACAGAACAGTTGCCATAATGTATTGTGTCTTCATCTTTGCGCTGAAGTGCGGGCTTGATGAAAGATAGATTTCGTTTTGTTTTGCTTCGCTCATTTTGCGCCTCCCTGAGCCTGCTGCGCTTTTGCCCGTTCTGCAGCCATCTGTGCACGAACTTTATTTTTTCCAAGGCGTATGCGCTGAACCAGACGGACATTTGCAGGACATACATATGCACAGCAGCCGCATTCAATGCAGTCCATAAGTCCGTAGTATTTTGCACCGTCAAGGCTGTCGGCTTTTAATTCGTTAACCATCATAACCGGAGTTAAGTGCATGGGGCATACGTTTACACAGGAACCGCAGTTAATGCACGGATCTTCATCGGTAAGATAGGTTTCTTTTTTGGTAAGGAATAAGACTCCGCTTGTTCCCTTTGCAACAGGGAAGTTTGCGTTTGTCATGGCAAAGCCCATCATGGGACCGCCGCTGATTATCTTTGCACATTCTCCTTCTTTAAGTGTAAACACATCGGGAATAAGGTCTCCTACGACAGTGCCTACGGGTACGCGGATGTTGCACGGTTTTTCGCATGCACCGCCACTTATGGTAAGGGCGCGTTCAATCAGCGGTTTACCCAGACGGAATGCATCGCTTATGGCACAGACGGTTCCCACGTTTGCAATAAGTGCTCCTGCATCAGCGGGAAGCTTTCCTGCGGGAATCTCTACACCAAGGACTGCCTGCACCAGATTTTTTTCTCCACCCTGGGGATACTTTGTCTTAACGCGTGCAATAGAAATATCATCGTCATACTGTTTCTGATGAATTGCATCCTGCAGTGCGGGGATGATGTAATCTTTATTTGTTTCAATGGCAATAATGCCGTGAGCACCAGTGTGTTTGAGCACGATTGCAAGACCGTCAATTACTTTTTCCGGAGTTTCCTGCAGTGTGCGTTCATCAACCGTAAGATACGGTTCACATTCTGCTGCGTTTAAAAGCACATAATCAATTTCTTTATCTTTCGGCGGATTGAGTTTTACATGTGTCGGGAAAGATGCTCCTCCCATGCCGACAATGCCTGCTTCACGTATTCGTTCAATAGCCTGTTCTGTTTCACAGGTAAAAGGATCAAGCGGCGGCATGTAATCAGTTCTGTCTGAGTCATCTGCCTGAATGACAATGCACGGAACTTCAACATTTGCGGTAACCATAAAATTCTGGATTTTTTTTACGGTACCTGCAACCGAAGCGTGCACGGGTGCAGACATGAATGCATCGCTTGCAGCAATTTTCTGACCCTTTGCAACAGAGTCACCAACTTTTACCAGCGGAACGTTTGGCGCTCCACCCATAGTAACCGGTATGGTTACGGTCTTTGTGGAAGGAAATGCATCTGTAATCGGACAGTTCTGACTCAATTCCTTCTTTTCGGCGGGATGAATTCCCCCTTTGAATGTGTGCGTTTTCATTCCTATATTATAGCACGAAATATGATTATATGCTAGAATGGCGGCATGAAGTTTGATAAGAAAAATCTGATAATTGTGTCTGTTGTTGCGGCACTGTTTGTAATGCTGCTTACCTTTTTTATTGTCCGACTGTGTATTCCCCGTGTGCGGTATGAAGTGCGTGTTTCCGATGTGCTGTACGGGCGCTATGTAAAGGATGCGGAAGACGAAAAGCTGCCGTTTGTATTTGTTCCCGAAAGTGAGCTGTCAAAGGCAAGCGGTTCTTATTTTGCAACTGCTTCGGTAACGGTTGCTTCAATCAGAATAGAAAATAACCTTACACTGCTTCCCCAGCAGTCAGATGAAAACGAAACCTGCTATCCGCTTTCAGAACGGTATATTCTTCCCTGTGTTCCTGCTGATTTTTCTTCCAAAGGAATGAATGTGCTGGATCCTAACCTGGAACTTTCGTTTTGTGATGAAAATGAACTTCCTGAAGGATGGCGTGCACTTCCGGTTGACGGACAGTATGCGGGCGAAGAAGATTATGTGCTTTCGGTAACCCAAAGTGCAGTGGTTAAAGTGTTTGTTCATCAGAAAAAAGTTGAAGAGGCATTGCACACCTGGTGCGAAAAAACATTTGTGTTTGAAGATGATGCTGTGTCGGATGCGCAGGACAAGGGACCGGTGTTTATTGCAAGTGTCGGTGACATTATGGTTGCGCGCGGTGCTCAGGAAATTATGATGAATTATGCTGACGGCTTGGAGCGTGTATTCGGAACAACACTGCCGCTTTTGCAGAACAGCGACTTTACGATTGGAAATCTTGAGGGAGTGGTTACTGATTCGTGGAACAATGCGACAAAAACCTACACCTTTAAGTTTAAAAAACAGGTGCTTCCGTATCTGATGCAGGCGGGGTTTGACTATCTGATGCAGACAAACAATCACTGCTATGATTACGGAGAGTCCGGTTTTAAAGATACGCTCAAAGCGTTTGCAGAATACAACATTCCTTCAAGCGGCATCGGGTACAATGCAGAAGAAGCATCTCAGTTTTATCACACGACCGTTAAGGGACTTCCGCTTGCAGTCATAAGCTGCGGTGCATTCCCTGTTGAACAGTCAGGCTTTAACGGAAAGAAAACTGCTACTGCAACCGAAACCAGAGCAGGCATTCTGTGGCAGAGCGATGAACTTCTGGAAAAAGTACGCGAAGAAAAACAGGCGGGTAACGTGGTTATTGTAAATGTGCATGGCGGCGAAGAATATCATTTTACTCCTTCAAAATCTCAGCGGGAATTTTATGAAGCCCTCTGCGACAACGGTGCCGACATTGTGTTTGGAAGTCATCCGCATGTACTGCAGCCTACTGAATGGTATAACGGAAGCCTGATTGTGTATTCCATGGGTAACTTTGTGTTTAACGGAATGGACGGTATGTACGGGGCAACCGACAGTGAAGTAGTGCGGGTTGGTTTTTTAGGCAATAAAATTGCGTATGTAGAGCAGTATCCGGCACAGCTTACCGATGCAACGGTCACGCTGAAGTAGCATACCACTTGTCAAAAATTTTGTTTTCGTGTAAGGTGAGCGCATGAGTTACAATAAATGTTTTACAATGTTAAAGCCTGGTATTCTTAACCGCAGGCTGGTAGGCGAAGTGATTAGCCGCCTTGAGCACAAAGGTCTTAAACTGGTTGGCCTTAAACTGATGCAGATTACTCCGGAACAGGCTGCAAAGCACTATGCAGAGCATCAGGAAAAACCCTTCTTTAGCGAACTGACTGACTACATTACCAGTGGTCCTGTTGTTGCAATGGTATGGCAGGGTGATGACTGTGTTACTCTGGTACGCAAGCTGACCGGTTCAACAAAACCGACAGAAGCTATGCCCGGAACAATCCGCGGAGACTACTGTATGCACACTCAGTGCAATGTCATTCACGCAAGCGACAGTGAAGAAAGTGCAGAACGCGAAGTAAACCTTTTCTTCAAACCCGAAGAAATTGTTGACTGGGAAGACGAAGCCGCTCTGTGGTACTAGTACCACGTGGTACTAGTTTTTATCTGCCTTTAAAAGCAAAAAGGGTATCAATCGAAAGACTGATACCCTTCTTTTTTTTAGAACTAAATCAGATTAGAACGGAAATCCACCGCCCGGAAATCCGCCTCCCATAGCTCCCATCTGCTGCATCAGTTTTGCCTGTGCTCCGCGGTTACGGGATAACTTTTTCATGGTAAGCTTTGTCTTTTCAAACTGCTTAATCAGTTTGTTTACATCCTGTACCGTTGTGCCGCTTCCTTTTGCAATGCGCTTACGTCTGCTGGGACCAATGATAAGGTGATTCATGCGCTCTTTGTACGTCATGCTCTGGATGATTGCTTCCTGCTTTTTTGTATCTGCCTGTGCAAGCTGTTCTTCGCTGATCTGACCCGCAAGTCCCGGCATCATGTCAAGAATCTGACTCATGCTGCCCATCTTTTTAACAGACTGAAACTGCTCCAGCATATCCTGCAGGGTAAATTCATTGCGCTGCATTTTTTTCTGCATGCGTAAGGCTTCTTCCTGATCAACGGTTTCCTGTGCTTTTTCAACCAGAGAAACAACATCGCCCATGCCCAGAATACGGCTTGCAATTCGTTCAGGATGGAACGGTTCAAAGTCTTCGGTTTTTTCGCCGGTACCAATATACAGAATGGGTTTACCGGTTATGGTTTTAAGAGAGAGTGCTGCACCACCGCGTGCATCGGAGTCAAACTTAGTAAGAATAACGCCGGTAAGTCCCAGCTGTTCGTCAAAACTCTTTGCAATGTCTACTGCATTCTGACCGGTCATTGCATCTGCAACTAAAATGGTTTCCTGTGGATTCAGTGCTTTCTTTACATCGACCAGTTCCTGCATCATTGCTTCGTCAATCTGCAGACGGCCTGCGGTATCGACAATGACGGTATCCAGACCGTTTTTCTTTGCATAGTCCAGAGCTTTTTTTGCAACGCTTACTGCATTCTTTGCTCCGTCTTCCTTGTAAACGGGAACATCTATTTTCTGTCCCAGAACACACAGCTGTTCTATAGCGGCAGGACGAACCAAGTCACAGGCTGCAAGTAACGGACGGCGGCCTTCTTTCTTAAGGCGGGCTGCCAGTTTGTGAGCGGCTGTTGTCTTACCTGCACCCTGAAGACCCAGAAACAGGATAACCGACTGCGTGTCTGGTCCTTTGAGCGAAAGGTCTGTCTTTGTGTCTCCCAGCATTGCGACTATGCGGTCGTAGATAATCTTTACAAACTGCTGACCGGGATCAACTGCCTTAAGGACTTTTTCTCCTTTTGCTTCTTCTATGGTTGCGTTGACAAAGCGGCGGACTACACGAAGGTTAACGTCTGCTTCAAGCAGTGCCATCTTGATCTGTTCAACGGTTTCTTCAATGTTTTTTTCGGTAATGGTTGACTTTCCGCTCAGTGTACGGATGATGTTACTGAACGTTCCGGTTATTTTCTCTAACATACTGTTTCCTTTTTACTCCAGTCCCACCAGTTCATTTAAGAAGGCGAGGGGAGTTACTTCTTTGTTCAGCACGCGGTACAGTCCGTTGCAGATGGGAAGCTTGAGTTTTTTTGCTTCGGCAACTTCGTGCACATATTTGCATGCAATGGCACCTTCGGGAAGATAGCCGACTTTCTTTACGTTTGCAATAAGGTCATCGATGTTTTCAAAGCGCGACAGCATGTCGGTTTTGATGATGTCCTGACCAAAGCGTCTGTTGCGTCCGTATTTTGACTTACAGGTAACGTCAAGGTCGCCTACGCCACTGACAGAAGCAAAGGTTTCTGCGTGAGTTGCACCCATGGCAAAGCCTAAGGTCTGGATTTCGTTTAATCCTGCAGCAAGCAGAAGACTTTCGGTATTATCGCCAAAGATATCACTTGTTTCGGCAAGTGCATCAAGACTTCCGTAGGCAATGGCAATGACGTTCTTTGCAGCGGCACACACCTGAACACCCACGGTATCAAATGAAGCGTATGCCATAATGCCTTTTACCCTGAGCAAATCACGTACTCTGATAGCGTTGCGGTGATGTTCACTTGCGGCAATCAGTCCGGTAATTTTACCCAGTGCAACTTCCTCTGCGTGAGAGGGACCTGCAACATATACGGTTGAATTTTTGTAGGAAGCAGGAAGTGCCTGTTCCATGGTTTCAAGAATAAGGTGAGGACCGTCAGCTGCGGGAACAAAACCCTTGGTCAGGGATGCAATGATAGAAGTTCCGTCTGCAACGTTTGGCACATCTGCAAACTGCCTGATTGTTGACTGAAGGTACAGAGAAGGGCTTGCAATGATAATGAAGTCTTTTCCTGCCGCAACCTTGCGTATGTCCTGAGAAGCGCTCAGATTAGGATGCAATGCGTATCCGGGAAGATAGCGTTTGTTTTCGTGCACGGTGTTGATGTCATTGACAACATCTTCTTCCAGAGCCCATGCTTCAACGGTATGTCCTCCGCGTGCAAGGGCACATCCCAGTGCCGTTCCCCATGCTCCAGCTCCGATGATGGCGACTGTCTTTGAATCCATAACATTCCTTCTGAATAAGATAGAATAGTAGAATTCAGTATAACACGAGGGGGTAGAATTTTCAAGACTTTGTCAGGTTGCGGTAAGAATGTCCTTACTGAACAATCAGAAGCGATGCAACCTTGCCGTCAGCCGTATACACGCGCTCAGGATTTGTAGGGTCGGGGGTAGACATAATGCCGGTATAGAATGCGTATTCATACTTACCGGGGGCAAGGGGAATGTCTATTTCGTATACGCCGGGAGCGGTTTCGGTAAGGGTGTAAATCCAGCTGTCCCAGTTGGTAAAGCTGCCTCCAACGCGTACCTGCTGTCCTCTGGCGCCACGGTAGGTAAAACGGACGGTGTTAGAGTTGATTTTTTCGGTTACCGCCGGAATATTGCGGGAAACATCAAGGTGTGAAAGGTACAGTCCAGCCTGTCTGCTGTAGGTTCTGCTGGTATTCAGAGGGTCTGTTGTCCACAGTCCGTCAATAACTAAGCGGTAGTTTATGTTCTGAACGGTTTTGGGAAGCTTGAGAATGTAAAAATACAGGGAATCAACCGGTTCAAAGTCGTAATCGTAAATGGTGCGGATCTGCATGGGGTGAATGACGCTGAAATCTTCGTAGTCAAAAGCAATTCCTACAAAGCGTGCATTGTGTTCAGCAGTAAAGACGGCATAGTCCCCCGAAACATACGGAGACGATACCGAATCAATGTGCGATACCAGTGTTTCATAGCTCAGTTTGTCATCATCATCGCTTGCATACAGCGGTGAAACTAAAACTGCTGCGCTTAACAGCATGCCCACAATCCATTTTGCTTTCATACTGTAAGTATCGGATTTTGTGAGCCTTGAGACAAGCAGTTTATGCGTTTTTTGAGCGATTTTTTTCTCTAAACAGCGTTTTTTTATTTTCCGACAATAAAAACAGGGCCTTAGTATCTTGTAATAAGGCTGTCTGCGGAGTATAATAGAAACCAAATGCCAGGCTTAAGTCAGCTGAAACAGTTCAGCACAGATATGATGAATCTCGGAAATGAAGTTGCAATCCGTGCAGCACGTGGTGAAAAGCCTGCACAGTTTGCCCTTCCGTCAACCATCGAGGATGTTGATGATTCTGACGATTTCCGCCTGGGAATGCCTGAACTTTCTGAAGAAGAACAGCAGCAGGCAGATGCAGCTGCCGCAGAACGTGAGCGCGAAGCAAATGACTTTTCAGACATAACCGGTGGCGGTGACTCCGAAGAGGGGGAATCACCCCGTCAGGAAGCCGCACCCGCAACCCCTGATGTTTCAGACCTGCTTGCTCCCGCAGAAGACATGGATCTGGGCGACCTTGATTTAAGCGACTTTGAAGAGCCTGAACCAGAACCGGAGCCCGAAAAACCCAAACAGGTTGCCGTTGAGGACATGGACCTCGATGCACTGCTCGCACTTTCTTCCAAACCGGAACCTGAACCAGCGCCGGAGCCAGAACCGACACCTGCGCCGACGCAGTCGCTTGAGCCGACGCAGTCGCTTGCACCTCCGCCACCAAAACCTGCAGAACCTGATTTGTCTGCATTCCCGGAAGATGAATTTCCTGCACTGGCAGCACTTTCTCAGAAAAACAAACCGACACCTG
>CACXCG010000012.1 GCA_902766125.1 uncultured Spirochaetaceae bacterium | reverse complement strand
GCGTTTGCACCCGGAGTGTTAAATACGACAACACCTTTCTGTCCCAGTTCTTTTACGGGAATGTTGTTTACACCGGCACCTGCACGTGCAATTGCTTTTACGCTTGAGTCCAGCTGCATGGTAAGCATGTCGTGACTGCGTACTAAAATTGCATCAGGCTTTACGATTTCGCTTGCAATTTCATATTCATCGCGCGGGAAGTTGTCCAGTCCCAGTGCACTAATTCTGTCTAATGTCTGAATCTTATACATTGCGTACTCCTTAGTTGTTTGCGGCAAATTTTTTCATGAACTCAACCAGAGCTTTAACTCCGTCCAGTGTCATTGCGTTGTAAATGCTTGCACGCATTCCGCCTACCAGACGGTGACCTTTTAGGTTTACCAGTCCTGCAGCAGTTGCTTCTTTTACAAACTTGTCGTTTACTGCTTTTTCTTTTGCAGCAGCAGCTTCGTCATCTGCAGCATGATCAGAATATTTTGTAAGGAACGGAACGTTCATCAGAGAGCGGCTTCCTTTTTCTGTAGTTGCATGGTAGAAATCGGAACTGTCAAGGAAGTTGTACAGATAGTCTGCCTTTTCCTTGTTGCGTTTAAGCATGCCTTCTGCTCCTCCGTTCTTTTCAATCCAGTGAAGCACTTTGTCCAGAACATAAATGGTATAGCAGGGCGGTGTGTTGTACATGCTGCCGTTGTCTGCATGTGTTTTATAGGCAAGCATTGTTGGTGTTCCGGGAAGACATGCTTCGGGTTCGGGAATGAGGTCTTCGCGAATAATAACCAAAGTTACACCAGCAGGAGCAAGATTTTTTTGTGCACCGGCAAACAGAAGTCCAAACTTGCTTACATCAAGTGGTTCACTTAAAACACAAGAAGAAATATCTGCTACCAAAGGAATGTCACCTGTGTCGGGAATGTATTCGTAGTGAGTTCCCATAATGGTGTTGTTAAAGCAGATGTATGCGTAGTCATAGTTTCCGCTTATTTTTTCTACCTTAGGAATGTAAGAGTAGTTTTTATCTTTTGATGATGCAATTACGTCAACGGCAACACCAAGTTTTTTTGCTTCTGCTGCAGCTTTCTTTGCCCATACACCGGTTTCGATGTATGCTGCCTTTTTGTTTTTTATGCCCAGATTCTCTGCCACCATTGCAAACTGAGTAGAGCCTCCGCCCTGAACGAACAGAACTTTGTAGTTGTCGGGAACGTTCATAAGCTTGCGTACCATTGCTTCGGCATCCTGAATGATCGGTTCGAATGCAGAAGAGCGGTGACTCATCTCCATAACGGACTGTCCGGTTCCGTTGCAGTCAAGCATTTCTGCTGCACATTCTTTAAGAACTTCCTCCGGTAAGCAGCTGGGTCCTGCGCTAAAATTGTACACTCGTGCCATAGTGGCCTCCTTGTTTTGTTTTATAATTACAGACTTCTGCCTGCATTAAGCAATTCGAGTGCCGTTAAAAGTGAAACATTTTCAACAGCAACATTCTGCGGAACAATCAGCATCTTTGGCGTGTAGTTTACAATGCCTTTTATTCCGCATTTGCACAGCCGTTCCGCCATAGACTGTGCTTCTTCTTCGCCAACCGTAAGAACGGCGTATTCAATTCCCTCAGACTCAATCACGTGTTCAAGCATCGTGGTAGGGTGAAGCGGAAATGCAGAACGTAAGACTTCGGTGCGGTTTACGCTGGAGTCAAATCCTGCCACTAAGGTAAAGGACGAACGGTTTAACTCTGCGGTATCAAGCAGTACCTGGCCCATGCGGCCTAAGCCGACAATACAGCATTTTTTTACCGCTGCAGAATCTGAAATCAGAAGCGCAAGGGCTTTTTGCAGTTCTGAAGTACGGTATCCGCTTCCACCGCCAGCATGCACGTCTAACAGCGAAATGTCGCGCCGTATAAGTGCCGCAGACCAGCCGGTCAGCTTTGCAAGCTGCGTTGACGAAAGAGTCTCTTCTTTGCATCCGCTCAAAAAGCGTTCCAGCAGTACAAGCCTGCGTTTAGATGGCTCTGGAATTGGTTTCATGCCGTCTTTACCTTAATTGTGAAAAATATAACTGATTTCACTGTTTGGGTCAAAGGAATTTGGGGCCGAATTTCACGGATTTAGTTTGAATTTGACCAAATTTGCTGATTTTATCCCGGAATTTGTTCTTAATTGTGAAAAAAATCACAGTTATTTTGTGGTCTTTTTTGATTTGCGGTGACAATATGATTTATGAGACCTATCTTAAGGAGTTGAAATGAAAAAAATACACATTCTTTCGATTGCATGGGCGCTGACTCTTACATCGTGTTCCCTGCAGACCCGCACGGAGAATTTTTTCGGTTCTGTCCGCGGTTCTGTGCGCTGTCCGTCCGATTGTCCGGCTACGGTAACGCTAAGCTGCATTGACGATTCAGAAGTGCTTACCCGTACTGCTGCGGTAGAAGAAGACGGAACATTTTTCTTTGACCGTGTAGAAAACGGCCTGTACCGGGTAACTGCGTTGTGTGAGCGCTCTGCAGAAAAATCTCTTTCGGTAACGGTGAACGTTTCTTCGTCAGAAGTTACGGTTGAGTCGTTTCTGTTTACTGAGCTTACAGGAGGCGGTAACGGTGAAAGTGGCGAAGAACTTTCTTTGCCCTCAGACTTTGAACTGACGGTAACAAAAGATGCGTCTGTTGCAGTTTCGCGGGCGGTCACGGTTATGGTTGTCTGTGGTACCCGGCAGCGGATTGTACGCCTGTGCTATAGTGCAGGACTTCACGGAAAAACTTTTTTTGAATACGGTTATGGTACCAGTTTAAACTGCCTTTCGCATAGTGCAAGTGTTCAGCTTAATCAGAATGGACAGTACACATTTTACGCAAAAGCAGAAGACGGTTCTGTTTCAATGGCGACACTTGAACTTTCGTGCATAGATACTGACGCTCCGGAACCGGTAAGCGACGTTCGTGCGGCATTCAGTACACAGAGCGGTAAACTTGAAGTGCAGTGGGAAAACTCTCTGTCGGACGATGTGCATTCGGTTGAGGTTACCTGCAGCGGAATAACGGGTGAACAAAAACAGACCGTGAGTGCTGCAAAAAATTCCTGCGCATTTGACTGTATACCCGACAATTCGCAGTATACCGTAACGGTCTGTGCTGTTGATGTTGCCGGTAACAGAAGCCGTGGGGTAACGCAGACGGTTATTGCAAGCATTGAACCTGCGGTATACAGAGCGTGGCTTGACCGAAGCCGGGTTGCCTGCGGTGACGGAACAAAACAGATGGTGCTTTTTGTACAGGGCTGCAATTTTGGTCAGGCAAAGGAAGGACTGTTTGTTGTTCAGCTTGATTCGTACGATACCGTTCCCCATCCGTTTGAAGTAAAAGATGCAACCAGTGCCCAGTGTTCGTTTGTGATTCCGCAGAAAAAAGGAAATTATGTTGCCCGCATTATTTATGATGATACGGTGCTTGCACAAACTGTTTTTGAAGTCTGTGATGCTCCGTGTATTAAAGAACTGTCCCTTGATAAAACGCAGGTTGCGTCGGGTAGTTCGCATACTGTTACGGCAACTGTCAGCGGTAAAGATCTTGATTTATGT
The DNA here is from genome assembly GCA_902766125.1 of uncultured Spirochaetaceae bacterium. Taxonomy (GTDB): domain Bacteria; phylum Spirochaetota; class Spirochaetia; order Treponematales; family Treponemataceae; genus Treponema_D. The sequence goes on along the minus strand of CACXCG010000012.1, from coordinate 25,415 downwards.
ACCAGCGTTGTGATTACTCTTTCTGCAAAAAACAAAACGCCTGTTGAAAAAACTTTAAGTCCTGTTTCTGCTTCGTTCTGGCAGTGTGTGTTTGAAAGTCCTGCAGAAGAAGCTGACTATTCAGTTTCGGTAAGTGTAGACGGAGTTGTTCAGCAGCAGACCTGTACACTTCAGGTGTACGGCGATATAACGGTCAGTGCAATAGATGAAGCATTTGCGCCGTTGTGTAACTGCGGAAAAGAGATTGAACTTATTGTCCGCGGAAAAAATCTGAATGTCGCAGAAAATGCAGTTACCGTAAGCTGTAACGGCAAGATGTATGTTCCGTATAGAATTGAACCAACTGTCTGTTATGTCAGGGTTACGGTTCCTGTAAGTTCCTGTGCAAGAGACATTCCTGTTACGGTTAGCATTAACGGTACTGAGTGCGACATAAAAGGTGTGCTTAAAGTGCAGGAGTTACGCGACTATGTTGACAGTCAGTTTGCACTGATTCAGATTGCAGCAAAAGCGGTTACCGTTTCAAAAGCAGGATCGGGTCTTCTAAAAGCAAACACTCAGCTTTCTGCGTTCAGTTTAGGAAGGTATCCGGTTACTCAGGGATTGTGGTATACGGTGTATGAATGGGCCTGTGCTCACGGCTATTCATTCGGAAAAACATATGCGTTTGAAAACATAAGCTCTCTTGTTCCGTGTACCGGTGTGTCCTGGCGAGAGGCAGTTGTCTGGTGCAATGCGTTTACTGAATGGCACAATGCTCACTTAAAACAGGGAGAGCAGGCGTTCAGCTGTGTGTATTACGAAGATATTGTCTGTACGAAAGTTTTACGGACTGTCTGTCCTGATTCAGCCCTCATGACCGACAGCGGTAAAAATGACAATCCGGTGGTTAAAAAAAATGCAAACGGTTACCGGCTTCCCAGTAGTGCTGAATGGGAATATGCGTTCAGAGGAGCAGACGGTAACGCAACAGACTGGAACTATGTATATTCAGGAAGCAGCTGTGTTTCAGAAGTGTGCTGGTGTGCTTCAACAAGCGGATCTGTGCTTCATGAATGCGGAATAAAAAATGCAAACAGACTGGGACTGTATGACATGAGCGGAACGGTGTGGGAATGGATAAGTGACTGGGCATACACAAATGTTACGCGAAGACTGCGGGGCGGTTCCTATAAATCAACAGAAGAAGAGTGCAGTGCATCTAATGAAGGGTTGGCAAAGATTCCGTACTATTCTGACGGAACCTGGGGATTCCGTGTCGCGCGCGGTAAATAAAGGAGGAACTATGAAGCGTTTGTTTTTTATGCTGTGCGTTGTCACTGGTGTTGCACTGCTGCTTTCTTGTAACACTGCCTGCGGAACTGAGCATGCCATGTCGGGCAGTCACGAAAAAACACTCTGTGTCGTTAACTGGAATGTAGAAACCTTTTTTGATTCGGTGACTGACGGTAACGAATACGATGAATTTAAAAAATCTTCGGAGTGGGGACATGATGCGTATGTGGAACGGCTTAAACGGCTTGCTTCGGTAATCCGTACACTTGATGCGGATGTGTTTGTCATGGAAGAACTGGAAAACGAAGGTGTTCTGTTTGATGTGTACAATTTCCTTTCGGCTGAATGGGATTCAAAAAAAATCTATCCGTATGCGTGTTTTGCAAAAGATGAAGGAAGTTCTATTGGCTGCGGAGTGCTTTCACGCTTTCCGCTTGCAGACATGACGGTACATTCGCTTGACGTACGAACTGAAACAGAAACTATGCCTTCTATGCGTCCGCTTTTGCAGGTTACAGTTGAAGCAGACGGTAAGATGGTGCAGCTTCTGGTAAGCCACTGGAAAAGCATGCTGGGCGGAGAAGAAAAAACAGAGGTATGGCGTAACTGGCAGGAGTCTGTGCTGTATGAAGCATTTTCGCGTGCCGGCGAAAGCAGTGCCGTTGTTTCCTGCGGAGATTTTAACCGCGATGTTTCTGTTTTTGCAAATGGCAGTCGTGCAGATTCGGTGCGCTTACGAAGCTGTCTGTGTAACGCAAGTGTCGACGTTGTAAGCGGCTGGTATAATTCTAACGGTGTGTTGGTTCAGCCGGGAAGTTACTATTATGACGGATGGTCACGCATAGACAATTTCTTTGCAGGCGGAACTGCACGCATTGTTTCGTGTGCCCCTCAGACTGACGGTCCGTGGTGCGACAGTGAAACAGACATTCCGCTTGGATACAAAATCTGGAACGGTAAGGGCTACAGTGATCATCTTCCGGTGCGGTGTGTCGTTGCGTATTAGGTCTAGTGTTTTTTTACAATGTACAGGTATTCTTTTACGTGAGTGTTCCGTGCAGAAAGATTACGGCTTGCGCGATATGTGTTGTATGCAGATTCCAGTACGATGACTTCTCCTGTTTTTGAAAGCAGCTGTGTCATTTCTTTTTTTGAAATAAAGCCTTCGTTGTTAAACGAAATCAGCAGATACTTTGCATTCAGGTTCTGTACTAAGTCAAAGAAAGTCTGTGCTGACAGTGCGCGTTTGTTGTAGTCGGAACGGTTCCAGTCGCGGGGAATGCCTGACACTTTGCTTATGGTTTCCGGCTGAGGCATCTGATAGTGAGCAAGCAGGTTGAGCATAAAATAATTTGAGCCATACGGATGCTGATTGTACGGGGGGTCGATGTATGCAAGGTCTACTGCCGGATTTTTGTCTGAGTGCACCAGGTCGTTTGCATTCTGACAGAATACGTCCCAGTCTGTGTTAAATGAACTGAACAGCGGGAAGGGAAGTGCAATGTGTCCCATGATGCGGGACAGTGCATTTTCTCCGTTACCGCCAAACTTTCCGATTCCTGTCTGTGAGTTTTTGTAAAAGCCTTTGAATACTCCGCCGGTGTTTGCGTGAATTGATGCTTCTGCTAAAAGCGGTGCAATAAAATAGTGCTGGTCTTTCTGCGGAACTAAATCGGCAATACACTGCCTCATGCAGTCAAGGTAACAGGCATTGTATGGCGTGTAAAAGCAGCGTTCACCCTTTTGTATGTCAGAAAGATTTTTAGGTGCATATTCCTGACTTATAAAACCGGGAGTAATGTCTGCATTGATAAATCGGTTTTCATCAGCAAGAAACTGTTCCATCTTTTGAGCACAGGAAGTATTTAATTTTGCGTAAGTTTTTTTGAGACGCGTTATGTCTTCGTCTGAAGGATTTGACAGATAGCATCTGCTTATAAGTGATGCGTAATACTCTAAGTCGTTTGCGTAAACAAAAGAAGAATGCTGTTTTAGAAACCGGGAAACAATACCGCTTCCGCTAAAGACATCGAAAGTGACAAGCTTTTTTTTGCCAAGATGTGTCTGAACATATTCTACACCCTGAACAATAAAAGAAAGCAGAGCACGCTTATTGCCTATGTAGGTAACAAGCTGCTCTGTCAGATATGCAAAGTTCTCTGAATTAGTATTTGTAGATTGCGTAGACGTTGGTCGCATCGTAAGCTGCCATAATCAGCAGAGAGCGAAGAATTGCTTTTGTGTTAGAAAAGTCAAGTGCGTAACCGCTTCCGTCGCGCTTTGTGTTAAAGGTTACTGAAGCATTTTTGTTTCCGCTGATCTGAGAAATTGTTGCACGTACTGCCTGACAGTAAGTGTAATAGCTTAAGATGGGCTGTGTTGCAGATGCATCAGGCATGCCGGTAAACGTAAACGATGTAGGATCGGTAAAGCTTCCGTTGGTAACTTTTACCAGAGCCAGTGTTGCAATTCCAACAGTATCAGTTGGAATGTTTACATACATGTTGATAGTGGTAACCTTGTTGTCTTCTACGCTTGGTGATGAACTTCCAAAACCAGAAAGACATCCGGTCAGAGCCACAGTCAGTGTTATAAGTAATGCACTCAGTAAAACCTTGTTTGCTGTTTTCATTTTAATACCCCTTGCAGATTATTGTTTGCTTGTTACTTTTAAGAGACGCTGTTCTGCTTTTTCGTTAGCATCGCTTGCATCTTTGCGCAGTTTATCGGTAACAGTCTTGATGTTGTTGACCATGTAAACAGGCTGCAGTGTTGCATCCAGACAGTCGCGCCACAGTGCACTTTCCGGATCGATGGTGTTGCGTTTAAGCGTTGCCATGCTGATAGGAATGTGTACATACTTGTCGTGAACCAGACCAATAACAATCTTTGTCTTTCCTGCCATTGCCGCATGTACAGCGTTGTTACCCAGACGTTCGCAGTAGATTGAATCGTTTGCGGTGGTAACTGCAGCACGAACTTCGTAGCTGGGGTCAATGTATTTAAGGTTGATGTGGAATTTCTTTGCTGCAAAGTATTCGGTAATCTGATCACGCAGGAAGATACCGATGTCTGCAAGCTTTTTGTTTCCTGATGCATCCGTCTGATTTGTGGTGGTCAAAAGTTCCTGTCCTGCACCTTCTGCAACAACGACAACTGCATGGTGGCGTTTGTTCAGGCGCTCTTCAAGGTGATGCAGGAATCCGTTGGGACCGTCCATGTCAAACGGTACTTCAGGAATAAGACAGAAGTTTGATTCGTGGCTTGCAATTGCAGCAGCAGTTGCAATAAAGCCTGATTCACGGCCCATGATCTTTACCAGACCAATGCCGTTTATCTGAGAGTGTGCTTCCATGTGGCAGCTGTTGATTGCAACGGTTGCTTTCTGTACTGCAGTTTCAAATCCGAATGAGCGGTCAATGAACTGAAGGTCGTTATCAACGGTTTTGGGAATACCGACAACGGCAACTTTAAGACCGCGGCGTTCAATTTCGTTTGCAATGTCCAGAGCACCACGCTGTGTTCCGTCACCGCCAATAATAAACATCATGTTGATGTTCATGCGTTCGATAGAATCAACGATATCCTTTGTTCTGTCTCCGCCACCGCGTGATGTTCCTAAGAATGAACCACCAATTTTGTGAATGGTGTCTACAACATCGGGGTTAAGAGGAATAGGTTCGTAGCCCTGTTCTTTGAAAAATCCTTTGTAGCCAAACTGAATGCCCAAAATGTCGCGGACTCCATAGCGGTTCCACAGACAGCGGACTACTGCACGGATAACATCATTAAGTCCGGGACACAGACCGCCACAGGTACAAATGCCTGCTTTAACGTGTGAGGGATTAAAATAGATGTATTCGCGGGGACCTGCTTTTTCCAGTAGGTTAGATTTATCGTCTTCGTCTTCTTTTTTATCTGCAAAAACGTTTACCTTATTGCGGACGTAAGAAGAATCTTTTACGTATGCTGCTCTGAAATCACCGTGTTCACGTGAAAGTTCTATCGGTGAATGAATTTTACACTCTCCCAGGTTTTCTACTGTAAAATCATATTTGGCGCTCATGCGGTACCTCTGATAATGATTGCTTTAATTTTATCAATAATAAACCCTGACGGCAAAAAATTCAATATGTATTTTCTCCGTCAGTGAAAAGTCACGTTTTATGTATAGGTTAGAAAAGATAACACTTGAATTTTAGGAATAAATGTCTTACTTTAAAAACATCAAATAGACGAGGAGCACGAGATGAAATCATCAATCGTAAAATTCAGTTCTCTTGGAGCAGTGCTTTTGTGCGCGCTTCTTTTTACCGGATGCGGATACAACACTATGGTAAGCCAGCGTGAAGCTGTTGACGGACAGTGGGCTAATGTTGAAAGCCAGTATCAGAGACGCAGTGACCTTATTCCTAACCTGGTTAACACCGTACAGGGATACGCTCAGCACGAAGCATCTGTTCTGACTGCTGTTACCAATGCACGTACTCAGGCAGCTTCTATCACCGTAGATACCGACGATCCCGAAGCATTTGAAAAATATGTTGAAGCACAGTCTCAGCTTTCATCAAGTCTGAGCCGCCTGCTTGCAGTTGCAGAAGCATATCCCGATCTTAAGGCTAACGAAAACTTCCTTGACCTGCAGAGCCAGCTTGAAGGAACCGAAAATCGCATTGCAACAGAACGCAACCGTTACAATGAAGTTGTCCGTACCTACAACACGACAATCCAGAAGTTCCCCGGCCTGATTACTGCAAAAATCTTCGGCTTTAAGGAAAAGTCTTATTTCAAGGCAGATGCCGCCGCAGCCGCAGCACCGGTAGTGCAGTTCTAACGCTATGAAGTACCGTTCGTTCATCCGCAAACTGTCACTGGGTCAGGAAGACCTTGAGCAGATTAAACATGCGGTTCAGGAAGCAGAAGCAAAAACCTCTGGTGAAATAGCGCTTGCCATTATTCCCGAAAGTGCATCGTATGCATTCTGGGAACTGCTTATGGCAATTGTAACTTCTCTTCTTCTGCTGACGGCAGTGTTTCCGTTAGCAGACAGTGTGTATGCGTGGCTTTCCAGCATTGCATGGGGTGAACGGCCGTGGTATTTAGTAGCATTTTATTTACTGTTGTGCGCTGTGTCAGTAGGACTTCTGTATGTGGCGTACAACATTCCGTTTATTGATTCACTGATTGTTCCGCAGCGTGCAAAAGATCATGCAGTGTATGCGCGTGCCATGCGGTATTTTACCGAAAGCGGTGTGTATGCAACCAGTAATCATTCAGGTATTTTAATTTTTGTTTCGTACTTTGAACATCAGGTTCGCATTATTGCAGACCGCGGAATCAGTCAGAAAATTTCACAGGATTTATGGAATCTGATTGCCGATGAAATGTCGGAACAGCTTGCAAAGAAAAATGTAAAGGAAGCATTTCTTGGTGCGGTAACCCGTGCAGGAGATCTGCTTGCAGAATATTTTCCGTCACAGGAACAGAATCCGAATGAATTGAGCGACGGTCTTGTAATTCTGGGGAATGATGTATGGGCGTAAAAAAATCTAACAATCCTTTCGGCGGAATTATTATCATGCTGCTGTGGGTACTGGTTCCATTTTTATCCGTACGAGGCTGCACAACAAAATCAGAATCAAATACTAAAACTACAGAACCTGTTGCTGTTGAAACAGATGCAGAGACTTTCGGCATAGATTTATCGGATTATAATGTAAGCATTGACGGTTCTTATTCAAAAGCATATACGAAAGACAGTAAGGGTTTATACGAACTGACCGGTCCTGTTATGGATGCGGCCCACATTCTTTCTGAAGACGAATACTATCAGCTTAATTCGTTTCTGCTGAATCTTTCCGAAAAAACAGGTGCTCAGATTGTAGTGCTTACCGTTCCGGAACTTGACGGCATTGCAATAGAAACCTTCAGCATTGAGCATGCAACAAAATGGGCGCTGGGTCAGAAAGGTGTTGATAACGGCGTGCTGCTTACCGTTGCCATGGAAGAACATGACATCCGCATAGAAACCGGTTACGGGGCAGAAGGTTCGCTTACCGATGCAAAGTGTGCGCGCATTATCCGCAACATAATTGCACCCGCATTCCAGCAGGGAAAGTATGGAGAAGGAATTATTTCTGCCGTTCAGAATATGGCTGGAATTTTACAGGACGATCCTTCTTTAGTAACTATAAGTGAAGAAGAAACCGATTCAACTCCTGCTCTGATTGCAATGGCAGTCTTCCTTGCGTTTGTAGTCGTGATGCTTGTACTTGCTGCAAAAAATTCAAAGCGGGGCGGTACCGTCGGATCTATTGCAAATTCAATTCCTCTTGCAATGTTTGCCGATTCGTTCACCGGTGGTTCTGGCGGTAGCAGTTCAAGCGGCTTTTCGTTTAGCGGTGGCGGCGGAAGTTTTGGTGGCGGTGGAGCAAGCGGTCACTGGTAATAAAAAAAATCGGAGAGCAATATGAAAAGTAATTTGTTAAAGAAAATATGTACACCGTTAGCACTTGCACTGTTACTGAGTGCCTGTGCTAATCCGTTTTCATCTTCTGTTCCCGACAATAACACAACCATTCTTTTTGAGGGAATAATTCCTTCCGGTGCCTATCCTTCTTCTGTTGCAAATGCAATACGTACATCCGGATCTTCCCGTTCTGCAGTCCCTTCGCTTGATTTTGGAAACACGCTTGAATACTTTGCAACCGCAACTGCAACTGACCGTACCGTCATAGAAGGTGATTTTTTCGATGACGATAATCCCTGTGTTTTTTCTTTTGCACTTGATATCACAAAAAAATGGGATATAACCTGCGGTATCCGTGACAAAAACAATACTGATGTTATAGTCATGCAGGATACGTTACCGGGAAAGACCTTTAATTCATCACAGCCTGTCTTTACGCATACCTTTAGTCTTCAGCCGGTAAAAGCAGGACAGGGCGATATTCAGCTTGACGTTGATGTTGAAAGTTCACTTCAGGAACGTGTTACACAGCTTTCGGTAACAGCAAGTCCTTCCATTGCATCGCTTACAGAAAATTTTAAATCTAATAATGCTACGCTTCCTAAGTGGGCACGCATTTCTGCTTCTGGTGCTGCTGCCGGTTCGTATGATTTGATTCTTACGTTTTCAGATACCAACGGTGTTCCGGTGTACACGACCATTCAGACAGTAACCGTGCTTGCATCCTGTACCACAGACAGCTGGGTAAGTGAAGGTTCTGAGCTTATAAGTTCTGACGGATTTAAACTTACTGAACAGATTGTTACTCAGGCGGAACGAAACGTATTCTATGTGGGACGCACATCGGTAACACCTGACACGGTTACTCCCGAAGATACAAACGAAGGTTCTTCTTATCAGCCGTTAAAAACCGTAAGTGCTGCAATCCGTCGTATTCAGGGACGAACTACCGGCGGTAAGTGTGTTGTCTATGTAAGCGGACAGATTCAGGATATCGTAGAAATTCCGGATTCAGTTGCAGATACAAATGCTTCTTCAATAGTAATCAGAGGACTGAATGGTTTTGGCAGGGACGGTAAACCAAAAGACAGTTTGTACGGCTATGCAGATAAACTGGGGGAGGGCGTATACGATTACAACGGAATTAACATCGATGAACTGTTTGATGAAGGTCAGTTTGGGTCTGTGTTAAGCATAAGGACTGCAGTACCGGTTACACTCGACGGTATTACAATTACAAAAGGTGCTGCAACGAGAGGTGCGGGCATGAAAATAGATGCTGCTGCAAACGTAACGCTTACAGGCGGAACTTCAATCAGCGGTAACAAAGCAAGAGGTGCTGGCGGCGGTATATATAATTTGGGAACGCTTACGGTAAGCGGTGCTTCAATAAGCAATAACACCTGTTACAATACGACAGACGGAAGTGTAGGTTCATTTGGCGGCGGTCTGCATTCTGAAGGAACAGTTGTTTTGAATGATGTTACCATAAGCGGTAACCGCTGTAACGGTGATGGTGGTGGAATAAATGCATCCAATGCAACAATTACTTTTAACAGCGGAACAATAACCGGTAATTACGCAGACGCTGTTTATACAGATGACCAGGGTGTTGAACGTGGCCGCGGAAGCGGCGGTGGAGTATGTGCAAGCAGTGGAACCTTCACTATGAACGGCGGAGAAATAAGCGGTAACTCTGTAACCTGGGGCGGTGGCGGCATGGTTGTTGGAAGTGCAAGAGTTGTCATCAATAACGGAATTATAAAAGACAATCATCTTCTGCGCTTGGATTCAAAAGGTGGTGCAGTGTATATAAATTCTACTGCAGATGCACGGCTTGTCCTGGGAGAAAATGCGCAGATTCCTTCGGGTACTGCAAAGACGCACGATGTTTATCTTGCTGCTCAGGGTGATTATGGAAATGCGCATGTTACCATTCATGAAAGCCTTTTACATCATGATTCACAAAACCCTATCGTCATAACTCCTGAACGTTATCAGGAAAGAAGAGAGCTGCTTGAAGCAGAAGACGGTATTGATATAGAAGCTGCATGTAATTCGTTTACGGTAGCGCAGCCAGCAGACAGGGCAAACGTTTACTTTATAAAAGAAAACGGAACGCTTGCAGCGCTGTTCTCTTTTGCAAACGGAACCTACGGTACGGTTGCAGAACATGATGCGCATGCAGGAATAACGTATGATATTGTTCGCTATAGTTATTTGACTTCTGATAACCTTACTATGTCAGTTGCTAATCCCTTTGCAGATGGAACTTCAATTTCTATTACGATAGATGATGAAGCTTCTGTTTCGGAAGATATAATTGACCGAGTTATGGACGATGGATATCATACTATCCGGACAACACTTACACGACCAAACGGTTCTGCTTCTACTGTCACGGCACATATTCTGATTAAGATAAAGCCGGTTAAGGTTACGATGGGTTCTGTTGATTTGTGGTGCTCTTCAGGCGGTCAGGTAAACGGAGCCCCGGTAATAAACGGAGATGGAAATCCTCCCCATGAAATGTATATTGAGGGGGATGAATATCCAGATGAAGATAGCAAAGTTAAAACCTGTTTAAGCCTGACTGATTATAAATGGAATGGACCGTACCTAGATCATCGCTATGGTGATTATGAACTGTACTTTTTAATTCCGACAACCGCACCTACTAATTATGTCTATCTTACGGAAAAGGATAGCAATTTCTATTTCTATACGAATCTGATGCGTAATACCTGGTCAAGTGCGTTGAATATGGCAAAAATCAATCGCGGCTTTAGTCAGACGACAAGGACTTTGACAGATCTCAGAGCTAACAATGGCTTCCATACGAGTGATATGGACGGAAATGGAAATGTAACTACGAACGGCGGACTTGCAAGAGCACGCTATGTGTTCAGCGTGACCCTTACCGACGATTAATCAGCGTCTGTTCGATAAATGCATTTTCTCCGATTGTAGTTACGTTTGACCTTTTTTCTAAAACCGCGTATATTATATTTGCAAAAACATTGGAAAAAAACAAACTCATTTTATAATAATCGGATAGTTAGAATAAAACCCTATATAGATTGGGATTTTTTGACTGAGGAAAAAACACTTACAATAATTCATGAACTTTCTCATGCTGTCAAGCATCTTGTTCTTAATAGAGAAGGAGGTGGCGGTCACGATAAAGAGTTTGTTGAAATATTATACAAAATGACAGATGAGTTTTTAATTAGAGTTTTTGATGGAACTTTGAAATCTTACATGTTCACTGATATTTCTTTTTTTAGAACTAAGGAAGGAATTGAAATGATTTCTAGATTTATTGAAAATGATTCTGGTGTCAATGCGGAAAAGAAAGACCTGACAATATCAAATCTTAGAAAGAAATTGGGGTTAAAGATTCTTTAATATCATGATTCATACAAGCTAGTGGATTTATCTATACCAGGTTGAAAAAATCGCATTTTTGCGGTATGTTTAGGCTATGGCTTATGAAGTAACGGCGACCAGACGCAGGCCGCAGAGATTTGAAGACTTAGTGGGACAGGAATTCGTTGCTGATACGTTGCGTAATTCCCTGCAGAACAACCGGATTGCACATGCATACCTTTTTACCGGTCCCCGTGGCTGTGGAAAGACCTCTACCGCCCGCATTCTTGCAAAAGCCCTTAACTGTCAGAATGGTCCCACGGCTACCCCCTGTGGTCAGTGTTCTGCCTGTAAAGAAATTACTGCCGGTTCTTCCCTCGATGTAATCGAAATAGACGGTGCTTCAAACAACGGTGTAAACGATGTCCGCCAGATAAAAGATGAAGTTCTGTTTCCGCCTAACTCAAGCCGCTATAAAATCTACATTATTGACGAAGTTCACATGCTGTCGGAAAGTGCGTTTAATGCACTGCTCAAAACCATAGAAGAGCCTCCGCCATACGCTATATTCATTTTTGCAACTACAGAACTGCAGAAAGTTCCTGCAACCATAAAAAGCCGCTGTCAGCAGTTTAACTTCCGCTTAGTTCCCATAGAAAAAGTAAAGGAACAGCTTGCCATTGCTGCTCAGGAAATCGGGGTAAAGGCCGAAGACGAAGCGCTTTACTGGATTGCCCGCGAATCAACAGGAAGTATGCGTGACAGCTATACGCTTTTTGATCAGGTTGCAGCATTCAGTGGTGGTGAAATTACTTACGACAAAATCCGTGACAAACTGGGTCTTGTTGGTGTTGACCGCCTGAACCAGCTGTTTACGCTTTGTGTTAACGGTGATCGTGAAAATGTATTGCATCAGTTGGATGAATATTTGCAGAACGGTGTAAGTATAGAGCAGCTTATTACTAACTGTGCAGACTACCTGCGCAGCCTTCTGCTTATAAAAAGCGGTATTACCCGCGAAGCACTATTGGGTCAGTCCAGTGACCGCTTTGCCCGCGAAGTGCTTGATGCCTGGTCTCCGGTACAGATTGAACGTGCACTTGATTTATTCCTGCAGTTGTACCGCGACATACGCTATTCATTAAGTCCCCGTTACGAACTGGAACTTGCCTTAAGCAGACTGTGCTGGTTAAAACAGTATGTTTCTGCTGCAGAAGTAAAGCGTGCAATAGATGCAGTAAAACCGCTTCTGGGTAACATACAGACTTCAGCTCCTGCTCAGACTGCTGCTCCGGTTCAGACACAGACACAGCCGGTAAGTCAGGTTTCTAAACCATCTGCTTCCATACCGCAGTTTTCTGCGCTTTCCGGTTCAGATGCAGGCGGGGGTGCTAACCCTTTTTATGATGGCGGAGCTGTACCGCCTGTAAATACAGCAGATGTTGTTGATGAAGCAGGTGCGTACACTGCAGCCCCGGAAGGAGAAATGCCTCCGGTAACAAATGACGAAGCAGAACTGTCTCTTCAGGAAGGTGTTATGGAACGCGTACGGTTTCATCAGCAGGAACGTCAGGAACAAAAACAGCTGAACAGCAATTTGCCTAAAGAAGTGCAGCTTGTGCGCGATATGTTTAAAGGTTCGGTAATTGGTGGATAGGGGGAAATATGAATCCGTTTGATATGATGAAAAATCTGGGAAGCCTGAAAGAACAGGCCGAAAAAATGCAGGCTGAACTTGCCCAGGTTGAAGTAACCGGTTCTTCCGGCGGTAATATGGTGCGTGTTACCATGAACGGTAAGTTTGAAGTGCTTGGTGTTGAACTGGATCCTATTTGTGTTGATAACCGCGATGTCCCCATGCTGCAGGATCTGATTGTTGCTGCCTGTCACGATGCTCAGTCAAAGGTTCAGGATGCACTTAAGGAACGTCTTGGCCCGCTTGCTCAGGGAATGGGAATTCCGGGACTGTAATGAACGCGCTTGACGAAGTTGCCGAAAGTTTTTCACGGCTGCCTGGTATTGGAAAAAAAAGTGCGCTCCGTATTGCAAATCATCTTTTGCGTGCAGACCCGCAGTTTATGACCCGCTTTGCAAACCAGATTCAGACACTTCAGCAAAAAATTATTCCCTGCTCAATCTGCGGTTCCTGGACAGAACATGACCCGTGTCCCGTCTGCAGTGACGCAAACCGCGACCAGAAAACAATCTGCGTGGTAGAACAGGCACAGGATGTTTCGACTATAGAATCTTCGCATGAGTTTCACGGTTTGTTTCATGTGCTGGGGGGTGTCATTTCTCCGCTTGAAGGAATTGGTCCCGACCAGCTGCGTATTCCACAGCTTTTGGAACGCGTTAAAACAGGCGGTGTGACAGAAGTTATTTTAGCAACTAATCCTACCGTTGAAGGCGATACGACTGCGCTGTATGTTCAGCACCTGCTTCAGGAAACCGGCTGTACGGTAACCCGGCTTGCCAGTGGACTTCCTGTCGGCGGAGACTTAGAGTATGCAGACCGTCTTACCCTTGCCAGAAGTTTCCAGGGCAGAATCAAAATCTAAAGAAATGCGGTATACGTGCCGATAAAGAAGTGAGGTACCAGCATGTCAAAAACAAACGGACTTAAATGCGCTTTTGCTGCGCTTTTCCTTACTCTCTTTTCTATTCCTGCGTTCTCTGCAAACGGAGTGTCGCTTGATGTGCTTCGCGATGACCCGTATGCACTCGATGGTTCAACAGTAAGTGCTGCTGAACAGAACCGTGCAAAAAACCGTGACGGTCTTGCAGAAGATGAAGAAGAAGATGCCGGTACAGAACGCCCCCGTGTGTTTACTAATGCCGATAACTGGCCGCTGTATCCGTGGACGGTATACGATGTAGAAGCTGATCAGAGTCAGGTTGTTACCGGAAACGAACGGGTAACACTCAGCCCAGATGCAGTACAGGATGCGGCAAACGATTCGTCAAAAAATGACAAGACAAAGGAACTTTTGAAGAAAACAAAGCGAGTTCATATAGATGCATTTTATTCAGCATACTATGTTCCCATGAGCGGAACTCAGACTATACCAACTTACTTTGGAGACCTTACTAAAAACATGCACCTTCAGATTTTTTCTTTTGGAGGTCGCGGAGAATTTTCCATTACCCGTTTTTTAGGAGGAGCAGTTGGTGCAGCAGCAGATGTAACCTGGTCTTCGCTTACTAAGGGGAATGACTCGGTAAATCAGTTTACTGCAAATGCGTATGCAACACTCCGCTATAAACCGACAGATAAATTTGCATTCGTGTTTGAAGCGGGCGGTGGAGCACTGATGTTCTTTGACTGTCACACTCTGGGATTTGATAATTTTATTTATCCGGAAGTTGCAGGCGGAATTCAGCTTGAATCATATTTCTTCCCGATTTTTTCAACCAACATGGGCGTAAAGGTAACATATCCGTTCCTGCTTTCTGAACAGTACCCCATGGTTCAGGTTAACTTAGGTATTGCTCTGCACTTCTAGTCTTTGCGGCGTACGACAATATCCAGCTTTGGGGTAGAGCGTCGTGCGTCATCCATAGTTCCCAAACCGCCTGCGGGTGTGTTATAACTTGTCAATAAGCATTGAACACTTACCTGACGGAATGGGCAATGTTTTCTTCTTCTGGTCAAGAATGTTGATGGTAAAGTAGTACAGTTTTTCGCTTTCCATCTGTATTTCCCATCCGCGTGAACTTTTGTTGCTGAGAATGGTAATAAGGTTGCGTTTGAGTGACAGCTTTTCTATTCCCATAATCTCAAGGTTAGGAATAACCCAGTCAACGGTTTTGCGCGGTAAGCTTATGTTAAGTCCAATGACGTTTTCAATCATTAAGGCAATGGTTGAAAGACCGATTGAATGCATGTAGTGTTTGCGCGGGAAAATCTTCTGGCGTTGCAGCTGTGCGGGTCCTTCTTTGCAGGGAAGGTATGCTTCGTACAGGTCACCGTTTGTTTTTCCGTCTGCAGGACTTAATCCTTCAAGTACGTAATACAGGTGACGGATTGCACATTCGCGTGCAAGTGCAAAGCGCTGATATTTTTCAAGACCTTTGATAATCATGAAGTTTAACGCAGGGAATACAGAACCTTTGTATCCTTCTCCGGTTTCCTTGAACATTTCGTGATCGCGGCTTAATGACGGGAAGGGGTGATCTGTTCCGAACGTTTTGGGATTACTTAAATGAGAAATGAGCATGTCTGCGCGGTCAGCATTGGGAAGTTCTGCCAGAAGCGGCCAAAATCCAGCAATGGTTTTATGCGGAAGACGCTGTTCGTTTTTATCAAGATCGTGATAGAAGCCTGTCGTGCTGTCCCACATCAGACTGTTGATGCGTGTCTTGAGGCTGAAGTACATTTTCTTGTACTGGAAACTCAAGTCCTTGTCGTTAAGAATATCGCCCAAAGCTGACATGTGCGATGCATTGATTGCCATGCAGCAGTTGAAGTCTATGGGGTAGTAGGTTCCCTTTCTTGGCGAATTGAACATGGTAGAACTTTCGTGGGGAACAGCATACAGACCGTTTTCCTGCTTGAAGTTCTTTTCCAGCCAGTCCATGTATTTCTGCAGAATGGGCATGACTTCCTTGATGCGGCGTTTGTTTGCACTCTTGTGGTAGAGGTTGAATTCTGCCCATGCAAACAGCGGGAGTCCTACACCTTCGGGATTAGTTTTGTCTAATACCGGCTTTTTATTCTTTGCGTTGTACCGCCAGCGGATTGCACCACTGTCTTCCTGACGGTCGTAAAAGAAATCTATGTTTTTGTTTGCAGGATAGTTGCGGTTTGAATAGACAAGGAAAAAAGAGGCGAATACAGCTTCTGTCTGATCAAGGATGTAATCACCGTCTTGAGGATAGACGAAGTAACCGTCTGGAGACACTTCTCCTGACTGGGGGGTAATCCAGTAGTCTGCGAGCCAGTTCCATGTCTTATCATAAATGTCTACAAAATCCTGATCGTAAAAATGGATCTTAGGAAAATCACGTTTGTTCACGATAGCTCCAAAAAAATTGCATTTCTCCGCTTTATTATAACACAGGTTTTCAGAATTTTTACACAAATTCTAAAAAAAATTTTTGTTATAATTGAGATGCTACGGCCTTGATCCGTCTATATAAGTGAATAGTGTTGTCGGGTCGCACCCGAGGCGGATCAGTTCTACCTGTGACTTGTGGCGGCTCTTGAGGAACAGCGTCTGCGTGTCGCTCTGGTATACGTAACCGGATGAATTGTAGGTTTCAAAGCGCGGGTCGGTACGGAACGGCATTCCCTGAATCTCTATGTTGGCATGGAAGGTCGGAACTCCGTTTACGATGACATAATGTGTTGCTCCCTGCGGGAATTCAATGCGCAGGTCAACAGTGCCGTCTGAAGTAATGGTGTACGATGCACTCTTTGCACAGGTCCAGGTCCATACCGGTGTGTTTCCGTAATAGCCCAGTACGGTGCTGTGCGGATAGAAGTCGTTTTCAACAACAATCGGATACAGTTCTGCAAGCTGAGAAAGCTTAAAGGTTTCAAGTGCTTCTGCATTCTGTGTAATAAGCAGGGTTCCTGTTGAAAGCAATGCACTGCGGTTCTGAATGCGTCCCAGTTCCATAAGGGCATGTCCGGTCTGGAATACCTGGGTAACGCTTACCTGGCGTTCGTTTTCGGTAACGGTAAGCACATTTGCTTCGCTGTCGTAAGAACATGACGTTTCGATTGCGCGTTCACAGGCGGGAAGGGTACTTTCAAGCAGCGATGCAAGCCGTTCTTCGCCTTCTGAAACCAGCTGACAGTATACGGTTATGATGCCTGTTGCCTGGCTTAAGGTAGGACCAAAGGCTTCCTGTTCTCCGGGGAATGAAAGCAGTGTTTCAATGCGCTGGGTTTTCTTTTCACGCAGGATGTAGTCAATGATTCTGTCTACGCTGAAAATATCCAGGTTCTGCGAGGCAATTGCCTGGTCAACCTGAGAGTTGAATTTTTCTGTCTGAACCGATAGACTGCGGTTCATGTTGACCAGATTGTCAAAATACGGTGAAGAAATATAGGTTCTTCGGTTACCGCGCTTAAAGGATTCGGGAACTGCATCCAGTGCGACATCGTACTTTCCGTTCAGGGCCATTTCTGCTACGTATGCAATGACTTCCTGTTCTGAAAGCGATTCTGCCTGAGCAGTGCTTAAAACCTGTGTAAAGGTGTTAACCAAAGCCGTCTTAAGTTGTTTAACCAGTGAATCGTAAGCTGAGCTTTCTGTTCCTGCGACACCGTCAACGGTTACGAATTCAAAGCGTTTAGTCGGGTCAAACGGTGAATAGAAGGCCATTGATTCTGAGCCGGAGAACACAATGTTGTCTGCAGTCAGAAGCGGTGCTGACAGTGAGCGGTATGAAGAGCGTTCTGACAGTACCAGACGGGAATCGGTGCGTTCAAACACAGAAAGAGCGCCGGTTGTCTTGTAAGGCAGGGACAGCGATTTTGAACTGTCTGACGGGCGGGCTGTTACATATAACTGGTCGTCTAAAACATCGAAGGCAATCTGTGAGCCGTCGGTAAAGTCAAATTCTACACGGCTGGTGCCTTTTGTCCAGGAAGAAAGCACAAGCGGTGTGCGGCTGCCGTCTGCACTATTTAACATTGCGGGGCTGTCTTCGGTGGCAGAGAAGGTAATGCCCTTGTAGCTTACCTGCAGGGTGTTCTTGAGTTCCTGGAGACCGTCAGGGGTTTCTGTCTGAGCAAGCGTGATGCGCATTGCACCGATTGATTCGGAAATGACGGATTCGGCCTTAAATTGTATTACAAAAATGCCGACAATAAGAGCGGCATAGAGGACAGTAAGTCCTAAAAACTTTCTTACGGGATGTTTACGCATTTGCTGTACATTTTATCTATAAAAAGTACAAAATGCAATACGGGCATCCGTTTTGGTGGGGAAAAATGAAAAGATTTGCATTTGCAGCAGTTTTATGTGTATTGTTTGCCGTTCTGCCGGCACAGGCTCAGTCTTCTACGTGGAACAAACAGGAATTTCTAGATTCCGTACGCACGACTGCCTCTACGGAAGGTTCAGAAGCAGCGCTGGGGCTGTACAAGGGAATTCCTGCCCGTTACGCAGATGATTACGACATCTTTTTCCTCCGTGCAAAGCTTTTGTACGATGTAGAACGCTATATCGACGCGAAATCCATCTGTGACAAACTGATGATGGATCCTGCCAACGCAAACAGACAGGAACTTAAGGAATTAGTGTCGCTCATAGAAGCAACCGGACAGGCGGTGTCTCCCGCTCAGAACTGGACAAAAGAGCAGTTTCTGGACGAAGTGTGGACACGTGCTGCAAATGAAGGTATTCCACAGGCTTTGACGCTGTACGAAGGTATTCCTGCACGCTTTGTCGGCGATTATGACATTTTCTTCCTGGAAACCCGCCTTCTGACAGCACTGGGTCAGTACGATGATGCGTATTCTGTTGCGCTCATGGTAAAGAAAATCAAAAACACCACAGAACTTCAGGAACTGATGGTGCGCATTGACCGCGGACGTTTTCTTGCATCTCTGCAGCGTGAACTGAATACCGGTTCTGCAAAAAATGCACTGGCTCTGTTTGACAATATGCCTGCAACCGTTCAGAATGATTTTGAACTGTTATTCCTCAAAGCATCTATTATGGTTAGTGCCGGTATGGTTGACGAAGCAGAAGAATTGTGTGCTCAGCTTGAAAAACAGAAACCCGGCGATGTAGACCTTCTGTCACTGCGTCTTGCCATTGCAGATATGAGAGGGGATTCAAAAACAAAAAGCACAATGATTATGAAAATCATTCAGTCAGATCCCTATAACTCAACTGCAAACGTAGAACTTGCTGAACAGGCCGTTGTAAAGAAGAGTTATCCGAAAGCGCTGGAACTGTACAAAAAAGCACTGGTTAACGATCCGACAAACGAAGCTGCCCTTTTGGGGGTAGGACTTGCAAATTACTATCTTGAACGCGATGATGAAGCAAAAGAAGTTTTGAATCAGCTTCTGGAAGTAAATCCGTATAATGCTCAGGCTCATTCGTATCTGGGAAAAATTGCCTATGCTAACCGCGAATACCGCACTGCAGTCAGTGAAGTTGAAAAAGCAATTGCACTGGATGCTTCTAACTACGACTACTGGACTGATTACGGACTGTACCTTCGCTATGTAGGTCGCTATGACGAAGCAGAACAGGCATGGACTCATGCAACAACCATTGAACCTGACTACTTCCTTGCATACGTATACCGTGCAGGTCTGTATGACGAACAGGAAATGATTCCTCAGGCACTTGCAGACTACCGCACTGTAGTTCAGCTGAATCCCAAATACTACTATGCTTACGAAAGCATTGGTGTGCTTGCCATGCACGAAAAAGACTGGACGACTGCGCGTGAAGCATTTATGAAGTGCCGTGAATACAATGCAGACAGTATTTCGTATCCCCTGCTTATTACCTACTGCTACTACAAAGAAGGCAACAAGCTGGAAGCAAAAAATTACTCTAATCAGGTACTGCGCAAGATGGACCGCAATACCATAGAGTATGCAATGCTGCGTGTATTCCATGACGAAGCCGGAGAAATGCCCCTTCCTCAGCGAATCTCTGCATTAACCAGCATGAATGAACGGGCAAAGATGTACTTCTATCTTGGACTGTTTTATGATATGTTTGGTGGAAGAGAATATGCAATCGATTACTACACCAAAGTGCTGAGCCTTAACAGCCCAATGTTCTTTGAGTATCGGCTTGCAGAATGGAGTGTTGCTGAAGGCAGCGAATCAGACTAATGGAACAGTTACAGGATACAGACACACAAAAACACCTGACCTTTAATGGCCGTACTATTACCCTTGTGGGAACCGCACATGTGTCGGCACAGAGCATCAGTGAAGTTACCGATGCAATAGAAAAAGAAAAACCCGACTGCGTTGCCATTGAACTTGACGAAAAAAGACTGCAGAGTCTTAAAGATCCGGAATCATGGCGCAAGATGGATATTGTAAAAGTGCTGCGGAACAAGCAGGGCTTTCTTATGCTTGCCAACATTGTGCTTTCCGGCTATCAGAAACGCATGGGACAGAGCGGCGGAGTTCATTCCGGTGACGAAATGGTTGCCGCAATCAAAAAAGCAGAAGAACTTGATATTCCGCAGGTAATGGTAGACAGACCGATTGCCGTAACCTTCCGCAGGGCGTGGGCAAAAAATTCTTTGTGGGGAAAGTGCAAGCTTATGGCTGCATTGCTCGCAAGTGCCTTCAGTAAAGAAGAAGTTTCAACTGATCAGATTGAACAGCTTAAGCAGCAGAGCGAAATGGATACCATGATGGTAGAACTTTCTGACTATCTTCCAAAAGTAAAAGAAGTTCTGATAGATGAACGTGACCGTTATCTTGCAAGTCATATCTGGGAATGTAAGGGAGAACATGTGCTTGCCGTTCTGGGTGCAGGTCACCTTCCCGGAGTTGTTGCTCATCTGAACCGTCTTGCATCCGGTGAAGAAAATTCTGACTGCAGTGACATTAGTGCAGAGCCTCCCAAAAAACTGATTTCTAAAATTGCAGCATGGATTATTCCCGTGCTGATTGTTGCCCTCATTGCTGCAGGTTTTGTCTGGGGCGGAACACAAAAAGGCTGGGATATGCTCAGTTCCTGGATGCTGTGGAATGGTCTTCTTGCAGGATTAGGATCGCTTCTTGCAGGCGGAAACATTCTGACGATTCTTGCAAGTATTCTGGGGGCTCCGTTTACTTCGCTGTGTCCGTTTGTCGGAGTGGGAATGCTTGCGGGGGTTGTTCAGGCTTTGATTAAAAAACCAAAAGTGTCTGACATGGAAACCCTGCAGGATGATTCGGCATCGCTTAAAGGATTTTATAAAAACAGAATTCTCCGCGTGCTTCTGGTATTCATTCTTTCAAGTCTGGGAAGTTCTGTCGGAACCTTTGTTGCAAGTGCTTCGTTTGTCGTTACCATTTCATCATTCTTCGATAAAATTGTTGATGCAATAAAAGCACTGTTTCATTAAACAGTCTGTTACGTAAATAACGCTTTTACCAGTTCCTTTATATTTTCTGCAGCAACTGCTCCTTCTTCGCCGGAGGGAGCAACGGTTGTTGTGTACCCCAGTTCTTTTGCGGCTTTGATTCTCTGCTTTAGTTTTGTTACGGGGCGCACTTCTCCTGCAAGACTTAATTCTCCGACGACAGCAGTTTTATCCGGTAACGGTAAGTCTGCCCGCGCAGAATACAGTGCTGCTGCTAACGCTGCATCAATTGCACTTTCGGTAAGCCGTGCACCGCCTGCAACGTTAATGTAAATGTCCTGATCGCTGAAGGCAATACCCGCGCGTTTTTCCAGCACCGCAGCAACTCTGCTTACCCGTGCAGAATCAACTTTATCTGAATACACGCGGTTAACGGCCGCTTTTGCAGGAACGGTCAGTGCCTGAATTTCAACCATAAACACACGGCTTCCTTCAAACACAGGAACGCATGCAACTCCCGCAGGACAGCCTCCGGTGCGTCTGGTTAAAAATAAAGTGCTGGGATCTGAGACGCAGGACAAACCTTTTTCGCTCATTTCAAAAATACCCAGTTCATCAATAGAACCGAATCTGTTTTTGAGTGCCCGTAAAAAGCGTACTTCGTCGGTACTTCTTTCAAACGAAATAACGGTGTCTACCATGTGTTCAAGACTTTTGGGTCCTGCAATGTTTCCGTCTTTGGTAACGTGTGCGGTCATGAATAAAACTGAATCGCGCTCTTTAACCCATGCAATCAGTTCGTTGCCGCAGTATTTAAGCTGACTTACCGTACCCGGAACAATACCTGCTTCTGCTGAATATACGGTCTGAATGGAATCGACAATGACCATCAGTGGATTAAGTGAATCCAGTGCATCAAGAATATCTTCCAGCCGCATCGTACACAGAATTTCCATGCGGTCTACATTCAATCCTAAGCGTACGGCACGTCCTTTTATCTGGCTTGCAGACTCTTCGCCTGAAACATACAGTACCCGTCCTTTTGCCGAAGCAAGTACCTGTGCTGCCGTCTGAAGTAGCAGTGTGGATTTTCCAATGCCCGGTTCACCGCCAATCAGTATTGCAGAACGGAGTGTTGCTCCTCCCTGCTGTGTTTTGTCGCATCCCAGTACGCGGTCAAACTCTGTGTTGCCGGTAGAAAGCCGCGGAATGTCCTGAACGCTCACTGTTGCCATGGGAACAGGTTTTGCTTTTTTTGCAGTGCCGTCAGCATTGCGTAAAACGTTTGCAGCCCCCGGATCTTCTATGCATTCTTCCAGTGTATTCCATTCTCCGCAGTTGGGGCAGCGGCCTAACCATGCAGGCTGACTGTATCCGCAGTTAGAGCATTTGTAAATTACAGAACCTTTTTTCTTAGCCATGAAAACCTCATTGTGCTATTGCATCGAGCGTTTGTGTTTGAGATGATTCTATGCGAACCATAACCTGATTGGGAAGACATGCAGACCACTGACCGCCAGATGTAAGCGGTGCATGATAGACGCATGTTTTTTCGGGACAGGGGGAATCTTCAAAAAAAACAGATTTGTCGCAGACGGTAATGACTGTTGTTCCTAAAGGACCTTCGATATAGTATGTTGCATTTTGTTCAAGGGAATATACTTCCTGTCCCTGTGCGGAATCAATGACGACAAGCTGTGCATTTGCGGCAGAATTTTTACTGTTCCATAAAAACACAAAAGACAGAACGACCGCCGAAAGCGAAACAAGCACCAGCATAAGGTCTAAAACGGTCACGCGTTTTTTTTCTTCCCTCATACAAGTAATATAGCCGTAGATTTCAGTTTTGACAACAAAAAAGCAGTTTTGTGCTTAGATTAAAACTGACGGATGGCACAGGCAAATTTGTATCGGTCATCACTCTTTGTGTCATAGTAGGTGTTTCCGCTGCTGTAGAAACCGACTAACAGAGCTTTTTCTGCTTTCGAACTGTCCTGGTTTGAAGACCAAAAATAATCTCCGCCAAACAGGTCGCCTTCGCATAAGCCGAGTGCACCGTTTACCATTGTTTTTACTCTGAATATGTCACGCAGTTCTGCAGTTGTCGGTAAGTACCAGCCTGTTTCGTAATCTGTTCCGCGAACATGAGTGCCTGTCTGGTTTGCGTACTTGACTGCAAACTCAAAGGCCGGATATTTGCTTAAGGTTCCAGTGTCATTCTGTTTTCCTGCGGCAATAAGTGCCTGTCTGATCTGTGTAAGATTGTCGCTTCCGTCTGTATCAACAGAATCGTGAATGGTTGTGATGTCGGTATTGTGTGCGTTTGCAGAACTTAAACACCAGGCAACCGTTTCTTTGTGAACAAGTCCTGTTCCGTATGCGGTGCTGTTACTTACCTTGTAGATTATGGCTACCGCGTTTTCTTTCTGTGCAGCAGTAAGTGTCAGTTCCGTAGAATACGGAATTGCAGAACCGTCAGAAAATAAAATGTCGCCTGTTTCATAGGGACTTTCGTATATGCCGATTTTTCCGCTTACTTCAGGCCGAGTTGCCGGCACCGGCGGGTTTTGATTGTGGCTTTGATTTTGATTTTGATTTTCGCAGAAGGTTAGTGAATAAGACAATACGCATGCCAGGGCTGCAAGAGACAGAATCTTAGAAAATTTTTGCATCTTCTCCTCCAAAATGTTTGATAGGGAAGTATAGCATGGAATTTGCAGTTTGCCGAAAAATATTTTTATAAAAACGCTTGACAGAAACCGGTTTCTGATGTATATTAAACATAGCTTGTAAATAAGCTGATAAACTCTCTCCGATGACCCGAAAGGGTCGGCAGAGGTGGCGGGTGGCGTTGCTGCTTGTCACCTCTGTTTTTTTATGTAATAATGCGGTACGATATAAAAATAGTGAGGTTCACATGGTTCAGACAGATAAGGCAGTAGATGCCATTTTGAATTCCTATGCTCAGTATGGCGGCATAAACCTTGACGAAGCATGCAATTTCCCTAACCGTCAGAATGTTATAGCAGTTCTGAGCGATTTGCGCAGCCTTGTGTTCCCTGGATTCCGTACAAATGAACGTGTTGACTATCAGACACTCCGTTTTGACACGGGAGAACGCGTTAACCGTATTGTTTCAATGCTCACTAAAGAAATCCGTAAAGCATTAGTCTATGTTGCAAACGATTCTGCCGTAGAGCAGAGTCACTGTTTTAAGCTTGCAGAACAGGCATCTCTTGCACTTATAGAAGAAATCCCCGAAATCCGCAGAAAAGTCCAGCTTGATGTTCAGGCTGCGTTTAGAGGTGATCCGGCGGCAAAAAGTAACGAAGAGGTTATTGTTTCGTATCCCGGCCTGGAAGCGATTGTGGTGTACCGTCTGGCACATTTTTTGCATGCAAACGGAGTCCCTGTCATTCCGCGTATTATGAGCGAACATGTACACGGAACAACGGGAATCGATATTCATCCGGGAGCAACCATAGGCGAAAGTTTCTTTATTGATCATGGAACCGGTGTGGTTGTGGGTGAAACCTGTATTATTGGTAATAATGTAAAGATTTATCAGGGTGTTACGCTGGGTGCTTTGAGCGTAAAAAAAGAACTTATGGATAAAAAACGTCATCCTACTATTGAAGATAATGTTACGATTTACGCAAATGCCACGATTTTGGGCGGAAATACGGTTATCGGAAAGGGTAGTACTATAGGCGGAAATACCTGGGTAACCAGTTCTATTCCCCCGAATACGGTTTTAACCCAGACAGTAGCAGATCAGTCCTGCAACTAGAAATCCGCGGGAATTCCTAAAAAATTAGTTTTTGTCTATTGACATTAAAATTGGAATTCAGCATAATGGCACAACACGCTCTTGTAGCTCAGTCGGTAGAGCACATCGTTGGTAACGATGAGGTCAGCGGTCCGATTCCGCTCGGGAGCTTTTTCTTTTTTTTAGTAAGGAGTAACAGAAAATGGCAAGCAAGAAAAAGACAGCCGTAGAAATTATTGCCCTGCAGTGCACAGATTGCAAGCAGAAGAATTATACCACATACAAGAACCGCAAAAACATTACTGGTAAACTTGAGAAGAACAAGTATTGTCCTTTCTGCAAAAAATCAACCATGCACAAGGAAGCAAAAGTAAAATAAGTTTTGCGGTACAGCGGGAGTTTTTGAAAGAAATTCCCGCTAAAGCATTCTAAGCTGGTTCTTAGAAGATGATATATGCAAGAATTTCCCGTAGGAAATTTTTGTTACAACTGCGAGAATTTTTCGAAGAAAAATTCTCGTCAAGT
>CACXCG010000011.1 GCA_902766125.1 uncultured Spirochaetaceae bacterium | reverse complement strand
TTTCTTGTCTTTGTCTGAGTCGGATACATCCATACGTCCCCAGATTACGGGTGCATCTGTTTTGAAATCCTCATCGTTGTATCCATTTTCTGAACCGTGACCGAAAACTATTTTCCCGTCTTCGTCAAACTTGAAAATGTCGTTGTCTTTGACGTCGCTTTTTACGGCGTCCCCCTCGTTAAACAGTTTGTCCAGGCTTTCAGTAACTACTTCCTCAGCCCACTGTTCATCCGTTATTCCTTCACTGTCTGCAGCCGGATTTAATACCTCCTGGCTTCCGCATCCCGCAAGCATTACAAGAAAAAGAAGCATCAGGATTAATGATATAATTCGTTTCCTTCTCATTGTCTTTTCTCCTCTAAGAATAGTTGTCTTTTCTTCTGCTCATTATCAGTATATCATCATATCGTTCATGTCGGTACAAAAAACTGTTTTCCTTTTAAAAGGCAATACATGTACGTTTTTTATGATAAAATAAGTGTAGACTGATGAAAGGAGAAATTGCTATGTATGATTTAGGTACAACAATAGGTTATTGTTTGGTTCCGTTACTGTTTTGTCTGGCAGCATTCCTAAGAGCCGGCAAGGGGAAAAATCCATGGATTATTTTTGCCTGCGGCGCTGGTATTACTGTACTGGCAGTTCTCGGATCATTTTTAAACAATGATTTTGGCATGACCCAGATTCTTTCGCTGATTATCGTAGCTGTTTTCGGCGGTCTGATTGCTGCAAAAAAACAATAGAGACTGTAATGAATGATAATATGGATTTATTAGATTTTTTGCCGGATTATTCCGGTTTTTTTATTTTTATTTTCTGGCTGGATTTTAAATTGAATTGAAGTGTTAGATTGTTATTTTAAAAGACAGGAGCAAGGGCTGGAAATGAAAAAATGGTTATTATACAGCTTAAAGTGATATAATTATAAGTAGATTAGAGCTTAATACTTGAAGCCGAAAGGGGAGAGCATATAATGTTTGACTTTGATGACGACGGCAAAATCGGTTTTGATGACATTGCCGAGTATGACAGACGTTACGGTGATCTTGACGACATGGATGACATGATGCTGGAGCAGGAAATGCAGGGTTATTCGTCAGGATGTCTTTTTTCGCTGATGATTCTGCCTGCTCTGTACGTTCTTAAAAGACTTGGTCTATGACCATGTATTGACCATGTCCGGTCATGACGACTGGCCGGTATTTAGATATAATAAACTACTTGTGAAAGGGGGTTCATTCATGAAAAAGTTTTTACTTGCAGTTGTTGCAGCAGCATCCATTCTCTGCCTTGTAGGCTGCAGTGCGACTTCCGTAGCTGCCATTAAGTCCAGTATCTACAGTGATGAAGAATATCAGGCAGCTGTCGAAGTAATGCAGGAATACTTTGGTGAAAATTTCAAAGGATGTACTTTGAAGGAAGTAAAATATGCAGGCGATGACGTTGTTGAACAGGAAGCAAAAACCAGAGGATTTGACACTGACAAAATCATAGTTCTTGAAACAACGTTTGAAGTTCCTGAAGATTTCCAGGGTGCTTTAAATCCCGGTGAAACATATGAAGGTTTCACATGGACACTGACAAGACCTGACATAAACGGACTGTGGGAACACATTGATCACGGTTACGGTTGATAACTGAGTATTACTGGTAAAAAATGAACAGTCAAAGCGAACTGCCTAAACGCATTTAAAAGGCGAATGGTTTTACATGGAAG
Source organism: uncultured Spirochaetaceae bacterium (assembly GCA_902766125.1). Taxonomy (GTDB): domain Bacteria; phylum Spirochaetota; class Spirochaetia; order Treponematales; family Treponemataceae; genus Treponema_D. The sequence goes on along the minus strand of CACXCG010000011.1, from coordinate 2,174 downwards.
ACAAAAGAAATCTTACACAGGACGAAGTTAAAAGACTTGAGGAGTTTACAAAAATCTGCGCAGACTTTGAAGAACAGGGGTACACAAAGAAGGACCTTACGGGAAGCATCATAGTTGCAAACGTGTTTTCGGTTGCAGTTTTGATTTTGGCTTTTGCGCTGGGTTTATTTGTATTTCTGAAATTTAATGAAGGTGCATTTACGGGAGTCTCCGACCTGCTGCTTAAGATGGGAGGTAATCTTTTAACTATAATCATAGTGTTTATTGCACTCACTGTGTTGCATGAGCTGCTGCACGGACTTACCTGGTCAATGTTCAGCGAAAACCACTGGAAAGATGTATCCTTCGGGTTCATGGCAAAGTATGTGACGCCGTACTGTTCACTTAAAACTCCTTTGAAAAAAGGGCCGTACATTCTGGGCACACTGATGCCGCTTATCGTTCTTGGTATTGTGCCGTATGTATTATCAGTGATTACAGGATCAGCCTTCATTCTTTTCTATTCTATCATGATGACAGCTGCTGCCGCAGGTGACATGATGATTGTATTCAAAATACTTACTTCAGGAGTAAGCGGAGAGGATGTACTTGTTCTTGACCATCCTACACTTGTGGGTTCCGTCATGTTTTACAGATGATTCTGCAAGCTTAATTAAGGACATGGCATCAGGAATACAAACTAATTTTCCCGTCCTTTTTTCTACATGTGTGGTATAATAAACATGTGGGAAAGACTGGATTATGACATTGCAGACATGCCGGTTTAAATACTTTTCCGGCATGTCTTTTATTATTCTTTATTATTAAATCATGGGGGAGTATATGAATCTAAGAAAAAGACTGATTGCATTCATTGCCATCATATCGCTGATGCTGACCTTTGTTCCTGCAGGGACATTTGCCCAGACGGTTAATTCTGACGCACAGAAAAAACAGCTTCAGGATAATATCAGGAAAAAACAGCTTCAGCAAAACGCTGATAAAAAACGGCTTGTCAAGAATGACCTCGTAAAGCAGCCGGTGCCTAAAAAGACCCTTAAAGAGGCTCTTGTAAACTGTGAAATTGTCAAAAACGATGACGGCCATGATACCTATTCTCTTGAAATATGGCCTGAAAGCGATGCGGGTACTTATGTAGGTTTTTACAATTCAACACAGTACGATGAATATAAAGACAGAATTACGCGTGTTACCGTAAGAGAGGGTGTGAGAGGACTTGACGACTATTGTTTTTACAATCTTAAAAGTCTGACTTCGGTAAGCCTTCCGTCAACGTTAAAGACAATCGGGCAGGGCGCATTTCAGGACTGCTTCTGTCTGAATGAGATTGAAATTCCTTCTTCGGTATCAACTATTGGTGAAAAAGCCTTCTGCAGATGCGGTTCAAACCCCACGCTCTTTGATTTTCCGGAAGGGTACAATACTCCGGCTGAGAAGTCAAGAATCTGCTATGATGTTAAATATAAAGATACCGTTTCTCCAGATGCGCCTGAAGGTACGACATATCTGTCCCAGTTTGACGAAAGCTACAGCAAAATGGCAGAAATTATCGATGGGCTTGGCATAAATGAAGACGACAGCGATATAGTTAAAGTAAAGAAAATATATGACTGGATTACGCAAAATGTCTCTTACGATTATGATGCGCTTGAACCGGATAATTCCGACTGGTATAATTATGCTTCTACTGCGCACTGTGCACTGTTCAAGCACAGGGCAATCTGTTCAGGATTTGCTGATCTTACTGCAATGATGCTTAAGGAAGTAGGAGTCAGATGCATTGAATACACGTCTGATGCAATGTTTCACGAATGGCTTCTCATACAGGTTGACGGAAAGTGGTATGAGGCAGATTCGACCTGGGATGCAGGCCATAATGATGTAGAGTACAGATACTTTCTGAAATCTCATGAATACATGATCAGTGACAGTACAGACAATTTTGACTATCACAATGCTCATACCTGGGATGAGATGAATGAAACGTTTAATGCAACCTATCCTATAAGCCATACGGATTACGGACGGTTTACATCAGGTGATTTTACATATCAGGCATACGGAGACGAAGCATATGTAGTTAAATACTATAACAAGGCCTACATGGGAAAGGATTCAGCAGTAACGATTCCGGCAACGGTTGATTATGATGGGAAAACATATGATGTGACCGG
>CACXCG010000010.1 GCA_902766125.1 uncultured Spirochaetaceae bacterium | reverse complement strand
GAAGGTCGTCTTGATTTTACTACTGACTATGCACAGGCAATTCCTTCTTCTGACATCTGTTTTATTGCTGTAGGTACTCCGCCCGGAGAAGACGGTTCTGCAGATACCCGCTATGTACTTGCCGCAGCAGAAAGTATTGCAAAGAATATGTGCGGCTACACGATTGTTGTAGATAAGTCGACTGTTCCTGTCGGTACTTCAGAAAAAGTTAGGGATTCAATACAGAAGGTTTTAGATACCCGCACCGACAGTCAGGGGATTGAATTTGATGTGGTTTCAAATCCAGAGTTCTTAAAGGAAGGTGTTGCGGTAAACGATTTTATGCGTCCTGACCGTGTTGTTATCGGCTGTGACAATGCCCGTTCTCAGGCAATCATGAAGCAGCTGTACGAACAGTTTACCATGAACGAGCATCCCATTATCTGTACGGATATAAAATCTGCAGAAATTACAAAGTATGCAGCAAATGCCATGCTTGCAACCCGCATCAGCTTTATGAATGAAATTGCAAAGTTGTGCGACAAAGTTGGCGGTGATGTGCGTGCTGTAAGACAGGGAATCGGAACAGATTCTCGGATCGGTATGTCTTTTCTGCATGCGTCCTGCGGTTACGGCGGTTCGTGCTTCCCTAAAGATGTTAAAGAACTTATCAGCGTAGGAAAGCGCAACGGCCTTGAAATGAAAATTGCAACTGCGGTAGAAGATGTTAATAATGAACAGAAATACATTCTTCCTGAGCGTATCATCGAAAAATACGGCGAAGACTTAACCGGTAAGACGTTTGCACTTTGGGGACTTTCTTTCAAACCGGAAACAGATGACATGCGTGAAGCTCCTGCAATTACTGTGGTAACAGAACTTGCTAAACGCGGTGCAAAAATCAAAGCCTATGACCCGGAAGCTTATGAAATGGCAAAGCACTATCTTTCGGATATTCCCTCAGAATCAATTTCCTACGAAAGCGATATGTGGTCAGCCTTAAACGGAGCAGATGCTCTTGTTCTGGTAACCGAATGGAAGCAGTTCCGCTCTCCGGATTTTGCAAAGGTAAAGGCACTTTTAAAAGAGCCGGTTATTTACGACGGGCGCAATCAGTATGATCCTAAAGTTATGAAGAAAGAAGGATTTGAACTTCACTGTATCGGACGGGGATTAGTGTGAGCGTTCTAATCACAGGTGGTGCAGGTTACATCGGAAGTCATACAAATCTGCTTTTTGGTGAACATGGCTATGACACGATTGTGCTTGATAACCTTGTGTACGGACATAAAGAGCAGGTTCTGAACGGAACGTTTATCAAAGGCGACATTTCTGATGGTGCACTGCTTGATACGATTTTTAGAGAAAATAAAATTGAGGCGGTAATTCATTTTGCTGCGTTTGCGTATGTCGGCGAAAGCGTAACAAATCCGTCTAAGTATTACAACAACAATGTTGCTTCTACAATTGCGCTTCTGGATGCAATGGTACGTAACGGTGTAAAGAATTTTATTTTTTCTTCAACCTGTGCAACCTACGGTGTGCCTTCTGTAATGCCTGTTACCGAAGAGACTGCACAGAATCCCATAAATCCCTACGGTGCATCAAAACTGATGATAGAACGTATAGTCCGCGACTATGCTTCTGCTTACGGATTACAGTATTGTGTGTTCCGGTATTTTAATGCTGCCGGTGCAGACCCTTCCTCAAGGATTGGCGAATGGCATGTGCCGGAAACGCATATAATCCCCTGCATTCTTGATGCTGCAATCGGAAGAAGAAAAGAAATCTGCATTTTTGGAACGGACTATCCTACAAGGGACGGAACCTGCATCCGCGATTACATTCATGTTGCAGACCTTGCCGACGCTCACCTGAAAGCTTATGAATACCTTCGTGACGGAGGTGAAAGTGTTTTCCTTAATCTTGGTACAACGAACGGAGTTTCTATTCATGAGCTTGTTGATGTTGCAAAGAAAGTAACGGGTGTAGATTTTTGTGTAAAAGAAACAGAACGAAGACCGGGAGATCCGCCTGAACTTATCGGTAGTATGAAAAAAGCCGAACGTGTGCTCGGCTGGAAACCAGTACATTCTGACATAAATGAGATTATGATGCATGCCTGGAACTGGCATAAAAAACTGTACGGTGGAAAAAAATGAAGCGTGTGTTGTTATATTTTGGAGCAGCGCTTGCCGCAACGCTGGTAAATGTGGGAAGCCGTTTTTTGCTTTCAAAAGTGATCCCCTTTGCGGCTGCTGTTTTTATTGCATACTGGATAGGACATATCGTTAACTTTGCGCTTTCAAATGTATTTGTGTTTGAAGGTAAAGAAGAACGCAATACGGGAGTAACCTTCGTTAAGTTTACGCTGGTTGCCTGCATCGGGCTTGCCGTTACCTTCGGTGTTTCTCTGCTTGCAAATTATGTGCTTGAAAAACTATTTCCGGCTTTAAATCCTGAATTACGGGAAACCCTTGCACATCTTGCAGGAATCGGCTGTTCGTTTGTGTT
>CACXCG010000009.1 GCA_902766125.1 uncultured Spirochaetaceae bacterium | reverse complement strand
TACAAACGGATTAAACGGAGCCTTTTTTGCAAACAAAAGCAGTGTGACTGCATTTATAATCCAGGAAATATAGCTGATAGTTTGCACCGGGAAATTCAGTTTTGCAAACGGCAGCAGAATAAAGAACCATGGAAGGAAGTGCCCCTCGACACCCATTTCCGTAAACAAAGAACGCAAGCCCTTAGACTGTGCAAGATAAAAGGCATGCACTTCGTCGTACCACTGTTCATGAAAAACAACCGTAATAAAACTAAGCAAAAGAGACAGTGCAAAGAAAATCCACAGCAGTCTGACTTTTGTTTTTTCTGCGGAAGGAAGATAAAAATGAAGAAGACATACAACGGCAACAAAACAGACTGCAAACTGAAACAGCGACTTAAAATATACAGAAAGAAGATAATGCCAGTACACTGCATCTAATTCGTGTCCCCGAACAGTTCCTCCGAGCGAAATCAATTTATCCTGAACAGATTCAAAAAAGCCGATGCAAACGGCAGGGATGGAAAGCAGCAGAAAGACTGCCAGAACAACTAAAATGTCTTTTATCTGAGGCTTTCTGATTTTATTTTCTATATTTGAAAGCAGCGTATTACCGTTAATCATTTTTTTCCTGACAAGAACTAAATTACATCAACAAACGTGCGTTCATTGCGGCAGAAAAGAACTAAGCCAAAGAATGCAAACAGTGCCGTTGTTCCAAGACTGACGAGCAGCATATTAAGCGGAACAAAACCTGCCCCGTAAAACCAGATGCGGAACAGTTCAATGGGTGCACTCATGGGGTTTACATAAAAGAGCCAGGCAAACTGTGTGGGTGCTTCTGACAAAGGATAGACAACAGGCGTTGCATACATGGCAAGCGAAAGTCCAAAACTTAACAGAAGACCTAAGTCGCGGTACTTAGTGGTAAGGCTTGAAACAATAAGTCCAAAGCCTGTTCCCATAATGCCTATCCACATAACAAGAAGCGGGAACATAAGAGCATACCAGGTTGGACGCACGGGAGAACCGGTAAGCCAGTAGTAGACATAGAAAATCATCAGCAGTACAAACTGTATTCCCAGCTGAATGACATGACCGACAGATGTTGCAATGGGAGCTGTAAGCCGGGGAAAATAGACTTTACTGAATATATTGGCATTTACCGTAAAACAGTTTGCAGCCCCGGTCAGACACGAAGTAAAGAAGGTCCACAGCATGGTTCCGCCGTAGTAAAAAAGCATGTACGGTATGCCGTCGGTTCCGATGTTGGCAAGGTTACCGAACACAAACGCATACATAATACTGGACATAACCGGCTGCACCAGATACCACAGCGGACCTAAAATTGTCTGCTTGTATTTGACGGCAAAGTCACGCTTAATGAACATGCCGATAAGGTCGCGGTACCGCCATACATCGCGCAGGTGTAAGTCCAGAAGCCTACGCTTAGAGGTAATAACCTGTGACCATTGAACGTCTGAATTATTTGAAGTCTTTGTCATTGCAGTTGATTTCATATTTATTTTCTATTAATAATTTCCTGTGTTACTTGTTTAATCCAGCCGGTCATACCGTCAGGAAGCCGTTCATCCATAGGAGTTCCGTCGTCAAACATAAGGTTTGCCTGAATTGAATTGATAAGACAGTGTTGTCCCTGTTCCGGGATTGTCTCGATTGAGGCTATGCCTTTATCTCCATTTCTAACCCACTCTGGTGTATACAAAAAACAGTGCTTCATCTTCTGAAGTCTGTCCAGCCATGGTGCATATTCTTTATATCCGTGCAGTTCGTCACGTTTGGCATGAGCAAAAAAAAGATACTTATTCTTTTCATCAATTTTATCAAGGACTGTTCCGTCACCAAAACATAAATTTCCGCAGGGAACAGCTGCATCGTAGGCATCAGGATAGGTTTCCATAAGTTTAAGAAGGAATGCTCCTCCAACAGAATTACCCAAAAGAAATACAGGCCCCGCACTTTTTCCAAAACCAGCAATCACCTCTGAAAGCAACGAATGAACTGGCTTTGCATATTTCTGACTCCAGGTCCCTTTTGTTCTTCCCCTAAGCCTTCTGTTATTGATTATTTTGTTAAGGATTCGAACGATAAGATTTTTTACCGGTTCTGGAATTTTTTTTGTGAGGGAAAACCGTCTTTGCACCTTCAGCAAAAATGTTTTTATGTGCCACGCAGCATTTCTATACTCATTGGCTATGGGAACTATAATATATGCCCCGCCCATAGAAGCCTGATAATCATCAGACGCAAACAGTTCAGCTCCCGTAAAATTAATGCACAAATCCCCAACAAAAGAATTGTTTGTTCCATGAAAAAAAGTCAAAACCGGGTACACACCGTCCTTTGAAAAACCGTGTAACGTTGGATCAAACACATAGTATTTCAACTCTTTTTTGAAGGAAATTGAAAACGACTTCTTTTCAAAACGATCTAAACACTGTCCATTTTTGTAGGTGGGATACGGAGAAATAAAATCACCTTCAGGAATTTCATTTACCCAGGGAGGAACCGGACGCTTTGCAAGAATTTCTGCATATCTTTCCCGCTTCAGAGATATTCTTTGTATCATATTTTTCTCTTAAAAAATGCATCTATAAAGTACTTAAAGTACAGACTCTTAAAAAAGAAAAGAACCTCAGCGACAGCACAGATTACTATAGCTGTTACAAAATAAAGCAGCAGTGTCACCGTATCATTATAGACATACAGTTTACTGTTTACATATTGAATACAGGCAGTCAGCGCAACTGTAATAAGTAAATACATAATTACCCGAAGTAAAAACTCATACGACTTTCTGTTGAACAAATGCGTATATATAACGCGGGCCCCTACCCACAAAGGAACCGCTACTTCCCCTATAATGGTTCCTAAAATAATGCCGGGAAGACCTATAAACTGAACCAGAACACAGGAAGCTAAAAGATTTATAACGCTTTCGACTAAGGGCGCATATTTATCCTGCTCAAATAATCCTGCGGCACTCTTTACCGTATACACCGGACGTCTTATAAAAATTATCCAGTTACTCAGCACCAGAAGATACACAGTCTCCTGCGAAAGAAGCGTATCAGAACCTAACCACCACGATATAAACGGGTTCAGCAGAACCGCAAGACAGACACAGGAAAATATAGAAAGAATTGTGCTTGCAAATTCAATCTTTCTGAACAGGTCATACCGTTCCTGTGTATTATGCTCGACTATATAGTTTCCCACACTGGAGGTTATTCCGCTCAAAAACTGCTGCGTCAAAGAAGAAATAAAAGTAACAATAGTCATGTACGCAGTATATTTTCCAACTGTCGCAACCCCTAAAAAATAGGCAATCAGAATGTTATCTGTTGCAAAAACAACTTTACTTCCGATGGAGTGAAGAAAAACCGCCTTCACTTTGGTAATAAGCATTGACTTTATATCTGAAGAAAGCGGCGATACATCTGTTTTATTCAGGAACGGATACATCTGATCTGCCTTCCAGGAAAGCAGAAGGTTTAATCCAACCGTACACACTATGGTAACGCACAGATACAGCAGATAGTTTTTTGTTATGGAAAAGACAACCAGTTGCCCGATTTTTGAAACAAAGGAAAAAGTAAGGCTGTAGAGCGTAATTATATAATTTTTCTGATCTGCATAAATCAGGTTTCTTTTATATGAAAGTAAATACGAAAGTGCAGAATTAACTACAAACAGCAGAAACGATATCCGTACATAATCAATAGACAGGGTCGTATGAACAAACAGTTTTAAGAATGGAAGCAGCAGTAAGCCGATTGAAAATACTACCGCTGCAATAATCCGATATGCGTTACGGTAAAAACGCATAAGTGAACAGATTAATTCCGTATCATTTTCTGCAAGCGGTTTGTACAGGGCAAAAACAATTGCCGTTCCTATACCCAATTCCGTCAGCGACAGAAGCGAAATGACATTGCCGAATACACCATTTAGACCCAGATACTCGAAGCCGAGCGACAGTTTGATAATTCGCGTAGTATAAAACGAAATTATCGTTAAAAAAAGCTGAGAGCCTATGCCGGAAAATATATTCTTTAGTGATTGCGCAGTTCTTGAAGTAGAAGACATTGTTACTCATTTAAAGACACCTCTCCCCCGTCTGTGCTTTCCTTAAAAAAAACACAGCCAAAAAAGGAGACATTTTGCGACACCCGGTGTTCGTGCTTGAACCAAGCTCCGAGCCTGAAATGACGGTCTTTAATCGTAAAATGGTATCACAAAACGGTAGTTACGGCAAGCAGAGCGATTTTTGGGGATTTTCAGCAATTTTTTAGGGAATTTACACCCGTTTTACCACTTCGTAGGTAAGGCCGACGACTTTAAGGCCATTCATAAAATCAAATTGAACATTTACTCTTTTGTTGCGGCGGTTTACGGCTATAACTTTTCCGCGGAAGTCTTTGAAAGGACCATCTAAAATAACAATGCGGTCATCTTCGTTAAAATCGACATGAACAATTCCTATGGTTGAACCAAATTTGAGTATAGACTGAATTATTTCGACATCGTTTTGACTTAAGGGCTGGGCATCTTTTGTTTGGGGCAGAAAACGAACAAAACCTTTACCTTGTTTAAAAACAAGTAATTTTTGTATGTCGCTTTCAGAAGTTTTAAGAAAAACATAGCCTGGAAAAAAAGATTCCATATATTCTTTTCCGTTTTTAAGGCGCATTTCTTTTTTGAAAAAATACAGTTCAAAGTCGGGAGCATTTTCAAGACCACGCAAAGTGTCGTACATTTCCCTTATATATGCATCTTCTTTGCCGGTCTGAACCCAAATGCAGTAGAAATTCATAAACGCCACTATACCCCAAAATAACGTTTCAGACAACTGCAGGTCTTCAAAAGCCAAAACCGCTCCCCCTTGTAAAAACACATCTTTTTCTATATATTAGTGCATGTAGGGAATCCGAACGGAAAACAGAATCCGTACGTCGTTACACAGGCTGTTTCGTAGTTCCGTTCCTAAAAGACAGAGGAGTATTTGTATGAGCATGACTCTTGATGACATCAAACATCCCAAAATCAAGGCATGGGTTCAGGAATGCATTGATATGTGCGAACCTGACAATGTTGTTGTAGTAGACGGTTCAAAAGAAGAATATGACCGCCTTATGAAAAAGTGCGTAGACGAAGGTCTTGCAACTCCGCTTGCAAAAAAGCCTAACAGCTACCTGTTCCGCTCTGACCCGTCAGACGTTGCACGTGTTGAAAAACGCACCTTCATTTCATCAGTAAAACAGGACGATGCTGGTCCTACCAACAACTGGATTGATCCCAAAGAGCTCAAGGCTACCATGAAGGGACTGTACAAAGGCTGTATGCACGGACGCACCATGTACGTTCAGGCATTCTGCATGGGCCCGCTTGGTTCTCCCATCTCTAAGAACGGTGTTGAAATTACTGACTCTGAATACGTTGTTCTTAACATGGACATCATGACCCGCGCAGGAAAGAAAGTTCTGGACATCCTGAATGCAGATGCAAATGCAGAATTTGTTCCCTGTCTGCACTCTGTAGGTAAACCGCTCAACAACGGTGCAAAAGACAACGGTGTTTGGGCTTGTGCTCCTGTTGAGCAGAAATACATCAGCCAGTTCCCCGAAGAACACCTTATCTGGTCTTACGGTTCTGGTTACGGCGGAAACGCTCTTCTGGGTAAGAAATGCTTTGCTCTGCGTATTGCAACCGTTATTGCACGCGACGAAGGCTGGCTTGCAGAACACATGCTCATCCTTAAGCTGACTAACCCCGAAGGAAAAGTTAAGTATGTAACCGGTGCATTCCCCTCTGCTTGTGGAAAGACAAACCTGGCTATGCTTATTCCTACTATCCCCGGATGGAAGGTTGAAACTGTTGGCGATGACATTGCATGGATGAAGTTTGGAAAAGACGGACGCCTGTACGCTATCAACCCCGAAGCTGGATTCTTTGGTGTTGCTCCCGGAACAAGCGCAGAATCAAACAAGAACGCTCTTATTTCTGCAGAAAAGAATACCATCTACACCAACTGTGCTCTTACTGAAGACGGAGATGTTTGGTGGGAAGGAATTGGTTATCCTGCAAAGGGTGAACTGGTTGACTGGAAAGGCAACAAGCGCCCCGCACCTGCAAAAGACAAGAGTCCTAAGGGCGAAGAAATGGCTCACCCCAACGCACGCTTTACTGCACCTGCTAGTCAGTGTCCTTGTATTGCTCCTGAGTGGGAAAATCCTGAAGGTGTACCCATCAGCGCAATTCTCTTTGGTGGACGCCGCCCCTCTACTGTTCCTCTGGTACATCAGGCACGCAGCTGGAACCACGGTGTATTCCTTGGATCTATCGTAGGTTCAGAAATCACTGCTGCTTCTACAATCAACGCTGCAGAAGTTGGTAAGAT
>CACXCG010000008.1 GCA_902766125.1 uncultured Spirochaetaceae bacterium | reverse complement strand
CCTGGACTGCTGCACTTTACATCGGAAACCGTAAGATAAGCGACCTGACTGTTACTTCTACTGCAGACGGACTAAAAGTAACGGTTCCTGCACAGGATCTGGAAGATATATATACACTTAAACTGACGGCAACCTACCTCGGACTTCCGCACAGTGCAAATTTCAATTTGACCTGTCTGTCAGCTGATGCTAACGAGCCTGTTCTGCTTCCTGCGGGAACAAATGGTACTGCAGGAACTTCTGCAACGTATGTGTCGTTTGGTGAATGGCCTCAGACTATAAAAGCTCCAGATGTATCAGTTGATGAAACGGTGACCCGGACGCAGGGTAGTTTTACGTACTGTTTAGGATCAGATGGCTGCTGGTATTATAAACATACTGCAAATCCGCGGGATGATGATAGATTTTTCTCTGATGGTACTGCAATAGTTTCGGGTCAGGACTACTATTTTAAGGTTGAACCCATCCTGTGGCGTGTGCTTACAACGAATTATAATGATACGGGAAAACAGTTCTTCTTTACGGAGAAAATTCTTGATGCAAATACCCGCCCGTCTGACATACAGACTCATCTAATAAATGTTTTCCTGATGACGGCATTTGACGATGCAGAAAGACAGAGAATTGTCGACTCAGAATTGTCTGACAGCCTTACGCCGGTTGCAAAAGTATTCCTTTTAAGCTGGGGTGAATTAACAAATAATAATTACGGTTTTATGAGTAATGTCACCGAAGATCAGACGCGACTCCGGCTCGTAACCGATTATGCCCGTGCACGGTATGTGGATCATGAGACCTCAGGAGTCGGTCCCTACTGGACGCGTACGAACAAGGGCGGCGATAAATGGAATGTCTGCACTGTCGTAGGAAAAACAAATGCAAACTGGATCGGAACAAACAATCCCTACAATATCGGTATTGCTCCCGGTCTGTGCGTTGACTGGTAGTTACTTAAAGCATACGTCTACTTCAAACGGACCAAACTGTGTTGTAAACGGAATGGCGACAACGGGGTAGTTTCTGGGCCATGCAATTTCGTGATTGTGTCCGGTAACGCAGAATGGGGGAGAAATCTCTAAGTCGTATTCGGTGAGGGCAGAAACTGAATGTCCTGAAATGATGTTGGTAAATTCACTTACCAGACCGATAGCCATTTCTTCGTAATCTTCTGGTCTGCAGCTTAAGCCTGAGCGTTCAAGCATTTTATTTGCAAGCGTTTTGTGCAGGCGGAAGGCAACAATGCCCTTTATGTTTCCGGTAACACCCAAAAGTCCCGAAATTTCCCACGGATGTCCGGCATGAATGTCCAGAAGATGCGGTTCCTTGTTGGTTGTTTCAATATCGAACATCTGTTTAAACGTGTTCATTCCTTCAGTAAGAAAAACATTGATGATTTTAACGTCTATAGCCATGTCTTTAATTATAAACTATGATTCCGGATTTGTAAAATTCAAAAATCTTCTCTGCTGACTATGCGATTCAGCATTTTTTTGCTATATTAGAACCATGGAACAAGGTGAAAAAATCAGGAGTACCACAGTTATTGCGGTGCGCCGTAACGGAAAGGTTGCAATGGCCGGTGACGGTCAGGTTACAATGGGCAATACAGTTATGAAGGGTAACGCCCGTAAAGTACGTCGTATTTACGATGGAAAAGTGCTTACCGGATTTGCTGGTGCTACAGCTGATGCGTTTACGCTTTTTGATAAATTTGAAGCCCGTCTTAAGGAATTTAACGGAGATTTAACCCGTTCTGCCGTTGAACTGGCAAAGGCATGGCGTACAGACCGCACTATGAGTAAACTGGATGCACTGCTTTTGGTTGCCGATGCAAGCAAAATTCTGCTTATCAGCGGTTCTGGAGATGTCATTGAGCCGGAAAACGACATTCTTGCCATTGGTTCCGGCGGAAACTATGCGTATGCTGCAGCTCTTGCCTATATGGAATCAAGTTCTCTTTCTGCAAAGGAAATTGCCGAAAAGTCACTCAAAATCGCAGGTAACATCTGTATTTATACAAACGGACACATTACGCTGGAGGAACTGTAATCATGGAATCTAACGAAGTTAAAGTGCTCGGTTCCCCCGAAGGCCTTACCCCCAGTCAGATTGTCAGTCAGCTGGATACCTATATCATCGGACAGGCTCGTGCCAAGCGTCATGTTGCAGTTGCACTCCGTAACCGCCAGAGACGCATTCAGCTGCCGGAAGAAATCCGTGACGAAGTTGCACCCAAAAATATCCTCATGATAGGTCCGACTGGTGTTGGTAAAACGGAAATTGCCCGTCGCCTTGCAAAACTGTGCGGTGCTCCCTTCCTTAAAGTAGAAGCTACCAAGTATACCGAAGTAGGCTATGTGGGACGCGATGTAGAAAGCATGGTGCGCGACCTTATGGCTGTGGGATACAACATGGTTAAGGCAGAAACACAGGAAAAACTGCGTGCTAAGGCAGAACCTGCAGTCGAAGAAGGTCTGCTTGACCTGCTGCTTCCCGGATCTTCTCCTAAGAAAAAGCCTGTTAAACCCGCCGGTGCAAAGCCTAATATCCGCATTCTGGGTAACATTTTTGGCGAAGGAAGCCCGGTACAGGGTAGTGTTATCCGCATAGACGGTATGGGTAAGCCGGTAGAAGGAGCTGACAATACTCAGTCTTCAGAACAGAATGAAACTGCCGCAGAACAGCCGGTTGAACAGGATGAAGCAAAAGATGCTGCCGACAATTCCACACGCGAAAAATTCCGTCAGATGCTGCGCGAAGGAAAGCTGGAAGACCGCACGGTAGAACTTACGGTTCAGCAGACACCCCGCTTTGACGGCATGAGCATGATGGGCGGTAACCCTGAAGATATAGAACAGGCCGTAAGCAGCCTGCAGGAAATGTTCAGCGGCGGTCATTCGCGCCGTAAAACCGTAACCGTTCGTGAAGCCCGTCAGATTCTGATGGAACAGAACCTGGAACGCATGACAGACCGTGATAAGGTTGCAGATGAAGCCTGTCACCGTGTAGAGCAGAGCGGTATTATCTTTATTGATGAAATTGATAAAATTGCCGTTCACGGAGAAAGCCGTGGTCAGGACGTAAGCCGCGAAGGTGTTCAGCGTGATATTCTTCCTATTGTTGAAGGAAGTGATGTAAATACTAAGTGGGGTGTGGTAAACACAACTCATATTCTGTTCATTGGTGCAGGTGCCTTTAGCGTTGCAGCCCCCAGTGACCTTATTCCCGAACTGCAGGGACGTTTCCCGCTGCGTGTAGAGCTGGAAGCCCTGAGCAAGGAAGACTTTAAGCGCATCCTTACCGAACCAAAGAATGCTCTGGTGCGTCAGTATGAAGCACTGCTTGCAACAGAGGGTGTAAAGCTGGTGTTTGCCGATGAAGCCATTGAACGCATGGCCTTTATTGCACAGGATGTAAACTCTCGTGCAGAAAACATTGGTGCGCGCCGCCTGCATACCATTATGGAAACCGTTCTGGAAGAATTGAGCTTTGACGCAGATACCCATAAGGGCGAAACCATTACCATAGACCGTGCCTACGTGGACGAAAAACTCAAGAATATCGTTCAGGACCAGGACTTGGAAAAATACATATTGTGAAAATTGCTTCCCTGCAAAGCAAATGACTTCCATGTCATTTGCTTTGCGCAAGAACTTCTTGCGAAGTTCTTGCAGTACATGGAGATAAGAGTGTGAGGCGGCCTCCTTGCCGCCCTTGTTTTAGAGGGTGCAATTTTACTAAACTTTTTTTCCCATATTCCGAAAAATGAAGTATGGGAATGAATAGTTTTGTTAATTCAGTTGATTTACTCCACCGGGCACTGGACGTAACCACTTTACGCTATCAGGTTTCGTCTAACAATCTTGCTAACAGCGAGACTCCTAACTACAAAAAGCAGTACGTTAACTTTGAAAGCGAACTGGCACGTGCCTTCAAGAGCCGTGACAACGACCACGAAGCATTCCACATGACTACTACTGATCCCCGCCACATCCAGAGCACTCAGCCTAAAGACTGGCGTGACGTAGAGCCCCGCCGCGTAACTGACTTTCTTACAACCTCAGACGCAAACGGCAATAATGTAGACGCAGAAGAAGAAGCAATGAACATTGTTCAGCTTCAGATGGAATATGAACTGTTGACCAGACTGGAAAACTTTGAGTTCTCTCAGGTCAAGACAGCAATGCAGAAATTAGGGTAAAAGGTAAGGGGTAATATATGGGACTTTTTACAAGTATAAACATTGCAGCATCAGGAATGAGCATGGAACGCACCCGTCAGGATGTTATTGCAGATAACATTGCAAATGCATCTACGACACGCACTCAGGAAGGTGGTCCATACCGCAAAAAGACAGTTATCGTTGAACCTGCCGCGTCAGAGCATCCTGTTCTGCGCTCACCGTTTGTGCTTTCAAGCCACGACAACGGTCCCGGTCAGGGCGTGCGCGTAAAGACCATTACTTCTGATACAACACAGGGCCGCATGGTATACGATCCCGGTCATCCGGATGCAATTCAGTCAGGCCCGAACAAAGGATATGTCGAATATCCGAACGTAAATATCGTTAACGAAATGGTAGACATGATTTCTGCCAGTCGTGCATACGAAGCAAATGCTTCTGTTATTCAGGGCAGTAAGGAAATGTTCAGTGCCGCTTTACAGATTGGAAGCTAAAACTAAGTAGAGACAGGGCGGCATCCTTGCCGCCTTTGTGTTAAAGGCTTGCATTATTCTGCGTAAAGCGTTAGAATTCTTATAGGGTGGAACCCAGGGGGAACAATATGAACATGAACTTTCTGACCAGCACTATGGAACTGACGCGTACAGACCCGGCTCACATCGGTACTGCACCGCTTACATCAGTTCAACCGGGAAACAGTACTTCAGAAACAAAATCAACAAAGAAAAAATCAGACTTCGAAAACTTTCTGCTTTCTGCAATGGATCAGATGAATGCTCAGCAGCTGGAATCTTCCAAGATGAGTGAAAAAATCCTTACCGGCGAAGAAGACATTGATATTCATGACGTAACGACTGCAATGGCAAAAGCTCAGATGTCACTCAGCCTTGCACAGACCGTTATTGACCGCATTATCTCCGGATGGAACGAACTGTCAACAACCCGTTAATTTTCTTAAAAAAAACTGCATTTAGGGCTTTTCAAATTTTACATTGTGTGCTACAATAGTGTAGAATTTAGGGGATACTATGCATTTTTTTCTGAATCTGATGGGTATTCTAAAATGCTTCCCTAAATACAACCGGCTGCATACGGTGGGAAATATGCGCTGGCAATTCTCTGTTAGTTCGTTCTCGGGAGGGGAAGATGAACGAATGGTTTAAAAAAACTGCTCAAAACCTTAAAGAAATGTGGCAGAAGTGGAGCATCGTACAGAAGCTCATTCTGGGTGCAATTGTCGTTGTTATCATTGTGGCAATTGTTCTTCTGGCAACGCTTTCTGCAAAACCTGACACAGTCCGACTGTACAACCAGCCGGTTACTGATGAAGTTCAGCGTTCACGCATTATCTCTCGCCTTGAAAAAGACAATGTAGAGGTGTATGTCTCATCTGACGGATATATTTCCGTAAAAGACAGAGCAACTGCTGCCCGGTACCGCTCTCAGCTTATTGCTGAAGGATACGAGCCTACGAATGTTGATGTATACTCGCTGCTTGATACAACCTCATGGTCACGCAACGACTTTGATGATAAAACCAAGTGGCTCCGTGTTACGCAGGCTGCCGTAAAAGAACATCTTGAACAGCTGTCCGGCATTGCACGTGCAGAAGTAAAACTGGTTCTTCCTGATGAAACATTGTTCCGCAGTGAACAGCGTCCGGTAACGGCAAGTGTCATTTTGTACGCAGAACCCAATTCCGATGTGCTTACCAAGAGTTCTCAGGTAAAAGGAATTCAGCATTTGATTATGACCAGTGTTGAAGGTCTTACCGAAGAAAATCTTTCAATCGTTGACGGTTCAACTAACGAAGAAATCAATGACTGGGAAGGAATGGCAGAAGCTGACCGTCTGACAAATATTCAGAAACAGCAGCGCCTTATTCTTAAACTTGAAACGCAATATTCCAGCCAGGTGCTTGATGCCCTGCGCGCTATCTATACCGACAACCGTGTCCGCATTGCAAACATGAAAATCGATATGGATATGTCTGAACGTCAGAGCACGGAACTTAAATACACTCCGTTTGTCATGAAGGAAGACAACAAAGATACTTCTTACGATGACAGCGATATCCGTGAATCAGCATTGGTTTCAGAAGAGACCGTAGACATAACAGAAACGGGAACCGGTTACAATCCCGAAGGACCTGCAGGAACTTCAGGACAGAATCCTCCGGTTATAAGTGATATGTCTAACATGATCAGTCAGACAACACAGTCAGGTGTTAAACGTAATTATGCTATCGGACAGATAAACTCTGCTACGGTTGAATCCCCCTCGATTGACCGTGTAACTGTTTCTGTGAACGTTGACGGAACCTGGCGCAAAGTGTATGACGAAAAAGGAAATCCGGTAATGACAGAAAGCGGTTCATTTGAACGTGCTTACACTCCGGTTTCAGAAGCAGACCTTGCTCAGATTACTCAGCTGGTGCAGGGTGCAATCGGTTACAACAAAGACCGCGGCGATATTGTTACGGTTACCAACATTGCCTTTGACCGTTCTGCAGAATTTGCTGCAGAAGATGAAGCATATCGTAAAGCTCAGCGTACACGTAATGCAATACTGTTCTCTCTGATTGGTGTTGCGGCAGTACTTATTCTGTTTATTCTGGTACGCTTTATTTCACGTGAACTTGAAAGACGTCGCAGACTTAAGGAAGAAGAACTGCTTCGTAAACAGCAGGCAGAACGTGAACAGGCTCTGTGGGACGCAAAAGAACAGGGCGTGGAAGTTACCATGTCAGTCGAAGAACGTCGTCGTGCAGAACTGCAGGAAAATGCAATCGCGCTCGCAAAAGAGCATCCCGAAGATGTTGCCATGCTTATTCGAACATGGCTTATGGAGGAATAGCAGATGGCAGATGCAGCAGAAAAATCTGGTCACTCAGGCGGACGCAAAAAGGGTGGCGTAAAAGACTACAAGAGTCTGACTGGCCGACAGAAAGCCGCTATCTTCCTTGTTTCGTTAGGAAGCGATGTGTCTTCAGAAATAATGAAGCACTTGCGCGAAGATGAAGTAGAAACCCTTACCTTTGAAATTGCCCGTCTTGAAACGGTTGATGCAGATTTTAAAGATCAGGTTCTTGAAGAATTCCAGGAATTGATGCAGGCACAGAACTTTATCACCTCTGGTGGTATTGATTATGCCCGTGAATTGCTTGAAAAATCTTTGGGAAGCCAGAAAGCAATCGATATTATCAACAGGCTTACTTCAAGCCTTCAGGTTCGTCCGTTTGACTTTATTCGTCGTACAGACCCTGCACACTTGCTCAACTTCGTGCAGCAGGAATATCCGCAGACTATTGCGTTGATTCTTGCATACTTGGAGCCTGCAAAAGCAGCAGTTATTCTGCAGAACTTGCCGCAGGATATTCAGCCTGAAGTTTCAAAACGTCTTGCAACCATGGACCGTACATCTCCTGATGTTCTTCGTGAAGTTGAACGCGTTCTTGAAAAGAAACTGTCTACACTGTCAAGCGAAGACTACACGGCAGCAGGTGGTGTTGACTCTATCGTTGAAATCCTTAACCTTGTTGACCGTTCTTCTGAAAAATCCATTATCGAAACTCTGGAAGAAGACGATCCGGAACTTGCAGAAGAAATCAAAAAACGAATGTTCGTTTTCGAAGATATCGTTATGCTCGACGACCGTGCAATTCAGAAAGTTCTGCGCGAAGTCGACCAGCAGGAACTTGCAAAGGCACTCAAGAGTGTCGATGCAGAAGTTCAGGACAAAATCTTCCGCAACATGTCAAAGCGTGCTGCAGGTATGTTAAAGGAAGACATGGAGTTCATGGGTCCCGTGCGTCTTAAGGATGTTGAAGAAGCTCAGCAGAAGATCGTTTCAACCATCCGCCGCCTCGAAGACTCCGGTGAAGTTGTCATTGCCCGCGGTGGCGATGATGAAATGATAGTGTAATTACATCATCCGGTAACCATAGAGACAGATTGTTCTGCGTTGCAGGCGGGCAATCTTGCCCTTGGTGGCGACGACGACGAGATGATAGTATAAAATGGAAAAAATAGTGTAGGAGTTTTCTGCGTATGGCACAAAGTGTTTTTAGAGCTAACCAGGTTACCGCAAAAGAGGATAAGATTCTCCTCAAGCTTGCGCGGGAATTTGCTCCTCCAGTTGAAGAAGTAGAAGATGAGATTCCTGAATATACAGGACCTACTGCAGATGACCTTCGCCGTGAAGCAGAAGAATTTAAAAAGCAGTGGGAAGTTGATAAGGCAGACCTTATTTCAAAAGCGCAGGAACAGGCTGATGCTGTCGTAAAAAAAGCAGAAGAGGCTGCGTTTGGAATTGTAAAAAAACAGACTGACCAGGCTCAGGTAATCAAAAACGATGCAGAAAAACAGGCTGCAGACATTATTGCAGAAGCGGAAGCAAAGGCACAGAAAATCCTTGCAGATGCAAAAAGTGAAGCGCAGTCTGTATTGCACAAGGCAGAAGAAGACGGTCTTACTCAGGGACGCGACAAAGGCTATGCAGAGGGCTACGAAGAAGCAGAACGTCTGGTAAAACGGCTTCATACAATGGTTGAAGCAGTTGGTGCCAAACGTCAGGATATTCTTGATTCAACCGAACAGCAGATTGTTGAACTGGTACTTTTGATGACACGTAAGGTCGTCAAGATTTTGAGTGAAAATCAGAAAAGCGTTATTCTTTCCAATGTTGTTCAGGCGCTTAAGAAAGTGCGCGGACGCGGAGAGATTGTTCTTAAAGTTAACCTTGCAGATGTTCAGCTTACGACGGCACACATAAAAGATTTTATTCGCGAAGTAGAAAGCGTAAAAGCAATTACAGTTGTAGAAGATACTTCTGTAGAAAAAGGCGGCTGTATTGTTGAAACCGACTTTGGTGCTATTGATGCACGCATTTCTTCTCAGCTTTCAGAGATTGAATCTAAAGTGCTTGAGGTTGCTCCCATTAAGTCTATCAGCAAATCTGATATGTTGACTGCAGAAGCGTAACGGAGGATGCAGTGAGCGCGTTCTTCGACAAATACATTCACAACATTCAGGATGTAGACCCCATAAAATACACGGGAACTGTTACCGCTGTAAAAGGTATGCTGGTGCAGAGTCATGGTCCCCGTGCAATCATTGGTGAAATCTGTACTATAAAAATCCAAAGCTCAAAAACATCAGTGCTTGCTGAAGTGGTTGGACTTGAAGGTTCAACCGTTAACCTTATGGTCTACGGTGAAACTAAAGGCATAGAGTACGGCGATGAAGTTATTGGAAGCGGACATGTGCTTGAAGTTGGTGTTGGACCTGCTCTGTTAGGACGTGTCATTGATGCAACCGGTAAGCCGTACGACGGTAAGGGAGAAATCATTCCCGAAACCTATTATCCTGCTATTGCTTCTCCTCCAAATCCGCTGGAAAGGCGTGATATTGATAAACGAATTATTACCGGAGTCAGAGCAATTGACTCTCTGCTTACGGTAGGCTGCGGTCAGCGTATGGGAATCTTTGCAGGAAGTGGTGTAGGTAAAAGTACCATCATCGGTATGATTGCCCGCAATACCAATGCAGACATAAATGTAATCGGTCTTGTTGGTGAACGTGGCCGTGAAGTTATGGATTTTATAAAACGCGATCTGGGACCCGAAGGCCTTAAGCGTTCAGTTGTCATTGCTGCGACTGGGGATCAGCCGTCAATTGCACGTTTACGGGCCGCATACGTTACCACCGCTGTTGCAGAATATTTCCGTGATCAGGGTAAAGACGTTATGCTTATGTTTGACAGCCTTACTCGTTTTGCTCATGCTCAGCGAGAAATCGGTCTTACCAATGGAGAGCCGCCTGCTCAGAGAGGATATCCTCCCAGTGTGTTTGACATGCTGCCTAAACTTCTGGAACGTCCGGGAACAAATGCAAAAGGTTCTATTACCGCATTCTATACTGTCCTTGTCGACGGTGATGATATGGATGAACCCATTACCGACAAAGTGCGCGGAACAATTGACGGTCATATTGTGCTCAGCCGTTCTCTAGCACAAAAACAGCATTATCCTGCAATTGATGTTCTGCAGAGTATTAGCCGTCTTTCTAAACGCGTTACCGGTCAGCAGAGCCTTAAGGCTGCAACAAAAGTCCGCCGGTGGATGGCAACATATGCTGAACAGGAAGAAATGATTGTTGCCGGTGTATATCAGAAAGGAAACTCTCCCGAGGTAGATGAGGCCATAGACAAACATGCTGCAATCGAAGAATTTCTGTGTCAGGAAGAATACGAAGCCTGCACTATAGAACAGACACTGCAAAAACTTTCAGCAGTAAGCGATATTGAAATTCCTGAAGAAGAATATGTAGACAAACCTGCATCGTACAGACGCACCAGTGCTCAGCTTGCAGAAGAACAGAAGAATAACGCTGAATGAAAAAATTCGTTTTTTCCATGCAGAAGATTCTTGATCTCAGAAACTTTGAACAGGATCAGGCAGAACTGGAGCTGGGAAAAGCAAATGCAGAAATTGCACGCATTCAGAATGAACTTGATGCCATTGCAGCATCCCGTGTTTCCGTTACCAGATCAACAGATGCAGTAGCTGATGATTTTAATCTGTATGCACAGACACAGACGTATTTTCAATTTCTGGATAACCGCCAGGAAGAATTGTTTGAACAGATGGCACAGGCTCAGCTTGTAGCAGAACAAAAACGCGAAGTTGTCCGGGAAGCAATGAAAAAAGTGAAGGTTCTTGAAAAACTGCGGGAAACAAAGCTTTCTCAGTGGAAGAAAGAACGCCTTGCTCAGGAAGAGAAGGCGACCGACGATGTTGTCACCGCAGCTTTCAATAAACGCTAGTATTTAAATGCTGAACCGCCTATAAACTCACGGATAATAGACTGATCAGGTACTGCTGTTGCAGGAATCGTAGAGAAGTAGCTTAAGAAATTCAAAAGCCGGCTTGCTTCTGCATATTCTTTCTGCAGCGGAGTAACACAGCGCAGCAATGGATCTGCATACACTTTCAGTACGGGAATTTCGTAATCAAGTGCAGTGTTTAACATTGCATCTGCATTGTTCTGGAACGGGAAGATGTGCAGGCGTTCACCTTTCTGAACATTATCCCACATGCCTATGGTGTCAGCAGCACTCTTTCCGCGGAAGTTTGAGTCGCGTACTATGCGGCGGATAAGGCGGTTGTCGCTGGTTGCAATGCGGTTGTGATCGTCAAGGTTAAGCTGTGTCAGTGCAGAAAGATAAATCTTGAACTTCTTGTCTGCATCAATAAGCGGAGTAAGCTTGTCGTTTAAGCCGTGAATACCTTCCATAACCAGAATGTCGTTCTTTGCAAGCGTCATGGTGTTGCCCTTAAAGTAACGCGAACCTGAGTGGAAGTCGTAACTGGGGATCTCTACTGTTTTTCCGGCAAACATGTCCAGAAGGTTTTTATTCAGAAGTTCAACATCCAGTGCTTCAAGGCATTCGTAGTCGTAGTTTCCGTTTTCGTCTTTGGGAGTCTGCTCTCGGCCAACATAGTAGCAGTCAAGGCTTATGACTTTAGGACGGTATCCCAGCGCTTCAAGCTGCAGTGCAAGCTTTTTACTGGTTGTCGTCTTACCCGAAGAAGACGGTCCTGCAATTAAAACAACGCGTGCTTCTTTGCGTGCGTGAATCTGGTCTGCAATTTCTGCAATGCGTTTTACCTGCAGGGTTTCGGTAATGTTTATAAAGTGGTTTACTGTACGGTCATGAATCAGCTGGTTAAGCGAAGATGCAGAGGTAACTTCCTGTTCGCGACCCCACTGCTTGTACTGGCGGTAAATCTCAAACAGTTTGGGCTGATCTTCAAACGGTGCCAGTTTGTCGGGCTCTCTTCCTGCCGGGAAGCGGAGTAAGAATCCTTCGTGGTAGGGAACAACATCAAAGACTTTAAGGCTGCCGGTTGAACTTGCAAGCGGTTCGACATACAGGTCTGCAAAGTCTTCGAGTACATTTACCTTAAGGCGTGCAGGTGAGCGGTAGTTAAGCTGTTTGCGGGTTTCTACCAGACCCAGCTTTTCCAAAAGTTCACAGGCTTCACTGTAGGAAATAACTGACGTGTTTATGGGTAAGTCTGCGTCAATCAGTTTTTGCATTCCTTCCTTGAGGGCTGCAATCTGAGCTTCGGTCAGCGGATCTCCATCAATCGTATAGTAGTAGCCGTGTCCCAGACTGTGACCGACTAGCAGTCTTCTTCCGGGAAACAGGCGGTGTGCAGCGGTTGCAAGAAGGAAGCACAGTGAGCGGCGGTAAATGGCAGCTCCTTCCTTTGAGTCTGTATATACCGGCTGAACGGTTGCCGTTACGTTTATGGGCGTGTTTAACGACCACAGTTCGTTGTTGACCAGAACTGCCAGAATATGACGGTTTGATTCTCCGAAACGAGAAATAAACGTTACAGGAGTAATCTGTTCTTGAGCCGTAATGGTTGAGTTATCGGGTAAAGTAATGGTAATGTTCTTCATACTTTGATTATACACCCGGTTTTGTGAATTTGCAAATGAAAAAGGATTTTGACAGTATGTGGGAAAAAAATACTCGGTATTGGATTTGAACCAATGACTTCCACCGTGTGAAGGTGGCACTCTACCGCTGAGTTAACCGAGCAGGTAAAATCAGTATATTCAAGCCGTTACTGACTGTCAAGGTACTTGTGAAATTCTGTTTTTTTCTATATATTGGACTCACATTTTTTTTAGGAAGAAAGACATGCTCAAGAACATGCGGAACATCGGTATCATGGCTCATATTGATGCCGGAAAGACAACAACGACAGAACGTATTCTCTATTATTCTGGAAAAATCCATAAAATCGGTGAAATTGATGATGGTGCAGCAACCATGGACTTTATGCAGCAGGAACAGGAACGCGGCATTACCATTGCCTCTGCTGCCATTACGACTGAATGGAAAGGTCATCAGATAAACATCATTGACACACCCGGTCACGTAGACTTTACTGCAGAAGTTGAACGAAGCCTTCGTGTACTTGACGGTGCCGTTGCCGTTATCTGTGCAGTGGGTTGGGTTCAGCCGCAGACAGAAACCGTATGGAAACAGGCAGATGAATTTTCCGTTCCCCGTATCTGTTTTGTTAACAAAATGGACCGCGTTGGTGCTGATTTCTTTGGTGCCATGAATGACGTGCACGAAAAATTCAACTGTGATGTCGTTCCGCTTACTATTCCGTGCGGACAGGGCGGCGATTTTGACGGTGTCATTGACCTTTTGAACATGAAGGAAATCCACTGGGATGCAGAAACAGAAGGTGAAAAATTTACCGTTGGTGACATAAGCGATGCATTCCGTTCTCTTGCAGACGAATGGCATGACAAGATGCTGGATGTAGTGTGTTCTTCAGAAGATGAACTTGCCGAACTGTATCTTGACGGAAAAGAAATCCCTGTTGAGCGTTTGAAGAAAGCAATCCGTACTGCCGTTCTTAACCGTACGTTTGTGCCGTTTTTGTGCGGTTCAAGCCGTCACAATCAGGGCGTGCAGTGCCTTATGGATGCAATTGTTGACTATCTTCCGTCTCCGGATGAAGTTCCTCCTGCAGCAGGAATCCATCTTAAAAAGCGTGACGAAGAAGAAAAAGTTGAAGTTAAGTGCGATCCCGACAGTAAACTGCCTCTGGGACTTGTCTTTAAGATTACCTATGATCGTGAAGCCGGCATGCTGTGCTATGTGCGCATGTACTCAGGAAAAATTTCTACGGGAACACAGGTATACAATGTCGGTAAGAAAAAGCGTGAACGCGTTAACCGTATCCTTCGTGTAAATGCAAACCACATGGAGCAGATGGACAGCGTCAGTGCCGGTGATATTGCTGTTTTTGTCGGACTTAAACTTGCGCAGACCGGAGACACAATCGGAAGCGAAGGTATGCCCGTGCTTCTTGAAAACCTTTCATTCCCTGAACCGGTTATTTCAATTGCAATAGAACCTGAAACCATGAGCGACCGTGACAAGTTAGTGCAGACGCTTGATGTGTTAAGCCATGAAGATCCTACCTTTACTCATCGTGATGATGAAGAAACAGGACAGATTGTTATAAGCGGTATGGGAGAACTTCATCTTGATGTTCTGGTAACCCGCATTCGGGATGACTTTAAGGTGCAGTGCAGGGTAGGTGCACCTCAGGTTACCTATCGTGAAGCAGTTACTTCCAGCGCAGACTACACCGAACAGTACAGCCGTGTACTTGCGGGAAAAGAAAATGCGGCAACCCTTACGCTGCATGCAGAACCCCGCGAAACCGGAAGCGGAAATCAGTATACCTGTGATGTTCACAATAATGAAATTCCTGCTGAATTTTTTGATGCAGTTAAACAGAGTATTGAAAGCTGTTTTGCAGGCGGAATTAAATTCGGATATCCGTGTACCGACACTCAGATTACGCTTACAGACCTTCAGTACAACGAACTTACGGCAACCACCTTTGCATACGAAGCTGCTGCTGCCGAAGCATTTGATAAAGTCTGTTCAGCGGCTAACCCCGAAATGCTAGAACCTGTCATGGCAGTAGACATTCTGTGCCCTGCAGAATTTGTAGGAGACGCAATGAGTCAGGTAACACAGCGCGGCGGAATGATTACCAGTATGGAAGAAAAGCCGGGCGTTAACGTCGTACACTGTCAGGCACCTATGGCAAAGATGTTCGGTTTTTCAACGACACTTCGTTCCGTAACACAGGGGCGTGCTACCTTCAGTATGGAATTCTCTCACTTCCAGAAAAAGAGTTCGTAAGAATAAACGAAAGGAGACTTACGGTAATGCAACATCAGCTTAGAAAAATATTCATTTGTGCTGTTCTTGCGGTATGTACTGTCTCTGCGCTGTCGGGACAGAATGTACTGTCTTCTATTCATCACGAGCAGAAATCAAGCGAGCGGCCCTGGTTTGAGTTTGAGCCGGTGCAGTCGGTGTGGGGTGCGGTTGCAATCAATTCGCATACTTCGTATGAACCCTATGTGTTTTCTTTTCAGGGATTATATCATCTTGAAATGCAGCATCTTGCACTTACTGCAGGACTTCAGTTTGCAAAAGAGTGCATTCAGCTTTCCAACGAAACGGTGTGGTATCCCGTTCAGTTTGAAACAATGCGTGCAGGTTTAGGAACTTCGGTTAACCTTTTTTTTGACAGCGTCTATGCATTTGAACTGAATCTGCTTCCCGGAGCATACATGGAGTGGAGACCGTGCTCGTGGTTTTTATTTTCTATGCATGTAAACTATCTGTTTAAGACGCGTGCCGTGTATTCTGTTGTTGAAGATATCGGTATGCTGAACAATCATTCTGCGGCAATAGGTTTCAGGTGTGCGTTCTATGTTCCCGGCGGATTTACCATGTATCTTGCAGGCGATGCTGACGAATTGTTCCGCTATATGATTTTAGGCATTCCCACGTTTACCGCAGGTATTGCATACAATGTGGACCGGCTTTCGTTTGCAGTTGAACTGAATGTCCGTTACATTGACTTCTTTACGCTTTCGGCAACCTTTGAAGGAGTTGAAGCCCGTGCGTTGGTGGGGTGCCGTTTATGAAACTGAAACATCCGTTTGCAACCGTAACTTTCTGTGCAGTCCTGTGTGCAGTCCTCAGTTCCTGTGACTATAACTTGCAGCAGTTTTTGTACCGCGACAATTCTGTAGAAGACCGGCTTACCGGACTTTCTGCCTCGACGCTGACCGGTTCAGATCTTCCTTCTCCTTTAGGAACAACCTATAAAGTTGCAATTATTACCGACGTTCACTTTGGTGCAGGAGAGCGGGGTTCGCTTGATGCTGCTTTTGTGTCCTGGGCAGGTACACATGACATGGATTTTTGTATCTGTCTGGGTGATGTTGCAGAACACGGCGCTGAAAGTGAATACCGGCAGTATGCGTCTTTTGCAAACAGTGTAAAAGGAGCGGTTTCTACCGGTAAGATATATTCTACGGTAGGGAATCATGACCTGTACAGTGACGGCTGGAAGTGGTGGAAGCAGTACGTTAATACGGATTACGGTCTGGATACTTCGTTTTATGTATTTGAAGCAGGCGGATTTTCCTGGTACTTTATAGATACTGCAAGCGGAACTATGGGAGTCTCTCAGTTTAAGGCGCTTAAAAACCGCATGCAGAATGATTCAAATCCTAAGATTGTACTTTCTCATTATCCCCTGTATGCAGACGGTGCCTATAACGCAAGCTATCCGACACTGCAGAATTCAATGGAAACTTCACGCATGATTGACCTGTTTGCACGTTCAAACGTTAAGTTCTTTGCGTCGGGACATTCACATCACTGGGCAAAAAAGAGTTTTGGTTCTTTTTACGAAGTTAATTTTACCGGCTACAATGCAAAAAAAAGCTGGGGATATATAGAAGTTAACAGCGCAACAGGTACGGTTGTTGCGTATGACAAAGACGGAAACCGGTTATAGCCGATTTTAAAAAATTTGAGTATATTGTAAGCATGAAAGATAAGACAGCACAGGATGTATCAGAGAATCTGCCCGCAGAACAGCAGTTTCCAAATAAATTGTATTTAATTCCCATTGCAGGCCGACCCATTTTTCCGGGAATTTTTACGCCGCTTATGATCAGCAACAACAATGCAGAAGATGCAAAAGTTGTAGAAGATGCGTACGAAGGTGACGGATTTATTGGCATTGTTATGCTCAAAGATGAAGTCGAAAAACCTTCTGTCAGCGATCTGTACAAAGTAGGAACTGTTGCCCGCATTATCAAAAAAATTAATCTGCCTGATGGCGGAGTAAATGTCTTTGTGTCTACCATGCAGCGTTTTAAAATCCGCAAAACGTTACACGCTGCCGGTCCCATGGTTGCTGCAGTTGAATACATAGAAGATGAAGAAGATAAAACCTTTGAAGTAAAGGCATTGACCCGTGCGCTTGTAAGCGAAATGAAAGAGGTAAGCGAAAACAACCCCCTGTTCAGCGAAGAAATGCGCCTTAACATGGTCAACATAGATCATCCGGGAAAAATTGCAGACTTTATTGCTTCAATTCTTAACATTGACAAGACCGAACAGCAGAAAATTCTTGAAACACCCAACGTACGCCAGCGTATGGAACAGGTGCTTGTATTCATCAAGAAAGAACAGGAAATCCTTCGGGTTCAGAAAAAAATTCAGAATGAACTGAATGAACGGGTTGAAAAAAATCAGCGCGACTACTTTTTGCGAGAAGAACTAAAAAGCATTCAGGAAGAACTGGGGATTGCATCTGACTCAAAATCATCGGACTATAAAAAGTTCAAGGAAAAAATTGATGCGTTCAAATTTGAAGGCGAAGTAAAGGAAACGGTTTACAGCGAACTTGAAAAATTCCAGCTTCTGGATCCGCATGACAGCGAATATGTTCAGGTGCGCAATTATCTTGATCTGGTTTCATCGCTTCCGTGGAACGACCAGCCGTTTACCGATTTTAGTCTTACCGAAGCAGAAAAAATTCTTGAACATGATCACTACGGACTTGAAGACGTAAAAAAACGAATTATTGAATATCTTGCGGTTAAAAAATTAAAGCAGGACAGTAAAGGTTCCGTTTTGATTTTAGTTGGTCCCCCTGGTGTTGGAAAAACAAGCATCGGAAAATCAATTGCACGCACTATGAATAAACCCTTCTACCGCTTTTCTGTAGGTGGAGAGCATGATGCATCAAATATCAAGGGACACCGCCGCACCTATATCGGTTCCATGCCGGGACGCATTATAGAAGGACTTAAAATTACCAAAAGCAAAGCGCCTGTCTTTATGATAGACGAAGTTGACAAAATGACAACCAGTGCACAGGGAGATCCTGCTGCTGCATTGCTTGAAGTGCTTGATCCTGAACAGAATGTTGCATTCCGTGATATTTATCTTTATTTACCGTTTGATGTAAGCAATGTTTTCTTTATTCTTACGGCAAACACGCTGGATACAATTCCTAAGCCGCTGCTTGACCGTGCAGAAATCATTGAACTTTCCGGCTACATTGATCAGGAAAAAATTGAAATTGCAAAGAGTTACCTTATTCCCAAAAATCTTGAAAAGAACGGACTGGGTAAGTCTCAGGTTAAGTATACGCGCAAAGCACTTTCGCTGATTGCAACCGAATATGCCCGTGAAGCAGGGGTACGCAATTTTGAAAAATGCATAGACAAAGTAAACCGCAAGCTTATCAAAGATAAGATAACGGAAATGGAAAGCGCCGGCGATGTAAAGTCTCAGTTTGCAAAACAGAAATATGTTATTGATGAAGCAGAAATCCGTGAGTATCTGGGAAAACCGGTTTTTGATGAAAGTCAGATAAAGCAGGCATCTGTTCCGGGAACTGCAATTGGTCTTGCCTGGACAAGCATGGGCGGAGACACCTTGCTGCTTGAAAGCATTGCACTTCCTTCTGAAAAAGGCGGACTGCAGCTTACCGGTCAGCTGGGCGACGTTATGAAAGAAAGTGCTCAGATTGCCATGAGTTTTGTTAAGCGTTACGCAGAAGAACACAAAATCAAAGATGCAGAATGGTTTGAAAAGCATACGATTCATCTGCACTTTCCCGAGGGTGCAACTCCTAAAGACGGTCCTTCTGCAGGAATTACGATTGTAACTGCCCTTATGTCACTTATTCAGAATAAGCGCATGAAAAGCGGTATTGCAATGACGGGTGAACTGAGTCTTACCGGTCAGGTAATGCCCATCGGCGGTCTGCGTGAAAAAACGGTTGCCGCAAAACGCAACAAAATCAAGACAATCATTTTTCCCAAGGCAAACGAACGCGATCTTGAAGAAATTCCTGCGCTGGTAAAACAGGGACTTACGTTTATTCCTGTTACCAATGCACAAGAGGTGATTGACCTTGTCTTCTAGCATACAGGCGGTCGTCTTTGACATGGACGGCGTGCTGTTTGACAGTGAACGTATTTCTCGGCAGGTATGGATACAGGCGGGTGCAGAATATAACGTAAGCGATGTTGAAGAAGCAGAACTGTGCGTTATAGGAAGAAGCTTTGCCGATACCTGTCAGTTTTTAAAGGAACGCTACGGAGAAGATTTTCCTGCGGTAGAGTTTCGGACCCGCTGTTCGGTTTTGTTTCATGAATACACTGATGCCCACGGAATGCCCCTTATGCCGCTTGCATGCGAAACACTGCAGTATCTGTATGACCGGCATATTCCGCTTGCACTTGCGTCTTCAACCCGTCGTGTGGTGGTAGACAAAGAACTTGCTGCTGCAGATTTTACAAAGTTTTTTAGCGTAACGGTCTGCGGTGATGAAGTGTCTCATTCTAAACCTGAACCGGATATTTATCTTGAAGCCTGCAAAAAACTGGGATTTGCTCCTGGTAACTGTATTGCCATAGAAGACAGTCCCAACGGAATCCGTTCTGCATACAATGCGGGAATGAAACCGGTTATGATTCCCGATCAGGTTCAGCCCGATGAAACAATCAAACCGCTTTTATACAAGTGCTGTACTTCTCTTGCTGAATTAAAGGACTTTCTCTAAATCTCTGTACAAAAAACAACTAGATAAAACGGGTGTTTTCTGATACTATGCTAGTATGGCACAAAAAAAATCCTACGCAATCCAGAAGGTACTGGAAGGCGATAAAATATCCATACAGGGCGCCCGTGAGCACAATCTGAAAAATGTCAGTGTGGAATTTCCGCGCAATAAACTGGTTGTGGTAAGCGGTCTTTCCGGCAGCGGTAAAAGTTCACTTGCATTTGATACGCTGTTTGCAGAAGGACAGCGCCGTTACATGGAAAGTCTTTCTTCGTATGCCCGCCAGTTTCTGGGACGTATGGATAAGCCGGATGTCGATCTTATAACCGGTCTTTCTCCTGCAATCAGTATTGAACAGAAGACTACGCATAAAAATCCCCGCTCAACGGTGGGAACGGTCACTGAGATTTATGACTACTACCGCCTTCTGTTTGCACGCATAGGTCATGCACACTGTCCTGAATGTGGCCGTGAAATCAAAGAACAGTCGGTTGATCAGATTATAGACACCATTCTTGGCTGGAACGAAGGAACTAAACTGACGCTTCTGTCTCCGGTTATCCGCGGAAAAAAAGGTGAACATCAGAAAATAATTGATGACGCAAAAAAATCAGGCTTTGTACGTGCACGCATAGACGGTCTGATGGTAGAACTTGAAGATTCAATCAAACTGGATAAACAGAAAAAGCATACCATAGAAATTGTGGTTGACCGCATTGTCTTAAAAAAGGATATCCGTACCCGCCTTGCAGACAGTGTTGAAACGGCACTCAAAAGTTCCAACGGTATTATCATTGCCTTACGACGCGTTAACAAAGAAGACGAAGCTTACGCTCATGTAGCTGCTGCCCTTGATGCAAAGGGAACGCCCTATGACCGGGACGCAAGTTACATCGAAGAAGAAGTGTTCTTCAGCCAGAAGAATGCCTGTCCCGACTGCGGTATTTCAATTCCGGAACTGCAGCCGCGCCTTTTCAGCTTTAACAATCCCTTTGGTGCCTGTCCAGACTGTACGGGTCTTGGCGAAAAGATGGAGTTTGATAAAAAACTGATTGCTCCGGACCTGTCGCTCAGCTTTAACGAATATGCGCTTCTTCCGTATAACCCCGAAGGTGCGTGGAATCACAGCATGTTTGAAGCCATTGCAGAAACCGGTGGCTTTACGCTTGATACTCCGCTTAATAAACTTACCAAAAAACAGTCAGACTTTTTGTGGAACGGAGACCCCGACAAACCCGTCAAATGGATTTACCGCAAGCAGAGTGGTGAAGGACAGAGTACCTACAACCGTCCGTGGATTGGTGTAATCGGTGACTTGAAACGGCGCTATTCAGAAGCGTGGGGTGACAACATGCGCGAGGCAATGGAAAAATACATGAGCCACAAAGAATGTGCAAGCTGTCACGGAAAGCGTTTGCGGCCGGAAGCACTGGGGGTTACCATTGGCAACAAAAATATCTGGCAGCTTACCGAACTGTCCGTAAGTCAGACAATAGAATTTTTTGAAAAGACAGAGTTTACTCCGACGGAACAGAAGATTGCATCCCAGGTGCTTAAAGAAATCCGGAACCGCCTGTCATTCCTTAAAAACGTCGGCCTTGAATACCTGACTCTGGAACGGAGTGCATCAACGCTCAGCGGCGGCGAAGCTCAGCGTATACGGCTTTCGACACAGATTGGTTCTGCGCTTACCGGCGTTATGTATGTTCTTGATGAACCGTCAATCGGTCTTCACCAGAGAGACAACCAGCGGCTTATAAATAGCCTTACCTATCTGCGCGATATAGGCAATACCGTTATCGTTGTAGAACATGATGAACAGACGCTTCGTACTGCAGACTGGCTTATTGATATAGGACCAGGTGCGGGTGTTCACGGCGGAACTATTATGGCAAGCGGAACTCCGCAGCATGTCATGCAGGTTGAAGAAAGTATTACCGGTCAGTATCTTGCAGGAAAAATCCGTATGGATATTCCAAAAACGCGGCGGTCGGGTAACGGAAAAAAAATCAGCATACAGGGCGTTACCGAACACAACTTAAAGAACATAAGCGTTGATATTCCCCTGGGAACTTTTACCTGTATTACGGGAGTGAGTGGAAGCGGAAAGTCAACACTGCTGAACGATGTATTCTATCCTGCGGCAAGCAATGCAATCATGCGTACCGATTACGAAACGGGTGCTTATAAAAAAATCACCGGACTGGATGCCATAGACAAAGTAATCAGCATAGACCAGAGTCCCATCGGAAGAACTCCGCGCTCAAATCCGGTTACCTATATCGGTGTGTTTGATAAAATCCGCGAACTGTATGCAAGCCTTCCCGAAGCAAAAGCACGCGGCTATAAAAACGGACGCTTCAGCTTTAACGTTAAGGGCGGTCGCTGTGAAAACTGTCAGGGTGCGGGTACTATCACTATAGAAATGAATTTCTTGCCCGATGTGTTTATTCAGTGCGATGTCTGTCATGGAAAGCGCTTTAATCAGGAAACCCTTGAGGTTCTGTATAAGGGAAAATCAATCAGTGACGTGCTTGATATGACCATAGAAGATGCTGCAGATTTTTTCAGCGGAATTCCACACATTGCCAAAAAACTGGAAACGCTTAAGTCTGTCGGTTTAGGATACATTCAGCTGGGACAGAATGCACTTACCTTAAGCGGCGGTGAAGCGCAGCGTGTTAAACTTGCAAGTGAATTAAGCAGACCGTCAACCGGTAAGACGCTGTATATTCTTGATGAACCTACGACGGGACTTCACTTTGTTGACATCAAGCAGCTTATGTCTGTTATTCAGGCGTTAGTGGATAAGGGCAATTCCGTTGTAATGATTGAGCACAATATGGATGTTATCTGTCAGGCGGATTATATCATTGATCTTGGTCCTGAAGGAGGAAGCGGCGGCGGAACGGTTGTTGCCACCGGTACTCCCGAAGAACTTGCCTTGCATCCGACAAGTTATACCGGACAGTTTGTAAAGGAAATGCTATGCAGGCAGTAAAGCGGTTGGTGTATGCGGTTCTGCTTTTTATTTGCATGAATGTCTTTGCCGAAGAAGCCGAAACGTCTGTCATAACTATACACAGTGCGCAGTCAACAGAATACGCAAAAGATGAATCAACCGGAGATGAACTGATCCTGTTTGACGGAGGCGTATCGCTTTCGGTGCAGAGCGGCAGTGCAAATGTAAGCATAAGTGCAATGACCGTGACCTTTAACCGCAAAACAGAAATGATTTCTGCAAACGGTTCGGTAACCCTTTCTCAGTCAGACGGTGACTCTTCTGTCGGTGAGACGGTGTATGCGCAAAGCCTTCTGTTTAATACACGCACTATGGAAGGTGTGTTTGACGATGCCCGTGTGTTTCAGACTCAGGGAAAGGGACTTAATTTACCTGCAGGATCTACGCTTGTTGTGAATGCGGATCTTTTTGGACGGGATGCTTCCAGTACGGTTGCCTTTAAAAACGGAGAACTGACTTTCTGTGAAGATGAAAATCCTCACTGGAAAATATGGGCTTCCCGCATCTGGCTGTTACCCGGTCAGGAGTTTGCGTTTTTTAATGCAGTGCTTTCTTTAGGAAATGTTCCTGTCTTATATCTACCGGCATTTTATTATCCTAAAGATGAACTTATATTTCATCCTGTGTTTGGCTACGACAACCGCTTAGGATACTATTTTCAGACAACAACCTATCTGTACGGAAGAAAACCGCTTTCAGCATCATCAAATAAATCCGCTTCAACATCGTCTGCATCCGGAACAAATGCAAATGATGTAATGGATGGAATTTTTAACTTTATGAAACCCACTGCGCTAAAAGAGCAGAAACGGGAAGGGCTGGTACTTCATAACCTTGAAGAAGATTACAGGGGAAGTACATCAGAATACATCAAGCTGCTTGCTGACTATTATACTACTTCCGGCGGAATGGTCGGTGTAGACGGAGTTTTGTCGCCTTCTGCAAAATCGGTAAGCATTTCAAAACTTGCGTTTCATGCATTCTTTGGTTTTTCGACAACCGTGTTCAACATAGGTTCTGTGTACACGCAGTATGCGCCATCCGGAACTGTTTACTACAACAGTTCTTCCTTTATGGGACTTGTTATACCATTCCGGTATAATGCCGGCTTTGAACTGGAAATGTCTTCTCCGTTTAGGCTTACGGTTTCGCTCCCGGTGTATTCAGATCCCTTCTTTACTGCTGATTTTGGAGCCCGCTCCGAAGATATGGACTGGTTTTCGTTTTTCCTGAACAGTGCACAGCTTTCTAAGTCTTCTTTGTCTTCAAGTGAATTGTCATCGTTTGACTGGTCTGTAAAAGCATCATACACAATACCGCTTCCTCAGGTTCTTAAGCCGTATATTTCGAGTGTATCAATTTCAGAATTTTCTTCATCAGTGCATTTTGATTCCCGTACAGATACAACACTTTCTGCTACGGATTTACTTTCTACGTATTCTCCGCAGCGCAAATTCTTTTATCCTTCAAATATAACTCCCCTTAAGTTTTCTGCTTCTGCTTCAGGAACACTTTTTGAATATCCGTTGTCTCAGAAACTGCAGACAGAGGCAACGCCTTCTTTTGCTGTCCCGCTTGAGGTTCCAGAGAATCTGCTTGTTTCAGACGAACAGAATACCAACAGTTCTGACGACGGGGAAAAAACAGATACACTTCTGTCGCTTCCACTGCTTACGGCAAAACCTGACCTTACGCTTGCTTCCTTTGCGGGCTTAACCTATAAGCTTTCTTATTCGCTTAGTCCTTCCGGGGTAATGCAGCTCTCGTACGACTCTTCTGTCCTTTCCTGTCCGACTGATTTTGACTGGAATAACATACAGTCCATGTATGTTCAGCTAAAGTCTCCGCTTGAGCTGACAAGCCTTTTGACGTATCGTGCCTCATTTATCTCTGTAAAGAATACGCTTTCCTTTAATCCGCTGTATCAGGATCATCCGTTTACCGGAGGTTACACAGAATCTAATGCTGAATCGGTAAAAAAAGCTGACTATTCTGCACGCAAACTTGATTTAAGTGAAGCGAATGTGGTTTCATTCAGACCGTTTGTGTATTCTTCTGTGTTTAAGAATTCGGGTCTGGACTGGAATACGTCGTTAAAAATTATCCGCACAAAATTCAACGGAACGGTAAGTGAACCTTCGTGGGAATATCTTCCGCTTGATGTAACTGACAGTGCAAGTTTTACCACACACACAGTCAGTGCAACGCTTTCTGCTCAGGAAACAGATAAGATTTCTCAGTCGCTTACGTTTACGACAACGCTTCCTCCGCAGCAGGAGCAGTACCGTGCAGCGTTCAGTGCAAAGTTTCCCTATGTGACAACGGGCCTTTCTACGGGTGTTCAGAAAAAAAGCACTTCTTCTGATGACTGGGTGTGGCAGCCGCTTCAGCAGACGCTGACGGTTCAGCTTTTTTCACAGACAGAGAATGCACTTACATTTAATGAATCCTTCAGTTATGATCTGCAGGAATCTCATGCACAGGCACTTAAGTTTTCGCTTTCGTGGCGAACCCTGAGTGCAAGTTTTTCCATGCAGCATACCTATGGATATGATTTTGATTCAGCAAGCGGATGGATTTCGCGTTCAGAGCGGGAATTTCTTCCGGTAAATGTTAATCTTTCGTATACGCTCAAAGCTAAGGAATTCCGTTTCTGGAAAAACCGCATTACGTTTACGCCTTCGCTTTCTACGAGCCTTGTACTGGACTGTCTGAGACCTACATCCAGTTATTTTACGTTTGCACCGACGCTTTCGTTTTCGATTCATGAATTCCTTGAGATTTCATTTTCTGCACAGTCTCGTAACGACGTAATCTATCGCTATGTTCAGAATCTCTTCCCGGGAAGCATTTCTATTCCCGGCGAGACAAATCCGTTTGTCGATCTGTTTAATTCGTTTGCCTTCTGGGGAGACGGTCAGTTCTATGATCCTAATCAGACAAAGCGTAAGTCTTCTGGTTTTAAACTCAAGAGCCTTTCTATGAAAGTTACGCATGCACTTCATGACTGGAATCTTTCTGCAGAGTTTTCTGTAAGTCCCCGTCTGACTACCTCTGGCGGCCGCAAGCAGTATTCGTTTGATCCGTATTTTACGCTTTCTGTTGTCTGGAAACCGCTTCCGGGTATTAAAACTCAGGTTACCGATGAATACGGAACGCTTAAAATTCAGTAGACAATTTAGAGAAATGAGTGTAAAATAGACGGGTAAAAAAAATGACTGCTTATGGAGGAATGTTTATGGCAGGTGATGCAAAAAAGACAATGTCTGATTTTGGAAAAAAGATTCTGAGCATTTTTGACAAGGGTGTATCTGCTTCAAAGAAGGGTATTCAGAATGCGGGAACGGCTATCAGTGATTTTGGAGACAAGTCCGTTCTTCGTATTGAAAAGTCACAGCTGCAGAGTAAGGCGGATAAAGCATATGCTGAACTGGGAAAACTGGTGTTCTCAAAACTGTCTGGTTCACGCAGTGCTTTCGTTACCGCAAGTGATGAAGGTATTGCAGACGTGATTACAACAATCAAGACATTACTTGCAAACATTTCTAAGCACGATGACGCAATCAATGAAGGTAAACCTGCAGAAGTAAGCGCTTCAAAACCTGCCGCTAAGAAAACAACGGCTAAATCAACTGCAAAAACAACTGCAAAGGCAAGTACTGCTAAACCTGCTGCAAAAAAAACAGCCACTAAGACAAGTGCTAAAGCACCTGCAAAAAAGACGGCTGCTAAGACTTCAAGTACAAAAGCTCCGGCTAAGAAAACGGCAAAGCCTGCTGCAAAAAAGACAGCTGCAAAATCAAAACGCTAAAAACATATCTTAATTATGCGCCGCAGATTTTCGGTTAAGCAGTTATTTAGAATTTTCTTCTGGGGAACTACCAAGCCTGACATGTGGAATTCTGTCAAGGATATGGTAAGCGAACGCAATTACAGTGCGTTGTCTTTTTTTTCAATCCTGTATACGTTTGCGCTTGCTGTTGTCAGTGTAGTTTCCTTTTATGTGCCTGAGTTACGCAGGGGAGTTCCCATCTACCTGTGTTCCATGCTCATTTCTATAATTCTGCTGTTTGTCTGCAGGTTTGCGGTAGGAAAACAGCACGCGCATGCAGTTGTTCTTTTGCTGCTGTATGTGCTGGTTTTTCTTGCCTGTCTGTTCGGAATTGCAATCGGCCGACGCTGGACAGATCCTAAACCTGCGGTTACCTTTATGGTGCTGATTGTTATTGCTCCGTTTATTATCTGTGATGAACCGTGGCGTATCGATCTTGCGCTGCTTGCGGTTCTGGGAATTTTTGTCTGGCTTGATTACATGCAAAAGCCTGCTGCTTTGTTTCAGTTTGATTTTCTGAATGCACTTACGTTTTATGTGATTTCTGTTTTTGTAAACACGTATAATCAGGTCCGTTACATGAAAGAATTCAGGACTGCGATGGTTATACGGCATCAGCGTGATACTGATTTTCTTACGGGTGTGCTTACCAAACGTGCATTTGAAAACTATGTGTATGACTGCCTGGAAGAAGATACCACGACCGGAACTATGATGATTATTGATATTGATAATTTTAAGTCAGTCAATGATTCTCTTGGTCATGCGGTGGGGGATCAGTTTATTTCGCATACTGGTGCAACGCTGCTTACGCTGTTCAGGCATTCGGATAAAGTAGGGCGCTTTGGTGGAGATGAATTTGTTGTCTTTGTTCCTGGCTTTGTGTCTGAAGAAAAAGTAATGGAAAAGGCTGAAGAAGTGTGTAACCGGCTTCATGTTACGGTTTCAGAAGAACTTAATTACGATTCGTTTAGTGTCAGTATTGGTGCTACCTTCTTTCATGGCGGTGATGATTATGAATTACTGTTTGCACAGATGGATGCAGCTTTGTATGAGGCTAAACGTTCCGGAAAAAACTGTTGTAAAATATTTAAAAAATAATTGCAAATTTTGATTTGACCTCTTGACACATTTTATCTAAATATGATATATTCCTTTTCACCGTCACAACAGACGGTTGCTATTTGACAGACGCTTCTGGAATGCAAGCCGGGAGCAAAGGGAAGGAAAGGACAGAGGCGTTGGTTGGAAACGATTGGCGCTTCTTTGATGAACGACAGTGTTTTGCATATCATATGATATGACACATGCGGGAACGAAACTTAACAGGATTTCTTGTGTCCT
>CACXCG010000007.1 GCA_902766125.1 uncultured Spirochaetaceae bacterium | reverse complement strand
TGTGCTTGAAAAACTATTTCCGGCTTTAAATCCTGAATTACGGGAAACCCTTGCACATCTTGCAGGAATCGGCTGTTCGTTTGTGTTTAATTACGTAGGACATATATTTTTTTCATTCAGAAAAGTACAAAAAAAGATGGAGAATAAAATATGAAAGTTGCCGTAATCGGGGCAGGTCCCGCAGGACTTACCTGTGCGCTAAAACTTGCACAAAGCGGTATTCAGGTTGACGTGTATGAATCAGATGCATCTGTCGGCGGAATGACCAGAAGTTTTGAGCTGTGGGGTCAGGAGGTTGATCTTGGACCGCATCGTTTTTTCAGTAAAGATGACAAAGTAAATAAGTTCTGGCTTGAACAGGTCGGTGATGATTACATTATGGTTGACCGCCTGACACGCATTTATTACGGAAAAAAGTTCTTTCTGTATCCGGTTAAAGCAATGAATGCACTTGTGAACCTCGGTATTCTGAAAGCAACTGCCTGTGTTTTCAGTTATGTCAAAGCGCAGCTCTTTGGAAAGAATAAAGGTAAAGAAACAACTTTTGAAGAATGGGTTTCAAACAAGTTCGGTTACAAACTGTATTCAATTTTTTTCAAAACCTACAGCGAACGTCTGTGGGGTATACCGTGTTCAGAACTGGATGCAGATTTTGCCCGTCAGCGCATTAAGGGGCTCGATCTTCTGGAAGTAATTAAAAATGCCTTGTTCCATTCCGCAGGAACAAAACACAAAACGCTTCTTGAACAGTTTGCCTATCCAAAGATGGGTGGCGGAGTTCCGTATGAAACTATTGCAGAAAAAATTAAAGCGCGCGGTTCACATATTTATCTTAATACACCGGTAAAAGGAATCAGCGTAAAATCCGGTACTGCACAGGGTGTTATAATGTCAGACGGAAGCGTAAAAAAATACGACTATGTGGTATCTACCGCTCCGTTTACACAGATGCTCTGTTCAATTGATGAATTGGGAAAAGATATTCACGACCTTGCAAAGTCACTTGTATACCGCAATACAACGCTGGTGTATCTTGAAGTTACCAATACGAATGTGTTTAAAGATAACTGGATTTATGTGCATGACACAAACGTAACGTTTGGACGCATGACAAACTTCCGCAACTGGTCACCGTATATGCTTAACGGTAAAGACAGTTCAATTCTGTGTCTTGAGTACTGGTCTTATGATGATGACAAACTGTGGAGCCTTAACGACGAGCAGATGATTTCGCTTGCAAAAGAAGAAATTGTAAAAACCGGTCTTGTAAAACAGGAAGAATTAAAAGAGGGTCATGTAATAAAAATGCACCGCTCATACCCTGTATACAATACCGGATATCAGGAAAAAATGAATACGCTGCAGAATGCTGCTGACAGTATTTCAAATCTTGCATTCATCGGAAGAAACGGTTCCTTTAAGTACAACAATCAGGATCATTCAATACTGATGGGTCTGTTGTGTGCAGAAAATATTATTGCCGGTGACCGTCATAATAATCTGTGGAATGTAAATACCGATTATGACTATCAGGAAGGCGGTAAGAGCCTGGAAACTAAAAAGGAGACTGAATAGACTATGACAAAAAAAACAGTTTTAGTTACCGGCGGTGCAGGTTTCTTAGGCTCTCATCTTTGTAAGGCTCTGCTTGACCGCGGAAACCATGTTATCTGCATGGATAATTTTTTTACCGGCAGAATGAAAAACATAGAAGTACTAAAATCAAATCCTGATTTTGATGTGATGATTCATGACGTAATTCAACCTTACAGTTTTTATGTTGATGAAATCTTTAACCTTGCCTGTCCTGCATCTCCGCCGCACTATCAGCGGGACCCCATTGCAACATACAAGACCAGTATTTTTGGTGCGCTGAATGCACTTGAACTTGCTGACAAATGGAACGCAAAAGTGTTTCAGTCTTCAACCAGCGAAGTGTATGGCGATGCACTTGTTCATCCGCAGCCGGAAACCTACTGGGGAAACGTTAATCCGCATGGAATCCGTTCCTGCTATGACGAAGGAAAGCGTGGAGCAGAAACTCTGTTTTTTGACTTTCACCGTCAGCACGGAACAAAAATAAAAGTGGTACGCATTTTTAATACGTACGGACCGCACATGAATCCCGAAGATGGTCGTGTTGTTTCAAACTTTATTATGCAGGCTCTTCGTGGAGAAGACATAACTATCTATGGAGACGGAAAGCAGACAAGAAGTTTCTGCTATGTAGATGATCTTATCCGTGGTTTTCTTTGCCTTATGGACAGCGATGATTCGGTAACAGGTCCGGTCAACATGGGTAACCCCGGTGAATTTACCATGCTTGAACTTGCTCAGAAAGTAATCGCATTGACAGGCAGTAAATCAAAACTTGTGTATCAGCCGCTTCCCGGAGACGATCCCAAGCAGCGCCGTCCTGATATTACGCTTGCAGGAAAGCTGTTTGGCTGGAAACCGGAAGTAATGCTTGATGAAGGACTTAAGCGTACGATTGAATACTTTAAATCACAGTTAGCACAATAGATGAGTTTAGTATGGCAAACGACATTGCAATCAAAGTAGAAAATCTTTCAAAATATTACCGCCTGGGCGTCATAAACAACGGCACACTCTTTCGTGACATTCAGTCATGGACAGCTCGAAAGTTAGGAAAAGAAGATCCGCATTCAAAAATCGGAAGTAAGTATGACCCAAGTGCAGAAGGCTTTTGGGCGCTTAAAGATTTAAACTTTGAAATTAAAAAAGGTGACCGTGTAGGAATTATTGGCCACAACGGAGCAGGAAAGTCAACACTCTTAAAATTACTTTCTCGCATTACTGCCCCTAC
This sequence comes from uncultured Spirochaetaceae bacterium, assembly GCA_902766125.1. Classification (GTDB taxonomy): domain Bacteria; phylum Spirochaetota; class Spirochaetia; order Treponematales; family Treponemataceae; genus Treponema_D. The sequence goes on along the minus strand of CACXCG010000007.1, from coordinate 1,741 downwards.
CGAAGGCAGCATAAAAATCAGCGGAAAAATTTCAAGTCTTCTGGAAGTAGGTACAGGCTTTCATCCTGAATTAACCGGCCGCGAAAACATTTACATGAACGGTGCAATTCTGGGAATGAAACGCCGTGAGATTGACCGAAAGATAGATGAAATAATTGAGTTCAGCGAAATAAAGGAACATATAGACACCCCCGTAAAGCGGTATTCCAGCGGAATGTATGTGCGGCTTGCCTTTGCCGTAGCAGCTCATCTGGACAGTGACATTTTGATTGCAGACGAAGTCCTTGCAGTCGGTGACGCATCGTTTCAGCAGAAAGCACTGGGGAAAATGAATGACTTAAGTACCGGACAGGGACGCACCGTTCTGTTTGTAAGTCATAACATGATGCAGATACAGAACCTGTGTAACCGCGGTATTGTGCTTGAAAAAGGCAGAATCGTAAGGCAGGATGATGATGTTCAGAAGAGCATAGACTATTACCTGGGAAAAAGCGAAGATAATAGTGATATTCTTACTACGTCATGGAAAAATGACGGCAAAGTATATCACGAAAGTTTTAATCCGCTGAGTCTTGAGTTTATGACAATGGATAATCATCCGGTTTCATCAGCTTTGGATTATAATACTGATTATAAGATCCGTCTTACTGTTGACATTCAGAAACCCAATTCGTATGCGGACTTCTGGTTCTGGGTGTACAGGGGAGCAGAAAGAGTATTTTCAATAGGGGATCCTGACTCAGTTACCTATAAGCAGGGAATCAATGTGTTTGACTTTTATCTTCCAAAGAGAGCGCTCTTGCCGGGAACCTATATCTTTGATTTTGGTTCTTCGATAAAAAATACGCAGTGGATTGTTAACTGTACAGAGTTTGAACTTTGTGTTTCGTGCACGGTTGCAGAACCAGAATCTGAGATTGTAGTTTGTGAGTCTGTGTAAGGATTATGGAAGTGAAAATATCCGTTATTATTCCCGTATACAATGTTGCTCCGTATCTTGCAAAGTGTCTGGACTCTGTTATAAATCAGACTTTTACAGACCTTCAGATAATCGTTGTTGATGACGGTTCTACCGATGAAGGCGGAAAAATCTGTGATGAATATGCAGCAAAAGATAAGCGTATTGAAGTGTATCACCGTAAGAACGAAGGTCTTTCTGCAGCACTTAACTTTGGACTTTCTGTAGCAAAAGGTGAGTATATTGCACAGGTTGACAGTGATGATGTTCTTCATCCGAAGATGTACGAAATCCTTTATAATACAATGAAAGAAAAAGATGCAGACCTGGTTTCCTGCAAATGGTCGTATTCATTAAACCGTGTCGAAAAAGTTAATGTGTCAAATTATGACATTTTTGAAATTAATCCAATAACTGAGTATCAGCGGTTTCGTTCAGAAATTCAGGTTTTTAGATGGGATAAGCTTTACAAGGCGAAGCTGTTTGAAGGGTTTCAGTATCCTGTAGGACATGTGTATGAAGATGAATATATTCATCGGATTGCGTTTGCCAGTAAGAAGTGTGTTCTTGTTGATCTTCCTCTGTATTACTACCGGTTGAGGGATTTGTCATTCATGCATTCGTTTGATGAAAAGCGTGTGTATGATAGTTTCCATGCATTTGATGACTGGGTAAACTTTGCATTTGATAACAATTGGTCAGAAAGTTTTTCTTTTGTGGCTTCTGAGTATTGTTACCGTGCAATGTGGATATGGAACTTATGTAAAGAGTATAAGGTTAATA
>CACXCG010000006.1 GCA_902766125.1 uncultured Spirochaetaceae bacterium | reverse complement strand
GTTTTTATCCTGGATTAAAACAAGGAGCTCTTTTTTGCAGAGGCTGTCTAAAATCTGTTTGACGTTCTGGCGGGTACAACCCATGGTCTCTGCAAGCTCATTTGAAGTAGGTTTTTCATCTGGATAGAGATTAAGACATGCCAAGAGAAAAAATTGCTTGCAGGTAATCTCTTCATAATAATATGCAATATATTGCATTTTTTGCAGATTGTCAAATTTTATAATCATTCAAAATAAAAAACATCTTCGAACTTTTTATCGAGGGCAACACACAAAATCAAAGCGAGTTTTGCAGTCGGACAGTATTGCAGCGTTTCTATGGAACTGATTGTATTTCTGGAAACTCCGACCATCTGCGCAAGATCTGACTGAGAAAGTTTTTTTTCTGCACGGATTTCTTTTAAGCGGTTTTGCAAAATCAGATTTTCGTTCATACTGAAGCTCCTGTCCCATCGATTTTTCCACACAGCTGCAGAATAAACAGAACAAGCAGTGCTGCAAAAATCAAAAGGTAACCGAGTGCGACAAAAAGTTCGTGAAGTTTTTTTAGCTTGATAAACTTTACAAAAAATGCAACACACGCCATTCCAAATAAAATAATCCAGCACTCTGTTTTTATCTGCTTTGTGAAAATCCAGTTTAAAACAGAAACTAAAAGGCATAATCCGAAAGAAGAAAAATAGGCAACTGTTGCAGCAGTCTTCTGAACATCCAGATCTTCAATATCTTTTCCGCCATTATCGCTTCGGCTTTTTTCAAGAATCTCTTCTTTTGTCATGGATTACCTCTTATTAGTCATTTTATAAGTAAGCACTTCTTTGGGACAAGTCTTTACACACTCACCGCACAAAATACATTCCGCAGATTTGATTTCACCTTTCTGTAAAAGTTCAGTAACATTCAGACTCATAGGACAAACCTTTTCGCATTTTTTACAGCTGATGCAGTTTTCTTTTTTTGATTTGATTTTCAACTGAGGCAGATGAAGAACTCTTCCCACCTTGTAGCCAAAAATCATAAAGGGGGCCATCCAGCAGATGTAGTGACAGTTTGCCCGCTTTCCGTGAATCAGTGCCGGAATCAAAAACAGAAGTACAATTCCGTAATAAATCACATAGCCGTAAATATCAGAAATTGAAATGCCGTGCTCGGTCATAAAGAATGGCTGAATGGTGTAATCACCTTTTCCCAAAACGTGGCAGACAATCACTCCGCTGATCCACACAAGCCAGATTCCGTATTTGATGTAATTGCGCCACCCCTGCTTTGGAGCTTTATCAGAAAACTGGGCAAAACATTCGCACATGCCGCCGGTAGGACAGAAGAACCCGCACCAGAGACGGCCGAAGAACATGCCCAGAATGAACATCAGAGAAAAGACAATAAAGCTTCCGTTGATGACATGCTGCATTGCGCCCATGATAATCAGGTATGGCGAAAAATAATAAATCGTAATCGGAAAAAGCAGCATGCTAATGATAAGCGTAAACTTTCGAATTTTTTGCAAAGTCATAAAAACTCCTTGCCAAGTAAACTTGGTATAAGTCAAATTATAGGCTTGCAAAGTAAACTTGTCAAGAGATTATTTCAGTTCCTTATACATCCCAGACAGTAATTCCTTCATAAACTCAGCATTTTCAAATTCTGACACCAGGAACATAAGGGTTTTGCTTCCTTCGTAGGGATACTCAAGCGGGCAGTCAGCAAGAAGTTTTTTAGAAGTTTCTGTCTGTTTTACAAGCACACGGTTATCGCAAATGTCACCGAACAGTTTTCCGTTGTAGTAAAGACAGTATTCACCCATCATCTTTCGTGAAGTGACTTCGCCTGCTTTATTAAGGCATTCCATTACATAATCATGATATTCTTTTGTTGTTGCCATGTGTTCTCCGTAATTATCTATGTCCACAATGAAGTGATATGCATTGGTGAAGTATCTTTACTTTTTGTAAACCCACAGTTTTCGTAGAAATGCGCTTCTTTATCGTAAGCAATTACAAGTATTCGTAAATAATCCTTGTAGTGCTGTTTTACCATATCCACAAGAGTCCGCCCGATTGTTTTTCCGTGATACTCAGGATTTACAAGAAGATAATGAACGTATGCATTCATGATGCCGTCATCCATTGCACAGATCATTCCCACGAGTTTTTCTCCATCCCAGGCGGAATACACTGTTTTAAAATTCTTCATAGCGATTACAAGTCTGTCCGGAAAATGTCCTGATGACCATTCAACCGAAAGAAATAAATCTTCAAGTTCCTTTGCTGAAAAATCTTTGATATCTTTGTATTCAATCTTCATATTAGTTCTCCCTGCACCAGTGCCGCAAGTTTCTTACCGCCCCAGACACCTGCAATACATCCCACTACACTTCTAAATATATCATTTACAGAGTTTTTTAACAGTACCGGCTGTCCTGATGGTGAGCTTCTCTGCAATACCGCTGGCAGCTGTTTTTTTCCACCAGTTGCATTTCTGATAGAGTTTTCGATCAAATGTCCAGAAAATTATATTGCCATGAATCTGAATTTTTTCAAGTTCCTGACTGGGGTCCCCAATCATGCTGCAGATATCCTGAGGTGAATCATCTGAAAGGATAAAAATCAGATTATCATATTGAGCTTTATCGTCTGTACCCCACCACTCCGGTGCTGCTGCTAAGATTTTTTGAAGACAGGTGATTTCTATAACATAAACGGGAATATTCAGAGAGAATCGTTGAAATATAAGTTGTTCAACTTTAGTACGCAAAACTTCTTTTGCAGACTCAGCTTCAAACACAACATTTCCACTGTTTAAGTAGGTTATAACTTCAGTAAAGCCAGCCTCTTCAAAAGCCTGTTTTAATTCCGGCATAGAGATTTTATTTTTTCCACTGATGTTTATTCCCCGTAGAAATGCTGCATATTTTGTCATTTTTATCTCCATTTGCTGACTTCTGACATCCATTTATCAAGGAACTCCAGCTGTTCTTCTGTATGAAACCAGTGCTCCCCGCCTTCCATTACAGTCAGTCTAGCTCCGGTTTAAACAACTACGTTTTTCATAGATCTATTCCTTCACTTCCCTATTTTTTCAAATGATGCTTTCCCGTGATTTCAGCAACATCAATTTTAACTACTTCAGTGCGCGCAAGTTCCATTGCATTGTAAGCAATTCTTTTAACTCCTGCAGGAAGGTTAAATCCATGATGAAACATAATTGCGTCCAGACCTTTTGTTCGTTCATCTGAATCTGTAAGAATTTCTGCTTTTCCAAAGCCGATGACGCTTTCATAATAACAGGTCCATGTACAGGCTTTTTCTTTGTCACCATCTGCTTCTGCAAGAGACTCTGCAGAAAAACAGACTTCCGGATTTTCTTTTATGGCCGTAAGTTTTTTTCCCTCAGGCGCGCAGTGAAAGTACACCGTAAGTTTTTTTGCACCCGCATCTTCTTCCAAAACATAGCCGAAATTAAGCGGAACAGAATACGGCTTTCCTTCACTGATTAATGCCAGATGCAGCACCTTGCAGCGTGATAAAATATCGATTATTTCATCAAAGGATTTTACTTCTCTGTCTTTTCGTCTCATGTTTTTTCTCCTTTTTATTTTTTTTCAAAAACCAGCTCATAACTTTTTCTTGTAAGCTCACAGAGCTGCGTGTAATCTGTTACCGAAGTCAGTAAAACGGTTATCCAGTATTTTTTGTTCATGTGATACGCAGGAAAGATTGATTTCTTATCTGTAAGTTCAGAAATCGCTTTTGCATCAGCTTTCAGATTCACCGCCCAGACTGGCTCATCACTTTCGAATCCAAGATTTTTGAATTTAATTTTCATTACAAGTGCAAACCATTTTCCGTTTGGGCAGCGGTACACTGAACTTGTAAAATCTCCTTCGTCAGACCAGGGGGTATCTCCGGGTGCAGAAAACTCTGAATGAAGAAAATCTACATACTGCTGTCTGATGTTCTGAGAATCAAAACAGTTTTTGCGGATTTCATCAATTAATTGCTGAACCTCAGTTCTGATTTGTCCCACAAACGCACCGCTTGCAGATTTAACATCAAACAGCACATATTTTTCATCTGTCAGAGTTTCAAAAACTTCAGCACTAACAGATTTTTCAGAAAGAGTGATTTTTGTATAGAATTCTCCGCTTGCAATTTTTTTCTTAAGACAGAGAAACCCATCTGCTTCAATAAAACCAAACGATTTCAGTTTTTCTTTCAGAGGACGTGAACTGTTTAAAATATAACTGAAGTCCATAATGCAAACATGTCCTTTCTTACAGTGGTAACGATACCGTTGCATTCCACCGGCTTCCGTTGCGTTCAAAAATAGTGATATTGTCCACCGGAAAATCTTCGGCCACCTGCATTTCATTCATTTCCTGAAGTGCACTAGTCATAACACCCGCAGGAATATCTCTATTTGCAACACTCGCATGTGGCTGGAACGGGCGCTGATCTTTTTTAGTACAACCAGGGCAGGCATTCAAAACTGCTTTTACGGTTTCATCCCTCAGATGTGTCCACAAATCATTTGCACATACATTTGCAAAAAGAGTTCTGTCTCCGAATGCATCAAAGTTTTCAATGTGAGCCGTAAAACTCAATCCTTTTGGCAACACATTTTTTTCAATTGCGCTTACTAAATCTGCAGTGGAATATTTTTCCGGTAATCTGAAAGGCGGAACCAGAGTTACGTGAATGGGAGTTCCGTGTCCGCTTTTGCAGCCATACGCTTCCCTCATGTAACGACGGCATTCTTCAAGCGTAAGCGTAAGATCCTCCGGCAAGAGGACACCAATAAAATGTGTCTGCTGTGGAATAGTATTCTGTTTCATTACTTCAAATATAGCATGTATTCTGCTGGTTTAGGAAGACCATAAGTCTGGACTCAGGCATTCAATGAAGATTCTACCTCTAGCAGTTCAAAAGATTTCTGTTCTTCCAAATTGCATTATAAATTTTAAAAGCCAATTCATCTTTTTTGAGAAAGGTAACAACAGACATATTTCCTAAATATAATCCTCGCGCAAATTGATTTCATGGCAGGAATACAGATCTTCCATTACCGCAAAGATTTTCTGACGGCATTCCAGCGTGTAGCTTTTTAGCACAGGTCCAAGATGTGATATATAGTTTTCCAGATCTTCTCGGCACCGTTTAGACATATTGCGGGAAAAGGCTTCTTTTACTTCATCGCTGGTGTCCCTGCAGAGTGCAACTGCCAGATCATCATTTGAAATTTCGCGCAAAACCTTCTGAATGCTGCGGTCATCAAAGCGGACAATGTCTTCAAAAGCAAGAAACGATTTATGAAAAGCACGATTGAAATGAGTGTAGCCTTCACGTGCTGCAATCTTCTTTTCAATTTTGTCGCGACCGTCACTACCCAGCTTCTGAATACTACTCATGGCACCACGAGTAAAACATTGAGACTTATAGTAATCAGAAATAAAATCAGAAAACATACGGGCTAAGTCTAGTTCCATGTCGAAAAGTTTTTTCGAATCATCTTTGTCCAGCAGAAATTCCTCAGCATTATAAGACTTGCCATAAAACTCTTCTGAAGAGGCAACTTCTTTCACCGTAGCGGACAGCGTTTTGTAATCCTTCAGAATCGGTTCTTTAATCGCCTCAAAAAGCTGTCTGCATGCCGCCTCAAAAGACTTTGCTACACGCTCATCAAACTCCGGGAAAGAATACTTAAGTTCCAAGTCCTTAGTCTTATTATCAAACTTAACCATACGCGGCCTCCTTAAATTGATTCTAAGGAAAGTCTACAATATGAGTGTATCATGTGATGATAAATTCAGCTAAAATTTATTCGTTGTGCAACTTTTAGAGCCAGTTCAAAACAGTCTATCTGATTGGATTTTTCAACATCGCTTCCCAGTGTGCCGCGGGACCAGCTTGAATCATTTAATAAATCGCCGCCAAAAAAGAATGGATATAAATCCAAATGCCTGAAGTTACAGATTGCCTGAAGACCGGCACATTCCATTTCAACACAGACACAGCCTTCTGACTTACGCGCATTTTTTTTGTTTACCGTTTCTCTGTAGATGGCATCTGTTGTCCAGGTTTTTCCAACTACATAATTCACCTGCAAAGCACTTAGGATTTCAGATAACTCTGCAGATTTAGAAACCGTTATATAATCATCCGTTTTTTCAAAGTGAAAAGAAAAGCCTTCGTCTCTGTATGCTTCTGATGGTACGATAATCTTACCGTTACATTTTTCTTCATCAAGAATTCCGCAGGAACCAAAACTAATAAATTTTGTTGCTCCGGTAAGACATCTGACTTCATCAAGAATTGTTCCGGCAACTGCTGAACCGATTGGAGACATATAAAAAAGCACTCCGTATTCTTCCAGCAGATAAACCGGAATCCTTCCGTTTGCAGTACCAGGATCTGCAACTTTCTTATGACTGAACTGCTCCAGAACTTTTTCAAGAACTGAATATGAAAATGTCAGAATGCAAATATCAGCAATTTTTTCGTGAGGACCATAAAAATCCTCTGGGCTGATTAATGCTTCTGACTTATCATCAAATTCAATACTCATTACTTGTTCTTCAAAAGGTCACGGATTTCTTCAAGGAGAATTGCTTCGTCTGATTTTACGATTGCAGGAGTTTCCTCTGGTTTTGCTTCTTCCTTCTTTTTGAATTTTTCAAAAATCCGGATCACAACAAAAATACAGAAAGCAACAATCAGGAAGTCTACCACAGTCTGAATGAAAGCACCGTATTTGATTTCTGTTTCACCGATTTTGAACATAAGACCTGCAAAGTCAATTTTCCCCAGGGCAAGACCGATGAGCGGCATAATGATGTCGTTTACAAGACTTGTTACGATTTTTCCAAACGCACCGCCAATTATTACACCGACTGCCATATCAATCACGTTTCCGCGTGAAATAAATTTTTTGAATGCACCCAATTCTTTTGTTGCAGCGCTAAAGCCGTCTTTTAAGTTTGCCATATAGATTCACCTCTTGAGAAAATTAAAACACGGTATAAAATAAAATGTCAAGTCAGTTTGTTGAAATCAGTTTTAAAATAAAGTATATTATCTGCATGAGAATTAGAAATGCACAGGAAAAAGATACAGAAAAACTCATCGATTTACTTCAGCAGGTTTTAGAACTTCATGCAAAAATCAGACCTGATATATTTATTCCCGGCACTACTAAATACACATCAGAAGAATTAAAAATGCTTATTCGTGATGAATCAAAACCTATCTATGTTGCAGTTGATGATACCGATACAGTTATGGGCTATGCGTTCTGTCAGATAAAGCAGCAGCCATTTTCAAACAATATGATTCAGTTCAAATCACTGTTCATTGATGATTTGTGTGTCGATGCAGCCTGCAGAGGTCAGCACATAGGCGAACAGTTATTTGAACATGTAAAGTCAGAAGCAAAAAAATTAGGTTGTTACGAAGTGACACTGAATGTCTGGGCAGGGAACACAGGCGCTGAACATTTCTATGAAAAAATGGGAATGAAAACAAAAGAACGAATGATGGAAATCATTTTATAATAAAACAGAAAAGAGAGACAACTATGTCTGAAATGTAGTTTTATGCTATAATTTCCAGGATGAATATTTACGTTGATTTTGATGATTGCCTCTGCGAAACAGCACGCCATTTTTCCGGGCTCGTAAAAGAAATGTTTGATCTCGATATTCCTTACGAACAGATTCACTATTTTAATCTGCAGAAATCGTTTGACCTGACTGATGAGCAATATGACGAAATGATGATAAAAGCACACCAGAGCGAAATCCTTTTATCCTACGATGAAACTCCGGGAGCAAGTAAAACAATCAACAGCTGGATTGCGAAAGGTCACGACGTAAAAATAATAACTGGTCGCCCTTCCAGCGCATACGACGCATCCCGCACATGGCTGAATCAGCATGGACTTGAAAAAGTTGATTTGTACTGCCTGAACAAATACGGCCGCGACAATTTTATAAAGGGAAGCAGCTTTAATCTGGAACTGGATGATTATTACAAAATGCATTTTGATTTAGCAGTCGAAGATTCTCCTTCTGCTTTCAAGTTTTTCGATCATCTTCCAAACTTAAAAGTAATGGTCTTTGACCGACCGTGGAATCAGAACTGCACCTTCCCCAACCAAAATTACAAAAGATGTACTGGATGGGAAATGATTAATGCTCAGCTTGAAAAATGGATGCGTAAAAATAGTTCATTTTAAAACAAAACCGTAGTCCAGCTTTTTTTCATCCTTATACAATTATTTTCTGTTTGCCTTCTACCATCTTTCGTGCCAGGTATATGAAAGGTGTGTCGAGTAAACTGGTTGCAACGTAAATGACGTAACATGCAGCGGTAATCGAAACCAATTCTGCAAACGAATAGATTCCCCAGAAGGCACCGAAGTTGAACAGCACAATGTTAACAAACTGCGAAATAAGTGTTGAAAAATTATTGCGGAACCACAGCATGCCCCGTTTGTTTCCGGTTTTCTTTTCTGTTAAATTCCACCATGCGTGATACAGGGTTACATCAATTGTTTCAGAGACAACATAGGCAATAAGACTTGAAAGCAGCATGCGCGGTGTATTGGTAAACAGTCCTGTTACAAACGGTGTTGCCCAGTCACTTTCTGCGGGAACATAGTGCACCCACATAAACGAAAGAAGAATAAACGTAAGGCTTGTAAAGATTCCCGCAAGAACTCCTTTCTGTGCATCTTTTTTTCCGTAGATTTCGCTTAAGATGTCGGTTGCTAAGAAGGTTGCGGCAAAAAGCGTATTACCTAAAGTCTGATCCATTCCGAATGCATGCACGACAATGGTAACTTCAATGTTTGCAAATACGGTACAGATTCCGACCCATGCAAACAGGCCGCCTTTTCCAAATACTTTCAGGAAGAGAATTGTTCCCCCAAAAGAAACCAAAAGTGTAATGATTAGTAAAAGTTCATTCATGTGAAACCTCCTGACAGAGAGATTCCGTATCGTTTTGACCTGGTTTTGTTTAACGACAGGAAGGACTTCGAACTGTCTTATGAATGTTGTCCTACCATACCGTATTTCGAAAAAAAATGCAAATGTACGGTCAAACTTTCTGCTTGCCAAATTGCACATTTCATCCGATAATTAAAGATAAGCGGAGGACTTATGAACAGACGCATTCTTATTCGTGCATCCTGCATTGCAATTGTTACACTGATAGTTATGGCATTTGCGTTTGCCACAGAGCGGGTTTCTACTCAACGGCAGGATTTTATTGATTACGCACTGCAATTCAGGGGAACTGAGTATGTATATGGCGGCCGCACTCCTGAAGAAGGTTTTGACTGTTCTGGTTATGTTTCGTATGTTGCAAATCACGGGGCAAACATTCTGCTTCCACGCACTGCACAGGCAATTTATCAGCGGGTAACACCGGTTACTGTAAAAGAACGCGAACCGGGCGACCTTGTGTTCTTTAAGAATGACATGAGCTCTGAACGCATTACGCATGTGGGAATTTACCTTGGTGTCTATCACGGAAACATGACGCAGTACGAAGGAAAGCGTGTATTTATTTCTGCAGTAAGCGATGGTCCGGAAACAGGTGTTGTTATTCGCGCAATGGACGAAAAGTTCTGGAAAGAACACTATTTTTCAAGCGGACGAATTCTTCCTGCAAGCAAAGAAGCGCGCGAACTTGAAGAAGCCGGCGAAACAGAAACCGATACCGAAACAGGTTCAGTCATAGAAGAAGTCCTTCCTCTGTAACTTAACCGGCGGCATTTTGTTTCTATTTTAGTATGAACAGATTTAAACGCACTTACATCACCATCCTCATGTTTGGCACTCTGATGCTTACCGGCTGTGGTTCGGACATTGCCATAAAAGCTCAGCAGGATGGTTCAACAGACATTTCTTTAAACTTAGACATAGGACAGTCGGTAGGCGGTCTTATAAAAGCACTGTACGGAATGTCAGGCACTTCCGGCGACATGTCTCTTGTTAACACCGAAGAATTAAATACTTCGCTTACACAGAACGGATACAGCAAAGTAAAATCAGAAAGCACGGACACAAAAATCAGCATAGATGCAAACATGCCTTCGTTAACCAGTTCTGCTTTTATTCAGCGTAAAAAAAATTCGCTGACGGTTGCATTTTTTACAAACGCAATTCAGGAAGAATACGATGCAATGCCGGAAACAGCAAAGGCGTATATTGATTTACTGATGGCTCCTGTGTTTACCGGTGAAGAACTTTCTAAAAAAGAATATCTTGAACTGATTTCGGGCGCATACGGTTACGATCTTGCAAATGAATTAAAAACTGCGTCAATAAAACTTTCGCTTTCAAGTCCTAAGGGAACAAAACTTAAATCGCACACTGTGTACTATGTCGAAAGTCAAAATGCAAACACGCAGGTATACCGCATTCCGCTCATAGATTTTCTGGTACCCGGAAAAGACGCAGAGTCTATTGAGGCAGCAGAAATTTCTATTTCGTGGGAATAGAACTAGTAGTGAGGCGGCTTTCGGTTAGGAATGTCGCCTTCAAGCAAGTCAGACATATCCTTAATTTTTTGAGCCATTAATTTATTTTCTTCGCGCAGAGAATCAATGAGTTTAGTATGCTCGACTGTCACTGCCTGAAGCTGATTGACAAAATCTTCCATGTAGGCAAGTTTTGTTTCTAACGCAATCAGCTCCTGTTGTGTCTGTCCTTCCATTTCAATCCTCAGTTCAGTTCGTAGCTTTCACCGTATTTAACAATCTCTACGTTGGGGAAACCGTTATCCTTCAGATAATCTTTGAAGAACAGCTGTGCTTCGTGTTCACCATGAACCAAAAAGATTTTTTTAAGGCGGCTTGTGTCCAGCGATTTAAGCCAGTCTGTACTTTCTTCGTAGTCTGCGTGTGCAGAGAATGCATTGATGGTTTCGATGCGACAATTAACTTTGTACCAGTCACCAAGAATCTTAACTTCTTTTTCACCGTCCATAAGTTTTCGGCCCAGAGTGTTTTCTGCCATGTAACCGACAATAAGCACTGTGTTGCGTGCATCGCCTACCCCGTTAGCAAGGTGATACAGAACTCGTCCTGCTTCACACATACCGTCTGCACTCAGCACAATCATAGGTCCATTCTTTTTGTTCAGTTCCTTTGATTCATCTACGCTAGTAACAAATGTAAGTTCACTGAATCCAAACGGATTTTTATGATGACGCAAAAACTGTTCTGTTGTCTGTTCGTCATAACATTCGGGATGCAGTTGGAAAATACCGGTTGCATTTACTGCCATAGGACTGTCAACGTAAATGGGTATGCGCGGAATTTTTTTCTGATCTGCAAGCAAGTGCAGGTAGTACACCATTTCCTGAGCACGTTCTATTGCAAACGTTGGAATGATTACTTTGCCTTTTTTCTCAACGGCACGGTTGATTACTTTTATAAGGTCATTCATGGCAACTTCTGAATTTTCATGCAGACGGTTACCATACGTACTTTCCATAAAGATATAATCTGGTGCAGGGAAATTTGTAGACGGATTCCGGACAATCGGCTTACCAATGCGTCCTAAGTCTCCGGTATACAGAATGCGGATTTCATCAGAAGGGGCTCCACGTAACGCTGCTTCTCCTCCGCCTACCGCATGTCCTTTTTTATCCTGTGCTTTTGATTCAGCCTGAGAAGGTACACTGGTCTTTCCAAACAGACGGTGCCAGAAACGTCTTCCGCTTCCCATACCGCTGCTTTCCGTACGGCCGGTAATAGGATTTCTGCGCTGCCCCGTAATGGTAACGTATGCAAACGCACTTCCTAAAATATGTCCTGCATCAAAAAATTCCAGCTGAACATCAGGTGCAATATACATTCTGCGGTTGTAGCTGAGCGACACAATCTGATTGGCAGCCTTTACGACATCTGCTTCTGAAAAGAGCGGCTTCCAGAAAAACTTTTCGCCCTTCTTCTTTGCCTGCTTACCAAGGAACTCTGCATCGCGTGCCTGAATACGGGCACTGTCCATCATGACGATGTTTGCAAGGTCACGGGTTGCCGGAGTTGCATAGATGTTTCCGCCATAACCGTTTTTTGCAAGAACCGGTAACAGTCCGCAGTGGTCATAGTGAGCATGAGTCAAAATAACGCTTTCGATTTTATCTGCTGCAAAATCAAAGTCCCTGTTCTTCTGGTCAGATTCTGCACGCTTACCCTGAAACGCACCGCAGTCAATCATAAAACTGCGACCGTCAACTTCGAGAATATGTTTACTGCCCGTCACTTCCTGTGCGGCGCCTAAAGAATAACTTGTTACTGCCATAGTTCACCTCTCAAAGAAAGAGCTTCTCCTTCTTCTATTATAAGGCATGAATCTGGATTTGGCAAATAAAAAAACCTCCACCGTTACGATGGAGGTCAGGCGCTAAAACTAAGCGGATGTCTTATTTTTTGTAAGAGAATGTTTCAATAGAAAGCATTTCGTTTGCAATACCGCCGAATTTTTCTGCTACAGAGTAGTAGGTAATCTGTGTGGGATTACCGCTTGCATCGTTGCGGTAAATTCTGCGTTCATACAGAACATTTGAGCGGTTGAACAGACGAACTTCGCTGATGGTTCCGTTGTCGTTGTAGCGGTATTCTGTGCGGCCGGTAAAACTGTCACGTGCATCAAAAGTTTCGACAGTAGAAATTGCACCGGAATCAGTGTAAGAATAAACCTGGCGTTCATCCAGTGAGCCGTCATCAAAGTACATTGCTACTTCTGCAGTACGGTTATTGTCATCCAGCTGGGTGATGGTACGTGCAAGCAGTGCACCGTCACGGTTGTAGTAAGACTGTGTGATTTTTTTGTTTTCGTACTTGTAGATAGTCTTTCCTGACAGATTGTTCTTTGCGTCGTATTCTGATTCTTCGGTTACGCGTCCGTTTGAATCGTAAGTGTTAACAATTTTGTAGATAAGGTTTCCGTTTGCATCGTAATAGCTTGCAGAAAGAAGGTTACGGCTTGTGTCATATTCGTACACAACGCGGTCAAGCAGAACATCTTTTGCAGAATATTCTGATGCTGAAGTTTCAAGACCAGTTGCATCAAACACATATACTGTTTTGGTTGCAACAGAGCGGAAGTATTCACCAAAGCGTGAGTTTACCGTATAAGTTGTTTTTGTATACGATGAAACATTTCCTTTAGGTGTAAAGGAATTAGGAGTCTGTGCAAATACACCGAAAGCCGCAAGAGCGACAATGGCAGTCATAATTATTTTTTTCATAGTTCCTCCGTAGAATTATAGAAAAAGTTTCTGTCAAAATTATACAGCATATTGCACAGACTTGACAACTCTTATTCCATGAACAGAAGCACAACCGCAAGTCCCAGAATTACCGCAAGAATGCCAAGGAATAACGGCATGAGGTTTATTCCCCGCTTATGACCGTCAGCACGTTTCTCTGTACGCATATCGTGTGCACCTTTTGCAATAACAATGCCTTCGAATACCAGAGCTATAAGCAGAAGCAGATTGGGTAAACGGAAGTGCCGGAACAGCAGAACAGCCTGCATAATTGCATTGATACTCAGTACAACCAGAAGACCAATGGCTGCCCTTTTCCAGCGTCCCTGCATTTCGCGCAAAGATTCGGAATCGTTGTAGATTTCGTATTCAGCTGCAGGAAGTGACGGATCGTACAGCTTTCTGAAGTAGTGCCAGCCGTTCCAGGTAGAGTTAACATATTCCCAGCCCTGTTCGCGGAAGGTTTCGATGTAACGTCCCATATCCTCGATATTTGTATTATAATCAAGCTGATACCGGTACCGCAGAGAATCATTTTTCTTAAAGGTATTGCTGAACAGACCTCCCTTCATAAGATGCCAGCCTTTATCAGACTGCTTGTTCAGATCTTCTGTTTCGCGTGCATAGTCCCATGCAGCATATACACCAAAAACTCTTTTCGTTGTCTTCATAATCTTCTCCTATTCGCTTACGGTTGCAATCATTCTTTTAAGACGTTCGATTTCCGCCTTAAACGCCGCTGTTCCAGATTCAGTCAGGCAGTACAGCCGCTTTTTTTCTGAACCCGGTTCGTCCGACACCACTTCGGTAATCCAGCCTTTTTTCATCATGTTACTGGTAGCACCGTACATAGTACCCGACCCGATTTTTACTGTTCCTTCCGAAAGTTCCTCAGTCATCCGCATAATGCCGTATCCATGATTGGGCCCTTTGGAAAGACACAGCAGGATGTAGAAGTAACTCTCTGACATAGGTTCTGTTTTCATGTTTACCTCTCTTGTATCGCATTGCGACACTGTCGATACGCGCTATATCGCCTTACGATATATATCATATCACGATATATGTCGCCTGTCAACATATTTTTGAAAAATTTTTTGGGTTTTCTGCAATTTGGCGACAGTTGAAAAAAATCCCCATACACCGTAAACTTAAGCCATGGACTTTTACGAGCTTAATGCATTTCTTCACCTCAGCAGGACTCTCCATTTTGCAAAAGCGGCACAGGAAGTCAACTTAAGCCCGTCTGCACTCAGCCGCATGATCAGCCGTCTGGAAGAAGAAACCGGAGTCATTCTGTTTGACCGTGACAACCGCGAAGTTGCATTAACCGAAAAAGGAAGGCGCTTTGCCGAATTTGCACGCCGTTGCATCGACGACCAGAGCGAAATCCTGTCTGAATTTTCTGAAAAAGGTGACAGTGTTTCGGGTATTCTGCACGTGTACGCTAGTGTTACCGCCTGTTATACCATCATGCCGCCGTTCATCAAGAAACTTGCTGCAAAATATCCTTCAATCCAGCTTTCAGTCGAAACCGGTGACCCCGCAGGTGCAGTCTCCTCCGTACGCGAAGGACGCGCAGAGTTAGCAGTTGCCGCAATTCCCGACACCGGCTTAGAAGGCATAGATTGTGTTTCGGTTCGCACCAGTCCGTTAGTTTTTGTTTCAAGCAGTACAGGAACGTTCAGCGACATAACGGGAAGCCCTCAGGATATTGTTTCGTCAGTGCCGCTCATTTTACCCAAGGCGGGTCTTGCACGCAGAAGATTTGATGCCTGGACAAAAAGCCGCAACGTTAAGCCCATGATTGCCGCAGAAGCAGAAGGTAACGAAGCGGTTATGGCTCTTGCTGCACTGGGATTAGGAATTGCACTGGTTCCAAAAATTGTTCTGGAAAACGGACCTTACAAAGAAGGATTTACCGTTCATTCTGCAGGACATGCACTGGGATATTACGACATAGGCTTTATTCAGAAAATGCAGCTGTCAGGAACAGAAACGCAGAAGAGAATTCATCTTGCGGTAACCGACATTCTGCACAATACCAAGTGGGATGAATTTCATACAAACTGATTTTACGCATTGAGGCACAACATGAGCACGCATCTGGTAACCATACAAAACTGTTCTGTTTACAATTCAGCACGACAGATTCTTCCTTCGCTCAACTGGCAGATGGATGCAGGAGAGGCATGGCTTATTACCGGAGCAAACGGATGTGGTTCTGCGGATTTTATACGCGCACTGGCAGGCGATTTTGAATTCATTCCTTCATCCGAAGATGCTTTGTTCAGCAATGTCTTTAAGGAAAGTGTTGCAATTGTTTCTCTGGAAAAAGCAGCGTCACTTATTGAAGAAGAACGTGTTAACGACGAAAGTGAAATCCTGAATAAAATAGATGAAGGAAGAACAGGAAGACGTTTTTTGTGCGAAGTCTTAGGAGGCTCAACACGTCGTCACGATCCGCTTCCTGAAATTGCACAACGGCTTGAAACCTTACCCGAAGTAAAACTGTGCGGAGTTCAAAACATTCTGGACAGAGGATTAAAGTTTATGAGCACCGGTGAAGTCAGACGCATGCTCTTATGCCGTGCACTGCTTTCCGGATGTAAACTTTTGATTTTAAGCAATCCCTTTGCAGGGCTGGATGCTTCTTCGCGTGCAATCCTGCTTGAATTTTTTGACAGCATGGCAAAGCGGCAGACAAACACAAGTCAGCAGAACACGCAGGATTTTCCTCATGTCATTTTGTGCACCGACCGCTTTACCGAAATTCCCGAAAGCATAAACCGTGTACTTGAGTTTACCGAAAGCTCTATTTCTTTCTGCGGAACAAAAGAAGAATATCAGAAAGTACATTCATCTCGTGAAGAAGAGCGCAGTAAAACAAGAGCAGAAACAAAGCAGGCATTTTTACAGACACTGCAAAAAATCCGTGAAGAAACAAAAGTGCTTACCGAAGAGTCACAAATCAGCACGACAGAAAATTCTGAACAGTCAAAAGAACTGATCCGTTTTAACAATGTCAATGTAGGCTGGGATGAACACAAGGTTTTAATCAACATGAACTGGACTGTCATGCAGGGAGAACACTGGTTTATTCGTGGTCCAAACGGTTCCGGAAAAACAACAATGCTTGAACTGATTACCGGTGACAATATGCAGGTGTTCCGCGAAGATGTGCGGCTGTTTGGAAAGCGCCGTGGCAGCGGAGAGACTATCTGGGACATACGAAAAAATCTAGGCATTGTGTCTTACCGTCTGCATGTTGAATACCGCATGGTTGGCGATACGACAATTCAGAATACCATCATAAGCGGATTCCATGACAGCATTGGTTTGTACGAAAGTGCAACAGATTTTGAAAAAGCGACAGCCCTTGCATGGCTGAGGCTTGCAGGTTTAGGTGGAAAAGAAAATACAGCCTTTAACACCTTGTCTTACGGTCAGCAGAGAGCAGTGCTGATTCTTCGCGCAGCAGTAAAGAGTCCCCGTGTTCTTATTCTGGACGAACCCTGTCACGGACTGGACGAAGCAAACCGACAGCTTGTTCTTGACCTGCTTGAGACCATTGCACAGACAGGAACCACAACATTGCTGCACGTAACTCATGATCCTTCAGAAGCACTTGCATGTGAAAAACACATACTGGAACTGCATCCGGGTGAAGAGCCCATGTACCGCGTCATTGAAAACGCAGACTAGAATTTTATTTCTTCAACGCGTGCCGTTTGATTTGTTTCGTTTACCGTTACCAGGTAAAACAGGCGTTTCATTGTTGTCTTACAGGTAAGTTCATTGAACACACCAAAATCGTAAGAAGCACCGCCATGCCAGTGTCCTTCAAGCACAAGCTTTACTTTGTTTTTTGCAAACAGTGAAAGCAGTTTATTGCGTTCCGTATAATCCTGAATTAAAAAAATATTTCCACCGCCGGAAAAAATCTGATAGTGCGTCATTACAATTTTAGGAGAAGAATCTTCTGCAATTTTCTGTGCAAAACTTTTCATCTGTTTGTTTCCGAGTGTTCCGTTACCCGTGTCTAAAAAGTAATAGGAAAATCCGCTTGTAGAACTGTCTGCCCTAACCGTAAACTTGTATGATGTTACATGGGGATACACATACTGAGCAAATTGACTTCCACCGTAATTGTAGCAGTCATGGTTTCCGATACAGGAATAGCATTTGAAATCAGAAAGACCCTTTGCATTTGCAGCCTGCTCAACATCGGACAGGAATGCATTGTAGCTGTTCCATTCTTCAGGTTTACCGTTGTCGGCACAGTCACCCAGACACACTAAAAAACGAGGGTAACGAGATTCAGGTTCAGTGCTTGCAAAGAATTTATTAAAGCGGCGGATAAATCTGTCCTGCGGAATTGGATCATCGCTTCCAAAGTGAACATCGGTTACCACTAAAAAAGAATACTCGGCAGCAGTTCCAACAGAAGGCAAATCGCTTCCCGTTAATTCTGTTACCACAGGCGCACGTTCATCTACCGTCTGCTGAAAAAAGGTAAGCGGATACGGACCATACGAACAGGACGAACACAATGCGCTAAGCAAAAAAGAAAAACCAAAAACTGATTTTATGCGGATATATTTTTTCATAACGTTATCTTCCAGTACAGTTTAAGATACAGATTATCAACATACGGAGCAGTCGTAAACTGATCACGGCAGCGTACCAGCGTTTCAATCTTCAGATTATGTTTTGGCATGATATCAAAGGAGACACCAAGTTTGTAATTGGGCGTAATAAAAAACGGATAGCGGAATTCATCATGACTTGCAAAAGAAGCATACACCGAAAATCTATCGGTTAGCTTTTGAAGCAGCGTAATATCAAACGCAAACGAAAACTGACTTAAGCTTCCCTCTAATCCGTAAATGACAGAATTGTTGTAGGAAGCACCACCGTCAAAGAAAAAACAAAATCCCTTAGCAGTAATTAAATCGTAACACAAAGAAAGCAGAACATCGGTTGCAAAAAAAGTGTCGTAATAATGTTCAAGATGAATCAGTGCTCCCGCTCCAAAGCGATGAGTTGACTTTGCATTTATTTCAAACGGATAGTATGCAGCGCGCGAAGTTAAATCGATAGAATTATATGCAAGCTGAAATGTCGTCCGAAAGTTAAGCCTGTTTGTATCCAGATAGTATGCAACACCCAGACTGGAAACCGCATCTTCTACCCCAGAGGCAAAATACTGAGCTGCCTGTACTTCGATGGAATGCGACATATCTGAACGACCCGAATCTTCCTGCGCAAATACACACAGCGACGTACACAGGGCAAGCAAAAGCGACAAAAACGTACGTTTTATTGACATAAGACTTTCTCCTTAAAAGCAGACATACACCATCGTACTGATAGTGACCTATTTCGTAAACACCCTGCTATCAGTGCTTTCCGCCAGCACATAACAAAATCGCAGCCAAAAAAAACACCCTGCCAGAACATGACAGGGTGCAGTAATCGTTGCATTATGGGGGTACCCTAAGCAGCAACTAACTCCGATAGCTTCAATTCAGTTTAATTTAGCAGATAACCACAGAGTTATCGGTATGAGAGAAGGGAGCCGGAATGTATTTGTCAGCTGCCCAGTCATTTTCCCAGTGCTTTCCATCTAACAGATAGCGGAACTGGTATTCTTTTCCTGCGTCCAGCTTAATCTTTGTAGAAAAAGTACCGCTCTTGTCTTTTGTAAGCGGAGTGTCGGTGCTGCTCCAGTTGTTGAAGTCACCGGCAATAGTAACATGTTCTGCACCGTGAGCTGCTTCTTTACTTACGCTGAATGTGACGGTACAAGTCTTCTTGTCTTTCGAATATGTCTTTTTTAATGCCATACTGCGCCCCCATCGGCTGAATTGAATTTAGTAGTTGATTAACTACATATAAAAGTATAGAATGTTTTTATGGCTTTGTACAGTACTTTTTAGAAAAAAAGTCTGCAAAATGTCCAATTTTTATATCTTAAGACTATTTCAATATGGAGGACTGGCGAAATGTCTGCTAAGAAATATCTTTTCACTTCAGAATCAGTTGGAGAAGGTCACCCCGACAAATTGTGCGACCAAATCAGTGACGGTATTCTTGACGAATGCTTACGTCAGGACCCGGAAAGTCATGTTGCCTGCGAAACGTTTGCATCTCAGGCAGCAATCATCATTGGCGGAGAAATAAACACCGAAGCATACGTAAATGTTCAGGAAGTTGCCAAAAAAGTTGCCCAGCGCATTGGCTATACAAATCCCGCATACGGTCTGGATTACAATTCCATGGCTGTACTGAACATGATTCACGAACAGTCACCCGATATCAACCAGGGTGTTGTGGGTAAAGGACTTGATGAATACAAAGGTCAGCAGGGTGCAGGCGACCAGGGCATGATGTTTGGTTTTGCATGCAAGGAAACACCTGAGCTTATGCCGGCTCCCATTATGTATTCGCACAAACTGATGCGTAAGTCTGCAGAACTTCGCAAAAACGGTACCTTCAAGTGGTTCCGTCCTGATTCAAAGGGACAGGTTACCGTTGAATACGAAGGACACCGCCCCGTACGCATTGATACGGTAGTTGTAAGCCAGCAGCATGACCCCGATGTTACCCGTGAACAGATAGAAGATGCCATCATCAATCATCTGATAAAACCCGTACTTGAACCCACTGGTCTTCTGGATGCAAATACAAAGTTCTTTGTTAACCCGACAGGACAGTTCTGCATTGGAGGTCCGGTAGGCGACACTGGTCTTACTGGCCGCAAAATCATCGTTGACACTTACGGCGGAATGGGTCGTCATGGCGGCGGATGTTTCAGCGGAAAGGATCCCAGTAAAGTTGACCGCTCAGCAGCATACATGGCACGCTACATTGCAAAGAACATTGTTGCAGCAGATCTTGCAGAACGCGCAGAAGTTCAGCTTGCATACGCTATCGGCGTTCCGTTCCCGGTAAGCATTATGATCGACACCTTTGGAACAGGAGCAGTAGCAGAAAGCGCAATCGTAGACGCAGTAAAAGAAGTGTTTGACTGCACACCCGCAGGAATCATCAAAACACTCGACTTAAAGCGCCCCATTTACGAAGCAACTGCCGCATACGGACACTTTGGCCGCAGCGAGTTCTCCTGGGAAAAAACAGACAAAGCAGACGCGCTTAAAAAAGCAGTCAAATAGCCGGACAGAACATGTCACTGCTTACCAGAAAACAGATTGTCACCGTGTTCGAACGATTCAGGGAAGCAAATCCCAATCCACAGCCAGAACTGGTGGCACCAAATCCTTACTGCCTTCTGGTAAGCGTTGTGCTCTCTGCACAGGCAACAGACAAATCAGTAAACGAAGCAACTGCACCGCTGTACAAAAAAGTAAAAACTCCGCAGCAAATGCTTAAACTGGGAAAACAGAATCTTATTCCTTACATAAAATCAATCGGACTGTACCGCACTAAAGCAGATCATGTCATAACGCTCAGTCAGCAGCTTATAGAAAACTTCAACGGAAAAATTCCTTCTACGCGCGAAGAACTTCTGACACTTTCGGGAGTGGGAAGAAAAACTGCAAACGTAATTCTGAATGTGGTATACGGACAGCCCACCATGCCGGTAGACACTCACCTTCTGCGCATCTGTCCAAAGACAGGAATTGCAGAAGGAACTACACCGGAAGAAGTTGAAGCTTCTCTGATAAAACGCATTCCTCAGGAATACATGATGAATGCACACCACTGGCTGCTGCTACACGGACGGTATACCTGCACGGCACGAAATCCCAAATGCGATGAATGTCTTATAAACGATATATGCAAACACAACACCTGACAGGAGAAAAATATGGAAGAAGAGATTGCAGAAACGGTTGTCGCAGAAACAATCGAAACCACAGAAAAAGTCATTGAAGGAGCAGACATTGTTTCACCACTGGGAACCGTTGGATCCGAAGTTGCAGAACAGACAACAAAATTTTTTCACCTTGATGAAATTAAACAGCTGTTCACCGTACAGAGTGCTGCAAAAATTGCAGTAGCTGTCGTTACCATTGCCATTCTGTTTGGCATTTACAAATTCCTTAAGCGCCTGGTCAACAAAAAGTTTGCTTCTAAACTGCAGGCACATTCAAAACTGCTTTTAAATAAAGCCATAACGTATGTGTTCTACATTCTGACGGGCATGTACATTTTAAGCTGCATTGGTGTTAACTTAAGTGCAGTATGGGGCGCTGCCGGAGTTGCCGGTCTTGCAATCGGTTTTGCAGCACAGACAAGTGTAAGCAACATCATAAGCGGATTATTTGTCTTAAGCGAAAAAGCATTGCGTGTAGGTGACTTTATAGAAGTAAACGGAGTAAGCGGAATTGTTGATTCAATCGATCTGCTGAGCGTTATGGTTCACACGCATGACAATCAGATGATACGCATTCCCAACAGTGCTATCATCAACGACACCTTCAAAAATTACAGTCACTTTAAAACCCGCCGTATGGTGTACGACATTCCGGTAAGTTACGATTATGACATGGAAAAAGTAATGGCTGCAGTAAAGCGTGTTCCATCTCTTTGTCCGACCGTACTGGAAAATCCTGAACCAATGGTGTATTACGACGGATTTGGAGAAGCGGTTAACCTGAAGTTATGTGTATGGATAAAAAACAGCGATTTTATTCAGAACAAAACAGAAGTATTCATTGCAATCCGCAAAGAACTGCAGAAAGACGGATTTGACATACCGTTCACCCGCTACGACATAAAATTAATCAACAATAGTGCTGAAAATTTGTCCTGATTGATTTGCCAGTGCCATATATATAGTATGAAGCACTTATGTTATTCCCTACTGACAGCATGCATGCTGACGGCCTGCTGCTTTGCAACGGATGAGGACGTGTGCCTTACCATACCGCACGTTCCTCAGGCAGCGTATTGTACGGTTACCTGGACAGACAGCGCTAACTGCGAAAACACAAACCGTCTGTCGCAATGCCAAACGGGCGCGGAGCAGCGGATAACGCTTACCGTAAGCAAAAACGGCTGCACTCCTGTTGTGGTAACATTTTATGACGACTGCAACAGAATGTGCGGTAAGCCGTACGGCATGATTATTCCCTACACAAACAGCCTTAACCAGAAAGACGGTTTTTCTGCCGAACTGCTCCGCGCCCTTTACGTTTCTGCGCAGAATGGCACGCCCGCACAGGTGCAGAATTACCTTTCCCGCTTTGACTGGGTACGATTTATGCAAACTTGCCGTACGTATGAAGATCCCTGGCTTTTGGATAAAGAACGGCTGATGAAAGCCATTGCAGGCGGTTCTTTCAAAAAAAGCGACTTTCACCTGACAGCAGAGTAAATCCTTCGTAGTCTCTTGAGAAAGAACCCGAAGAAAGTGTATGATAGAGACATGAAAAATATTCGGGTGGCGGGAATATTGTGCATCGCATTGCTAACGGTAAGCTGTTCAAACCGTCAGCAGAAGGTCATTCCCATTCAGACCATAGAAGAACACGAAAAAAATCACGCATGGTATTATTTTACCGACACAACATTTCTTCCTGTTGATAAACCGCAGAATGTTCCTGCAAACATAGAACGCGCATGGACAGAAGCCGTCCGTATTTCTTCTGCCGCAACTGCACCGCATACAAAAACTGCATATGCAATCGTTAACCGTTTGGGCATGCTTGAACTTACAAAAGACACCATGGAACTCTACGGAGAGAACACGCTGTTCCCGCTTAACACTGCAGACTCACTTGTTTTTTCTGACGGAACTCCGGTGTTCTATCTGTACAAGAGCACGTTCTTTAATCAGGACATGCTTTCTGTTCCGCACTTTAGTTCAGATACCGATATTGTTTCTCTTCCCGAACTGGCACGGCCGTTTTTAATAGAATTCAATCCGAAGACAAAGGCAATGTTTCCGCTTGTGTCGTATGCAAACATTCACCTGACCAACGAAGATCAGGTTACCGGAATTTTCTGGAACGGAAAAACCTGGGTGTGTTCTGCAAAGCGAATGACAAATGACGGCGTAGTATTTTCATATTTTAAATGGGAACCGCTTGTTCCGCTCACAGAACTTTCACCGGCACTCAACAAAGATTCTGTTGTCTTCTATAAGTCATCTGCAGAAGAATACCGTTCGCTCAACACACCCGCTCTGTTTGACAAAGCACCACAGGAAATCCGCTCGCTTTTAGCAAGCATTCCAAAATCCTATTCGTTTTATCTGACTTTAAAAGATGAAGACGGAACCAGTCCTAAAAGTTATTATCACGAAGGAACAGATGAAAAAACAGCGAATGCATTTGCCGCGACAAAAGCTGCATGCGGATTTACCATTGCACTGTTTCCCGACGGAACAACGTATGTGTCATACGATCAGAATGGAAAAGAAAAAATAAGTGCATTCCGGCTTCCGCTGCTTCCTGAAGGCTGTTCATACGGAGATTTTGCAGTCGCAGAAAACACACTCTACGTTGCGTGGGAAGAAAGAAATTTTTACAAAACAGGTCGCTCTGGTTTTCTTTCGGTAGATCTTGCGGATGTATTAAAGCTTACACAACGTTAGGAATGTTCAGCTGCTTTTTCTTAATGAACAGATACTTTAACGGATGAACATCAAACGGATTTAATGTCCAGCCGCCAATTTCTTCGCAGTCAATTGCATGAAGCGTTACCGGATGCGACACGGGAATAATCATTCCTTCATCAAGAAGTAACTGCTCTGCTTTTGCAAGCAACTTGTAGCGTTCTTCACTGGTGTCTGCACTGGCTGCCTGGTCTAACAGCGCATCGTATTCAGCATTGTGATAATGTCCCACGTTCAGCGAAGATGCACTGCGGAACAATTCAAGGAATGCAAGCGGATCTGCAAAGTCTCCTACCCATGAGTACGAAAACAAATCTGCATTCCAACCGTCAATTGAACTGTAGTAGCGCTCAATCGGCGTAACCTGAACAGAAAGTTCAACTCCTAACGGTTCCCATGCGTCATGTAACACTTCTGCAAGAGACTTCATGTAGTCGCTTCCGTTTATTGCAAACACTAACGGTAAGATTTCATCCTGTGCAATTCCTAAGCGTTCGCGTGCTTCGGACATCAATGCCTTTGCATCTTCAAGATCATAATCATCTATGCCGGTTACTGTCGGATATCCGTTAAGCGGATAGACCAGTGTTGTTGCCTTTATGTAATTGTCTTTCCGAAGAACATCGTACGGAATTGCTTCAAGCAATGCATTGCGTACATCGGTTTCGTTCCACGGTTCATTGTTTGTCTTAAAAAATAAAAACTGTGTTGCAAACGAAGAACCTAAATGCAAAGTATCAAGGTTAAGCACTGAATACGAATCAAATGAACTGTCACCCAAAAGCCAGTCTGCTTTTCCTGTGTTCAGCAAGTAGGTATTCTGCTCTGAATCATCACTCTGCAAAATAATAATCTGCGGAATGTGTACGGAAGAAGCATCATAATAGAAATCATTTTTTTCAAGAACAAGCTTTCCGTCTTCGTACGATTCAAGGCAATACGGACCTGAATACACACCTGCTTCGGGACCAAGTACACTGAATGCATGATGACACAGAATACTGGGAAGATGAGCTGTCGGCTGAGTTAAACGAACCACGAGTGTTGTGTTACTTCGTGCATCAATTTTTACGTCCTGCTCTTTTCCTGTTCCTTCCCTGAACTCGCGGGCACCTGCAATGCAATCCAAAAGTGATGCATACGGAGCATACGGAGTTTCAAGTAAGCCAAGCCACGATTCACGCACATCGTTTGCAGTAATGGGTGTTCCGTCAGAAAAACAGGCGTCACTGCGCAGTGTAAAAGTCCAGCGTTTTTTGTCGCGCGACACTTTGTATGAAACACACAGTGCATTCGTGGGACTGAGTGTTGCAGGATCACAGGTAAACAGTCCTTCGTACAAACCGTTCAGTATCTGTGCATCGTAGGTATAACTTGCGGTATGCGGATTAAAATCATATTCGTGAACTGAGTCAACAAGCGTAATTGGTCTTTGTGCTGCAAGCTGAGCATGTACGCAAAGAGCTGCACACATCACAAGCGGAATGCAAAAAAATTTCTTCATGAGGTTTCTTCCGTTACGATTCATTAATGCCCAGACTCTTCATCTGAGCTTTTTCTTCTACGTATGAGGCAAAGTCGGCACGCTGCTGATTTACTTTCTGCAGAACATTTTTCAGCGTAGTCAACTCCATCTTAAGGCCTTTGATTTTACTGCGATTCAGTTTGTCTACCGTGTTCTTGAAATATTCATCAAGTGCACCAAGCAGAACATATACGCGGTTGTTTTCAGAAATCTGTTTGCTTACGAATTCAAAAATAACCTGATCAGACTGCGAATTTAATTTTTCGTATGCAGGTGAACCTTTGACTGCAGAGGCAGCATAATATTTTGCACGCTTTACCATTTCTGCAACAAACTGATTGAAGTGAATGGTCTCTTTGCGTTTTGCATTTGTCTTAGAATCAGTAATGACAACTTCGTAATCCACTGGCGGATCTTCTATACCGAATATAGAGCGAATCAGTTTTTTAAGTTTATCCATGAAAGAATTTTTTTCGCTTTCCAGAACATTATGGTTTTCGCGGATTTTTCCAAGGATAACTTCGTATGATTCAGCAATACCACCCATTGTGCGAACCGCATCCATAATCATTGCATGAGTGTCAATTTCTGCCTGCTTAGATTTCTTTGTTTCTTCAACAACCCTGAGTGAAGAAAGCAGTTTTGCACGAAGCTCTGCTTTGTTTGCAGCAGTTTCTTCTTTTATGAGTTCATCAACAATTTCTGATGCGTACGGAATCTTGGGCATAAGCTTGGGAAACAGCGTGCGAAGTTCTGCCTGAAACAGTGCCGGTGACTGATATGCTTTTTCGTTATTGAATTCGCTGCTCAGAACAATGCGTTTACGGATGTCTGCTTTATACGCTTCACGCTTATACCGGAGAACTGTCGTAATGCCCTTTTCAATATCTTCACTTGTTGTAGAAGCAATGTTTACGTTTTCATTCAAAAGACTGAGCGTCATGCCGGGTGCACCGTTTTTTGCAATGTTAACAACCGTTGCAAGTCCACGTGTGTTTGGCTTGGGAGAGTTTGAACTGAACGATGACCACAGGAAGGTTCTGTTGAGCACAAGCATTTTGTTAAGTGTGTCCATCTTCATATCAAGTGAAAACTTAACATAGTTGCATACGTAATCGACCATAGCTTCATATTCGCCGGTACGTGCACCTAAAACCGTAGAACGGTCGCCTTCGCTATAGGCAGTTCCTTCGGGAGCTATGATATCTGTCGTGCGTTTGTCGTTTCGGTATGGGTCAGGAGCAATAAGCGCTTTCTTTTCAAGCACATCAAAAAGATTTGTAATACAGGTAAGATGAAGATGATATGCTTCGTCCAGTTTGGGGAATACTGAGGTATTGATCCAATTTGCGTATGCTTCAAGAGCGCTGAATAGCTGTTGATTGAAATCTGCTTCCATAACTTATTCTTCCTCTATCAATATCGGCACAAATGATAAATTTCTATACTTGTTTTTTGAAGAGGGGGAGAAATTACACTTTGCTGTCCGCTTGCATTTACAGTCAAAAAGGGGTATTCTTACCACATTATGGCTGTAGACGAAAACCTTCAGAAGATGCGCCACAGTTGCGCTCATGTTATGGCTCAGGCTGTCCTTAACCTGTATCCCGGAACAAAAATTGCTATCGGTCCTGCGATTGACAACGGTTTTTATTACGATTTTGAATTTCCTGCTGACAAAAAGCTGACAGAAGCAGAGTTTGCTGCGGTTGAAAAAGAAATGCGCCGTATTCTTGCGGGTAACCACGAGTTTGTCCGTAAAGAAGTTTCTAAAGAAGAAGCGCTCAAACTGTTTGCAGATCAGCCGTACAAAATTGAACTGATCAACGACCTGCCCGAAGGCGAAACCATTACCACTTACACTCAGGATACGTTTACTGATTTGTGCCGTGGTCCTCACGTTGCAAGTACAAAAGAAATCAACGCTCAGAGTTTTAAACTTACCAAAATGGCTGGTGCATACTGGCGTGGTGATTCAAACCGTCCCATGTTGAGCCGTGTGTATGCAGTTTGTTTTGCTAAGCCCAACGATTTAAAAGATTACCTGAAGATGCTGGAAGAAGCAGAAAAGCGTGATCACCGTAAGATTGGTCAGCAGCTTGATTTGTTCCACCTTGATCCCGAAGATCCGGGTCAGATTTTCTGGCACCCCAACGGATGGAATATGTACGTTACCCTGCAGGATTACATGCGTCAGAAAGTTACTGCAGACGGCTACCTTGAAGTCAACACTCCTGCCATCATGCCCCGCACTTTGTGGGAACGCAGCGGTCACTGGGGTCACTACCAGAAGAATATGTTTGTTACCGAAAGCGAAAAGCGTCTGTTTGCCGTAAAGCCCATGAACTGTCCCGGTGCACTGGAAATCTTTAAGAGCCGCACTCGCAGTTACAAAGACCTTCCCCTGCGCCTTGCAGAATTTGGTCACTGCGTACGCAACGAGCCGAGCGGAACTCTGCACGGAATCATGCGTGTACGCGGATTTGTTCAGGACGATGCACATATCATCTGTACAGAAGAACAGATTGAAGCTGAAGTTTCCAAGTTCTGTCATCTGCTTCTGGATGTGTATAAAGACTTTGGTTTTGATAAAAATCTTCTGGTCAAACTTTCTACCATGCCGGAAGATCACGTAGGTGATGAAAAAACCTGGCAGCATGCAGAAGCTGCTCTTGCCGCAGCCTGTAAGAGTGCCGGTATGGAATACGAAATTCAGCCGGGCGAAGGTGCCTTCTATGGTCCTAAACTTGAGTTTACCCTGATTGACGCTCTGGGACGTCAGTGGCAGTGCGGTACCATTCAGCTTGACTATCAGCTGCCCAGTGCAGAACGCCTTAACGCTGAATACATTGGAAGCGACAACCAGAAACATCATCCGGTTATGCTGCACCGTGCAGTACTTGGCTCACTGGAACGCTTTATGGGCATTCTTATTGAAAACTATGCAGGTGCTTTCCCCGCATGGCTGCACTTTGAACAGGCTGCAGTTGTTCCCGTTGCCCCGGACTTCAATGACTATGCACAGAAAGTGTGCGACACACTGCGTGCTGCAGGAATCCGTGCAAATGCTTATACCGACGATGACAACATGAAGGCTAAGATTAAAGTCATTTCTTCGGAACACAGAACTCCGTACATTCTGGTAGTTGGTGCAAAAGAACAGGAAGAAAACTCGGTCTGCTGCCGCTTCCGCTTTTCAAGCCAGATTCCCCAGAAGACATTTGGTCTGGAAGAATTCAAGGAATATGTACTGGATAAAGTGCGTACCCACTACAACGGAATCTAACCATCAGGTTTTACACTAAACAGAAGGGCTGTCTGACGTATCAGGCGGCCTTTTTTTTGTTACTATATATAGAATTTATTTACTATTTTTGCTATGATAAGACATCATGTTCCACAGGAGAGTTTTCATGGCTAAGAAACGCGTTTCACTTTCAACCAAATTTTCTATCAGTGTTGCAATCGTCATTTTATGTGTGGTTGCTCTTGCAGTAAACCTGACTGCATACTTCTTTTCGCAGTACTGCATTGACACTTTTTATAACAGTGCAGAAACCGCTCTTACTGAATTTTCGGATTCTATTTCCATGTTCTTTGAGGCAAAGGAAACAGAGCTGAATGTATTTGCAGATTCTGATCAGGTCAGAGCCGCTGACGAAACAATTCATTCGTTTGCAAAAGAAAACGGTGACATTCAGATTTTAAGCTACAAGAAAAGTGCTACCGAAGAAGAAATCAGAAAACTGTGTAAGATTTTTGCACAGAACGATGATGCTATTGCAGAAATCTATATCGGAACAAGATGGGGCGGATACGCAACAAACTTTGACGGCAGCATGAGCGGCGGTTACGATCCCCGTGTACGCGGATGGTATGAAACTGCAAACAAAGGTGACGGCAAGGTTATGCTTACCGATGCATTTGCTTCAACCGTCGGTGCAACTGTTGTAGGTGTTACCCGAAGTGTCTACGATAAAAAAGGTGAGTTTGTCGGTAACGCTTCAATCGAAGTTTCTCTGGAAACACTCACCGACATTCTTGACGGCATGAAGATTGGTAAAGATTCATTCTTTATGATGATTCAGCGTGATGGAACAATTCTTGCAGACACCGGAATCCGCAAAACAAATTTCCAGAATGTTTCAGACATAAACATTCCTGAACTGAAAGACTTTTTCTACGGAACAGAAAAAGACGGAAGAGTAACTATTCCCAACGGAAACTATAAATCTTATTTTACCAAAAAAGTTCAGAACGAAAAAACCGGATATCAGATTATTGCGCTCTGTCCCTACGACACCGTATATGCAACTTTCTACACAACACTCAATACAACCGTTACTATTTGTGTTATCGTTGCACTGCTTATTGCACTGGGTACTGCAATCCTAACCAGAAAAGTTATACGTCCGCTTAAGACAATCCGCAACAACTTGTCCGACAGCGCAGAACAGATTGCACAGGGTAAAGCAAACCTTACACAGAGAATCAGCATCAACTCAAAAAATGAAATTGGTGACGTTGCAGAAAGCTTTAACGTGTACTCAGAAAAACTGCAGGATATCATCAAGAACATCAAGCAGACAAAAGTGTCGCTCAACGAAGCCGGCGGTAAACTTAAGAATTCTACCAGCGAAACTATGGCAGCAATTACTCAGATTGCAGCAAGTATTGAAGAGGTAGGAAAGAACCTTACCGCTCAGAACGACGGCGTGTCTCAAACTGCAGACAACGTTAAACGCATTTTAAGCAGCATTGCATCGCTTGAACAGCTTGTTTCTTCTCAGGCGGAATCAGTACAGGGTGCTTCTACTGCAGTTGAACAGATGATCGGAAACATTGGCGAAGTAAACCGCTCTGTTGAAAAAATGGCAGAATCATTCGGTAAGCTTGAGGCAGATGCACAAAGCGGTGCAAAAACTCAGGAAGAACTGCAGCAGCAGATTACCGAAATTGACAAACAGTCAAAACTGCTGAACGAAGCTAACCAGGTTATTGCATCTATTGCAGAACAGACAAACTTACTTGCTATGAATGCCGCAATCGAAGCAGCACACGCAGGAGAAGCAGGAAAAGGTTTTGCCGTTGTTGCAGATGAAATCCGTAAGCTTTCAGAAACCTCTTCTACTCAGTCTAAGACAATCGGTGAACAGTTAAAGCACATTCAGAATACAATCGGTACCGTTGTTACGGCAACGCAAAAAGGTGTGCAGGGTTACGCTCATCTTGCAAGCGAAATTCACGAAACCGACTCTCTGGTTCAGCAGATAAAAGGCGCCATGACCGAACAGCAGGCAGGTTCAAAACAGATTACCGAAGCGCTTCACGGCATGAACGACAGTACCACACAGGTACGCTCTGCTTCAAAAGAAATGACAAACGATAGCCGCGCAATCATGAACGAAATAAGCATTCTGCAGAGCAGCAGTACAAGCATGCAGCAGGGCATGAGTGAAATGACTAACAGCGCAGGAAAAATCAACCAGATGGGAAACACACTTTCAGAAATTTCTCAGCTTATGGAAGATTCTATTTCTGCAATGGGACAGCAGGTTGATCAGTTTGAAGTATAACAGGCACTGTATTCAGCTATAAAAAAAGCGCCAGCCGTAATGGTTGGCGCTTTTTGTTTTAAGCGATTACACTGTAACGGGTACCGTTATTCTCCCAGTATATCAAGAATTTCATCCAGTGTCGGATAGAACACATCATAAGAAAGTGTAAGTGCATCTGTTCCGTTGTTAGATGCAGCCCAGCCTTTCTGAGTATAGAAGAATGTTCCCCATCTGCTGTTGTTGCACATAAAACCATTATTAGAATCAAGACCAAGAATGATAAGCGTATCGGTTCCAAATACAGATGTTGTGTACGATCCGTTTGACTGCGGTGTGTGCAGTGTTACCGTGTAGGTCGGGATTGTTTTTCCCGCCTCAACGCCATAGTTGCCGGGAGTTTCTGTAGTTCCCGTTTCACTGAGGGTAATATATGTTCCCTCAGGCCAATCATCTGCAGTTAAGCGATCAGCGGCACTCTCTGCATCACCGGATATAGGCCAGTTAGGACCGCTAACACGACCCGAATTCGTAGAATAATCAATACCCCACTGAACGTCTTTTACGTAATAAAATCTGGTTGAGGTAAAGTCACTGGTATACGTAAAGTTCGTATCGTTGATATCCTGCTGCGTTTCTTCACCAGTGTTGCCGTTGTTGTTGCCAGATCCCCCGTTTGTTGGATGGGGACAAGCAGTCAGTACAAGTGCTACTGCTACACAGGCAAACAAAGCAACTACTCTTTTCCATACAGTTTTTGTTTTTTCGTTAGTAATGTGCATATCTTTCCTCCTTGCTGAAAGCCGCACGGGGTCAGCAGATCCAACCGAAACTGACCCTGCAATAAGATCATGGTTTCGGTAGACCTACCATGCCATTAAAAAGCACAAAAAGACCTGTCACCACCATGCATACATGAAAGAAAAGACAAGCCTTTGAATGAGAGAAATAAAAATATAAGTTATTTGATGAACACCAATATCCCGCTAAAGGATTGCGGGCATAGAAACAGCTAAGCGGTCTGCGGTCTGCGGTCTGCGGTCTGCGGTCTGCGGTCTGCGGTCTGCGG
>CACXCG010000005.1 GCA_902766125.1 uncultured Spirochaetaceae bacterium | reverse complement strand
TTGGGCCATACTCGCTGGCGCTCGTTTGTCCTGTTGGAAATTATTTACGTATAGTTTCTCACTTCGTTACGAAACTATTGGGCCATCTTAGATTTGAACTAAGGACCAAGGGATTATGAGTCCCCTGCTCTAACCGCTGAGCTAATGGCCCAAGTGAAAGTAAGTGTATCAAAAAAGACTGGGGTAGGTCAAGATGTAGCGTGAGCTCTCTACTTCGTTATGATAATGCCGCCAAAGTATTCGGGAACACCGTTACTGTCGTTCATAATAAAACATCTTGTTGAACAGACAGTGTAGGTCCCGTCTGCTTTGCGGGCACGGTACTGAAGTGCCCTTGTTCCTTTTCCGCTTAGAGCTGCATCTACGGCTTCCTTAAATACCTTCATGTCATCCGGATGAATACGTTCCTGTAAGAAACGGTCAGCGTGATACATGTATTCTTCCTGCATGTCAAATTCATCTGTCAGCGGAAGTGACCAGCGGGAATAGTCGTAACGAATGTCGTTTAAGAATATTTTTCCTTCTCCCGCAACAGTGTACAGTGCACCAAACAATGCATCCAGCTTTTGTTTTCTGTCTTCGGGTATAGACAGGTCATTTTCTCTGGACGATGCGCTTACACCTTTTATCTGTATGGATTTGAGTGCTTTTTTGTTCTGGTACATATCATGGTCTGCCCGCTTGAATATGTCTGCAAACTCATTGTCTGTTTCTTCGTTGTATATTGCCATACCGCTTGCAACAACAGGACCAGAGCGTGAGGAATTATTTTTTTCAGATTCATATCTAAGATAGTCCAGCAGGTATTCGCGGATATCGTAATCCTGATTGTTCAGTACAACGACAAACTCATCGCCTCCAATGCGGAATACCGGACTGTGTTTAAATACTTCGCAGATCATGCGGCAGCATCGCTGCAGTGCTTCATCACCGAAACTGTGTCCGCGCGTGTCATTTATCATTTTAAGGTCATTCATGTCGCAGACGACAATACCAAATGTGTAATTTTTTGGTTTTGACTTGAGGATGATGTCTATGTTCTGTGTGCATTCCATGAACGCATTTTTATTTCGGATTCCGGTAAGTTCATCGTGGCGTGCCATTCGCTGTGCTGACTCAAAGTTTTTGTCCAGTTCTTCTCTCCTGCGGAATTCTTTTTCAAAATTTTCAAGGCAGCAGATAATGTGTTTTTTGTCTTCGCACATTATTTCAAAATGACGTACGTGAATTGTCTTTCCGTCGTGAATCAGCCGGTATATTGCAGAATAATAATTGCCTTCTGAAAGATGACGCAGCATGGTTTCTTTGTCGTGAATCTGGGTGATATAATCCAGGTCATCAGGATGAACACATTTTTTTGCATTTTCCTGTGATTCTTTGAAAAAATCAGTTCCCTGCTTGGGAAGATCAAAGTTTTCCAGTATGGAGTGGGGAATGTATTCGCAATAGTTTCCCGTCTCTATGTCAATGTAGTACAGGCTTACAAAATGCCGGGCCAGCGCCATTGCGATCTGGTTGAATGCTTCCTGAGTGGGTATCATATTCTCTCCTTAACTATACCGTCAGTATACTTTATTTTAGCATATTTTTTTTAAGAATGAAAAGATGGTTTTCCATAATCCCCGGTCTTTCTGTATAGTATTATATTCCCTTCATATTTATCTTGTTAATCCGTCTGATGTGTGCTACACTTAACTACTTATATGTGAGGTAACCGTATGTCTTCATTAAGAACACGTTTTATCGTTATCTTTGGATTGTTTGTCCTTTTGTCGTGCACTGCTATTTCAGCAATTGCTGCAGTTAACATTATGCGAACCGGTGAATCTTACGCAGTTGCACAGGGAAAACCGGTTGTTGCTCATGCAGCAGAAATAATCGACGGTGATGAATTTGAAGCCTTCCTAAAAAATCCCAGCGAAGATGATCCGTATTACGAAAAGACCCGTCTTGCACTGCTGGATATTGCGCAGACTTCCGGCTGTGACTATCTGTACACGATGGCTCCCGTTCACGGAAACGTGTTTCAGTATGTTATTGACGGAAGCTGTGACCCGAGCGATGAAGAAAACTTTTCTCCGTTAGGTTCTCGGGAAGATATTTCAGACTGGGGAGAATCTCCCCTGTTGGTTATGCAGCGCGGTGGTCTGGAAACTTCGGGAATTATTGAACAGTCCGGCTGGGGATATCAGGTCAGTACGTATCAGGCAATTACCACTTCACGCGGAACTGTTGTTGCATTCATTGGCTGTGACTATGGCATGGATGATTTTGTTGCCCGCATGAAAAAACAGATTATGCTCATTATTGGAGTTGGTGTCGCATTCCTTATTGCAGGCATTCTTGTGGTAAGCATTTTCACCGGCAGTATCTTTGGAAAGATTTCTATTATTTCAAAAGCAATGGAAGAAATTGCAACCGGTCAGGCAGATTTAACTGCTCGTATTCCCGCAGAAGGAAACAACGAACTGACTGCACTTGCCCAAAACTGTAATAACGTTATTGACAGTCTGGACCGCCTTATCAAACTGCTTAAGGGACACTCTGGTGTTCTTGCAGAAACCGGTGACTCTCTGTACCGCCAGATGGACGGACACATTGGTCAGATTAAAGAAGCAACCAATAGTGTTGTAGACATTAACACTCAGATTTCACGTCAGCGCAACAGCATAGAAAACATTTCAAAAGATCTTTCTACGGTTGAATCAGAAATCTTTGGTCTTGATAACAGGATTATTAAACAGTCAGAAGCAATTCAGACTTCTTCTTCTGCGATCGAAGAGATTTCTTCAAACATTCGTTCTGTTGACAAGAGCATCAATATGATTCTTGCTGAATATGATGCACTGGTTAAAGAATCAAATGCAGGTCGTGCACTTGAAGATCTGGTTGCAGAACAGGTAGAACACATTGCAAAGCAGTCGGTTAACCTTAACGAAGCAAACGCTGCAATCTCTGCTATTGCAGAACAGACAAACCTTCTTGCTATGAATGCCGCAATCGAAGCTGCACATGCCGGTGAACTGGGTAAAGGTTTTGGTGTTGTTGCTGACGAAATCCGTACACTTGCAGAAACATCTGCAACTCAGTCTGGTTCAATCAAAGAACTGCTTGAAGGCATTACCGAAGCAATCGAAGGAATTGTTACTTCTTCTAAAAAATCTGCTGAATCCTTTGAGCGCGTTGGTGCAAAAATTTCACAGATGGATAATCTTATCAAAGAAGTTCAGTCTGGTATGCAGGAACAGGATTCCGGTGTGAATAACATTCTTCAGATGATGAAGACTCTGGATTCAACAACTGCTGATATTACCAGTGCATCTGCTCACATGAAGATTGCAAGTGCTAAACTGACCGCAAACATGCAGTCGTTGAAAGATCTTTCACTTGAAACACATAACCGTTCATCAGAAATTTCTGACGGCATGACCGAGATGCGCTCTCAGTCAGAAGATGCAATGCGTGCAACAGAACGCAACGTAAGTGCAACTCAGAAAGTGTCAGATCTTATTAACGGATTTAAGGTGTGATGTAATTTTTACAAAACAAAAAAAACGGTCATCATTGATGACCGTTTTTTTTTATGTGTTTGATTTATTCAACCGTAACTGATTTTGCAAGATTGCGCGGTTTGTCCGGATTGTTACCGCGTAAGACTGCACAGTAATATGCAAACAGCTGTGCGGGAATGACAGAAAGCAGAGAAGCAAGATCATCGCTTACCTGAGGAATGCGTATAATTTCATCTGCTGCAGAATTAAAGGCGTTTCCCTGTTCCTGTGTTATAACCAGTGTCGCACAGCCGCGGCTCTTTACTTCTACAATGTTGCTTGCAAGTTTTTCGTACATGGCATGATCGGTTGCAATTGCAACTACCAGTGTGTCGCTGTCTACCAGTGCAATGGGACCGTGCTTAAGTTCACCGGCAGCAAAGGCTTCGCTGTGCATGTAGCTTACTTCCTTAAGTTTAAGTGCACACTCAAGGCTTGTTGCGCTGTCAAACTGTCTTCCAATAAAGAAGACTTTCTGTTTATTGAAGTTCTTGCTTACAAACTTCTGTATTGTTTCCTGATGTGCAAGAATCTGTTCTATTTTTTGCGGAGTTTCGTTTAATTCCGTAAGCAGTTTTTCGTATGCATCTCTGGTAAGAGTTCCGCGTACCAGGCCGCTTTTGAGTGACAGAAGGTAAAGGCATGCAAGCTGAGTGGTGTATGCTTTTGTTGATGCAACTGCAATCTCTGGACCTGCCCAGGTGTAGATAACGTCATCTGCTTCACGGCTTACGGTTGAGCCGACACAGTTTGTTATGGCAATGACGTGAACGCCGGCTTCTTTTGCAAGCCGCAGTGCCGCTAACGTGTCAGCGGTTTCGCCTGACTGACTTATTACAATAAAAATGTCACCTTTTTCAAAGATGGGATTGCGGTAACGGAATTCGCTTGCAACATCAACAGTGACGGGAATGCGTGCAAATCGTTCAAAAGCATATTTTGCAACAACGCCTGCATGGTATGCAGTACCGCATGCTGTTATGACGATCCGTTTTGCGTCTTTTAATGCTTCGTCGGTCAGGCTCTTTGCTTCTTCAAGTTTGATGTCTACCGGTTTGTCGTTCTGCATAATCAAGCGCGGGCGCAGTGTGTCTGTAAGTGCCTTGGGCTGTTCGTGGATTTCTTTAAGCATAAAGTGAGCATAGCCGTTCTTTTCTGCAGAAGAAATGTCCCAGTCAACATGATAGCTCTCTTTGATAACTTTGTTTCCTTCTTCATCAAACAGGTCAACGTGGTCTGCATACAGAACTGCAATCTGTTTCTGATCAAGGAAGTATACTTCGCGGGTATGCTCTAACACTGCAGGAACATCGCTTGCAATAAAGTTTTCTCCGTTTCCTAAACCAATGATAAGCGGGCTTTCCTTTCGTGCTGCAATAATTCTGTCGGGATAGTCTTTGCTTATAACGCCAAGAGCATAGCTTCCTTCAAGACGGCCAAGTGTCTGCAGTACTGCATCAAAAATATCGTGGCTGTCTTCATAGTAGTAGTTTATAAGGTGAGCAATAACTTCTGTGTCTGTCTGGCTGCGGAATACAACTCCCTGTTCCTGAAGCCATGCCTTAAGTTTAGCATAGTTTTCAATAATTCCGTTGTGAACAATTGCAATGGTGCCGCTTTCGTTTAAGTGCGGATGTGCGTTTATGTCGTTTGGTTCACCGTGGGTTGCCCAGCGTGTGTGACCAATTCCTATGGAACCTTTGACAAACTGTCCCATCTGTGCAATGAGTTCTGCTTCGCGTTTGTCGCATTCAGTTTCGCTCTGGTCTTTTGTCTGGCGTACAACCTGTTTGGTTACATCTTCAACAAGCAGCCTCAGGGCTCCTTTTACTTTTCGTACGATAATATTCTGTCCGTCATAAACTGCAATACCTGCACTGTCGTAACCACGGTATTCAAGTTTTTTTAAACCGTTTACCAGAAC
Organism: uncultured Spirochaetaceae bacterium; assembly: GCA_902766125.1. GTDB lineage: Bacteria > Spirochaetota > Spirochaetia > Treponematales > Treponemataceae > Treponema_D. The sequence continues at coordinate 13,740 of CACXCG010000005.1, read as the reverse complement.
GGGTGTTGCTTCTTTACATCCAACGTAACCAACTATTCCACACATATTCTTTTCCTCTTGTATTATTTATACTACTTTTTCCAGAGCATCTATGACTTCGCCGTCGTAAATGCCGGGTTGTCGTTTTAATTCAGCAATTGCACTCTGCGTATCGCGTATGCGGTGATACAGACGCTTACTGGTAAGTGAAATAAAACTTTCTGCACTGTGAATGACACGCGCTACATGCGGAATTGAATCACCTTTTAATCCGTAAGGGTAGCCGGTACCGTTCATATTTTCGTGATGTTTTGTTGCTGCATCTATAAACAACGGTAAGCACTGTTCAGGTACAAATTTAAAATACGATTCTGCCTGAGAAACATGTTCTTTCATTATCTTGCGTTCATCTGCAGAAAGAATGTCAACGCGGAACACATCTGCGGGAACCGACAGGAAGCCTGCGTCGTATACCATGGCCGTGCAGAAATACAGCATTGACGTTTCGTGATCAAGACCTAAGGCGGTGCATACTTTGAATACTAATTCGCTTACGGTTTTTGAGTTGTTTGGTCTGTCGGTATGCAGGTCGATTTTTGATCCCAGTTCTTCGCAGTCATACGCAAGCTTTTGCATTTCGTCCTGAGAGAGCGTCATGCCCGGCAGTGAAAGTGCATCTGCTCCGCCCAGTGTAGGCATGGGGCGAGACATGTGCTGCTGCATTTCCTTTACCATTTTGATGGTCTGGGTAAACTGTTCGCGCTGCTGTTTTTGTGAACGGAAATTGAGGATTGTCTGGATGGCAAGAACAATAATTATCACTAAAAGAATAATGCCCAGGATTCCAAGTGCTGTAAATGCATAGTGCAGCAGCTGCTGACTGCTTTCACCCTGAACAACAAGTGATTGCGTAAGGTCTTTGAGTGTTGAAGAAATGTCCGTATTCAGTTCATCCATAGGTTCTACTATAATATCAAAGCCACCGGTAAAAGTCTACTTGATAAATCTACTGCTATTGTGTACAGTAAAGTTATGAAACTGAATAAAAAACTGCTGCCGTTCATTATTGCTGGAGCTGTTGTACTTGCAACCGCTCTCAGTATCATTTGTATTTCGATTGTAAAACCCTCTTCAAAAACGCTTACCGTTGGTCTGTACCAGTTAACTGATGCAGAAAAAACAGCCGTGCATGATGCACTTGAATCGCTGAACCGTGAGCGCAGCACTCCCTATACTATTGTCTATGAAGAATTTTCTGATGAAAAAACACTTGCATCTCAGGTGTCGCTCAGAGGAAAAAAGGCACAGGATGTTGTGTTTACTCATTCAGGCATTCAGGCCGATTCTCTGGTGCAGTCTCTTTCAGAAAAAAAACGAAAATCAGCCTGGTATTCAGAAGATAGTATAGAATCGTATCCGTCATCCTTCAAGACAAAGGCGCTTAAAAATCCGGACGGAACAATTGTGCAGCTTCCGTTACTTTCTGATTTATGCGAAGTAGATATTGACCGTTCTGTTTTGAATGCAACCGGTATCAGCACGATTATTACGTGGGACGATATAGAAGTGTTTGCACGCAGAGCAAAAAGTTATTGTGATACACCGATTGTATTTGCCGGTCACGATGATGACACTCTTATAAATATTCTTGGCTGTCTTACTGAATCTATGAATTCTGTACAGGCATTGCAGGAAGCAGAAGCAGCATTGCTTGAAGTTGTAAAAGAAAATCCTGCGTCATTAGAACAGGCATTTGGTCAGGTGCTGCGGCAGAATGCAACAGATCCTGCATCTTCACTGTATGCTGCAATACGTGCACTTGCGCGCTGGTTTAAGATGGATATCATTCATCCTGAAGCACTTAACCTTACAGAACAGGATGTGCAGTCGCTGATGGATTTTGGTTCTGCTGCAGTAGTGCTTACGACACTTTCTGAACACAGACTGGTACCACAGAACAGCATTGGCCGCTATACATCAATTTACTATCCGTCAGATGTGCGTCCGGAAGCCCGTGCGTTTTCTGCTGATGTTCTGATTGCGATTCCGCTCAGTTCAAATGCAGACAAGAATACGTTTGTTGCACAGCTTTCTGGAAGTGACATGCAGGAACTGATGTGCTTTACCTCAGGTCTTTCTCCTGTAGATGCAGCATGCCGCGTTCCCGATGTTCAGTCAGATAATACGCGTTACTGGATTGCTGCAACTAATATGCCGCTTGTGCCGCTTGCAGAAAGTGTCTGTCCTGACAGTAAGACAAAACAGGCACTTGCCCGTGCAATCCGTGCATATATCCGCGAACTGATTTAATAGCCTGCGCGTTCTTCGAATTCGCTGACGGGCAGAGGTTTTGAAAAATAGAATCCCTGTATAAGATCGCAGTTTTGCTTTGCAAGAAAATCAACCTGTTCTCTGGTTTCAATACCTTCTGCAACAATCTGCATGCCCAGTTTCTTTGCAAGAGAAATGGTGTCGCCAACAATCTGATTTGAACGCTTTATGTCATCTACGCTGCGGAAGAATTCTGCATCCAGTTTGATAATGTCCAGCGGCAGTTCTTTGAGTGAATTGAGTGAAGAATAGCCTGCACCAAAATCATCCATTGAAATTTTAAAGCCGTAGTTCTTTAAGGCATTGACGGTGGTAAGCAGCGCCTGTTTGTCGTCAAAGAATGCGCTTTCGGTAAGTTCCAGTTCTATAAACTCGTGCGGAACATTATAGCGGTTTACAATGCCGACAATGTGTTCTGCAAGGTTATCCTGTGCAAAGTGTGCCCGCGAAACGTTGACCGAAATGGGAACAAGCTGTTTTCCCTGAGACAGCCATGCAGCCTGCAGTTTGCATACTTCATCAAGCATGTAATCATCAAGCTGTAAGATAAAACCGTTTTTTTCAAACTGCGGAATAAATTTTCCCGGCGGAATAAATCCCAGTTCCGGATGAATCCAGCGCACCAACGCTTCTGCTGCAGACAGTTTTTCTTTTTTTGTAGAATACTTTGGCTGAAGATAGACAACAAATTCGTGGTTTTCCAGAGCACGCTCCATGTCGTCTTCGATGCGGCGTTCCCACACCTGTTCTTCTTTCATTGCTTCGGTAAACCAGACTATGCTGTCTTTTGTGCTGTCCGCGTGTGAAAGTGCGTTACCTGCATGCGTTAAAAGTTCTGTGCAGTCGTTTGTACGGAAGGCAATTTCAATGGCACCTGCGGTAAACGAAAGATGCTGTCCTGTTTTTTCTTTGCGTAAATCATCCATGAGAGAATTGAGACGCTGTGTAAGTGCTTCTTTTGAATCAAAAAATAATAGAAGTGCAAAATCAGATTCATTCATGTGTCCGGAGAATTCTTTTTTTGCAAGGTGTGCGGTAATGCCTTTGTCTATGTCTTCAAGCAGATTTTCGCCCTGTTTGACTCCGTATGCAGTACAGTAGTTGCGGTATTTTTCAAGACGCAGCTGAACGATTGCATACGGTCTTCGCGAACGGCGCAGTAAAGAATTTGATTTTTGAATAAAGTAGGCTTTGTTGTTTCCACCGGTGACCGTGTCGGTTGCAACAAGCTGGTTTATGCGCTGCTGTTCTGCAATTGCCGCAATAATCTTCAACACGCCAATGATAATGCATACCTGCAGGAAGATGAAGAAGATGGTTGCAAGAAGCATTATATATTTAAATTGATAGTTGTTGAATGAAAAACGTGATTTAACAAGAAGGTTTGTGTCTGGAAGTTCCGTCCTTGCATAATAGCATACATCAATTCCCATTTGTTCTGGAGTAGACCAGTTAAGCAGTTCATCCTGTTCCATAACCAGAAGTACATTGAGCATGTTAAACAGATTTCCAATTCCAAAAAATCCTGAACTGTAATCAAAATCGATTTCAAAATTCTGATTTTCATGCAGGACTATTGCTCTTCCTTCTTCCTTGAATGTAGTTGCGTCATAATGTTTGAGCACGTAGTCTATGTAGGATTGTTCAAGCGGTGGTGTGGATTGTGCTATGACCGAATTGTCTTTTGCGTTTACAACAGAGACCGCCTGGATGTCTTCATATTTTGCTGCAATCTGAGTGAGTGCAGCTTCTCCGTTTGCAGAAGTCCAGTTTTGTTCTATATCAGTGACAATGTTTCTGTTTTCCTGTGTGAGCGGAATGGTTATGCTGTTGGCTACAGCGCTTATGCTTAGTATTATTACTACAAATGATGCCAGAAGGATTCCTGTGCGGGACAGAATGATTCCCAGTACGCGATGCCATACCGGGGTGTGCTGAAGTTTACGGATCTTACGTTCTTTTTTCTTACTCATATTTTAATGATACATCACTTTGTGCGGATTTGCAATTTTTAAATATCGATTTAAAAACAAAAAAGCCCTCCGGAGAGGGCTTCCTGCATGAGCTTCTGTTACTAGCGGAGCAGTGACAGAACGTTCTGTGATGTCTGGTTTGCCTGAGCAATCATAGCTGTTCCAGCCTGGCTCAGTACCTGGTTCTTTGTGAAGTCTACCATTTCGGCAGCCATGTTGGTGTCGCGGATGGTTGATTCAGCAGCCTGCAGGTTTTCTGCACCTACGTCCAAACCAACGATTGTCTTTTCAAGGCGGTTCTGGTATGCACCCAGGTCAGCGCGCTGTTTGTTGATCTTCTTGATAGCCTCGTCGAGAGTTCCGATTGCGCGGTTAGCTTCGTCGGGAGTTTCAAGAGTCATAATCTCTTCAGTTCCGATGTTGCGGAGTCCAAGAGCAGTTGCGCTCATTGTTCCGATGAACACCTGTGTGCGCTGGTCCATGTTAGCACCAATGTGCAGCCACATAGAACCGGTAACATTGTTTTCGCCAGTGGGGCGTGCGAAACGTCCAGTCAGCATGTTCATGCCGTTGAACTGTGCAGAAGAAGCAATGCGGTCAACTTCAGCAATCAGTGAAGAAACTTCAACCTGAATCTGCATGCGGTCTTCGTCGGTGTAGATACCGTTGCTTGACTGAACTGCAAGTTCGCGGATGCGCTGGATGATATCTTCTGTTTCCTGCAGATAACCTTCGGTTGTCTGGATGAAGCTGATACCGTTAGCAGCGTTGCGAGATGCCTGGTTCAGACCACGGATCTGGCTGCGCATCTTTTCAGATACTGCAAGACCTGAAGCGTCGTCGCCTGCGCGGTTGATTTTCTCGCCAGATGACAACTTTTCCATGTTCTTTCTGTTGTCAAGCTCGGTGAGCCCAGTTGCACGCTGTGCAAACATCGCACTCATGTTGTGATTGATAACCATAGTCGTATCTCCTCTAATCAAGTGTTTGAGTTACAGGCAAACACGGTTTGATGTTTGCTGTCCCCGGGTTTTTCCACCCTACAATTCTATTGTCGGAGATGTTTTTTTTGACTTTAGCCTTTTTTTTATTTTTTTTGCATTTTTTTGAGATTTTTTTGCGAAATTTGGCTTGTTTATATACTATAAGGATAAAGAGTGAAAATAGCCCACCCTGTCTAGCCACAAGGTGGGCTGTGTCTATTATGCAAACTGTGCCTGGCGTAAGGCGTAGTATGCACCTTTTTTTGCCATAAGCTCAGCGGGAGTGCCGCTTTCTACAATGCCACCCTTGTCGATTACAAAAATGCGGTCTGCATTCTGTATTGTGGAAAGACGGTGTGCAATTACGAAACTGGTCCTTCCCTTAAGCATCTGTGCAATTCCTTTCTGAACTAAAAGCTCTGTCTTAGTATCAATACTAGAGGTCGCTTCGTCCAGAATCAGGATGCGCGGGTTAGACAGCATGGTACGTGCAAACGCAACCAGCTGCCTCTGTCCGTTTGAAAGCTCACCGCCACGGGCTGTAAGCTTTGTATCATAACCGTCGGGCAGTCCGCGTATAAAGTCGTCTGCGTGAACTGCGCGGCTTGCTGCAAGCATTTCTTCTTCCGTAGCATCTAACCTGCCGTACATAATATTCTCACGGATTGTTCCGCTGAAAATATAGTTGTCCTGCGTCATAATTCCCATCTGAGTCCGCAGAGAAGCAAGTTCCACATCCCGGATATCGAATCCGTCAATCAGAATGGCTCCGTCCTTAATATCATAAAAACGGCTCACCAGATTGACAACCGTAGATTTACCGGCACCCGTAGGACCTACCAGTGCAATTGTTTCGCCCTGAGTCACAGAAAAATCAACATGAGAAAGAACATCTGCGTCGCTTTTGTAACCGAACGTAACGTTCTTAAACTCTACGTTTCCCTTGACCTTAGGCATTGCCATAGCCCCGTCTTTGCTGGTAACAACCGGCTGTTTGTCAATAATTTCAAAAATGCGTTCAGCACCGCTTGCTGCATTTATAAACTGGTTGTAAAAGTTGCTCAGGTTCAGAATAGGCTGCCAGAACATTCCGACATAGCTCCCAAAGGCAATATATGTTCCTATAGAAACACCTTCTATTCCCAGCACTTTAACACCTGTCAGATACAGTGCCATAGTTCCCACACTCCAGCACAAATCAATCCAGGAACCAAATCCGTCACACCAGCGGACAGCACGCATGAATTCCTTACGGTCATCCCACACCAGCTGCTGGAAGGTCTGGTCTGTTTCCTGTTCTGCGCGGAAACTCTGAATAATCTTTATACCTGACAAATCTTCATTTATAAACGCATTCATGTTTGAAGACTTCTGTCGCTTTGCTTTCCAGTGCTTTTCTGCCATGATTGAAATCAAAAAGACTCCGGCAATCAAAAAGGGCAGACTGCACAAAGCTGCAAGCGCAAGTTTCCAGTTCTTAACAAACATGATGACCATTACTGCAATGACCGTAACCAGATTGGGAATCAAAGTGGTAACGGCATTTTCAATAATATCCTTAAGCGAGTTGGAGTCGCCTATAATACGTGCAAGAATCTTACCTGACGGACGCGAATCAAAGAACGCAAGGTCAAGGCTCTGAATGTGATCGTAGAGCTGCTGCCTCAATTCCTGAATGACTTTGTTGCTTGTCTTAGCCATTAAGTACATGCGCAGTTTAATTGCAAGAACCGCAAGAATGTTGATTGCAGCTCCAATGCACACAATGCGGATTAATCCTGCAACGTCGCCGGGAAGAATATAGCTGTCTATTGCACATTCATTCAAAAGCGGATTAACAAGGTCTACTGCCGTACCAAAGGCCATAAGCGCAAACACTGCTGCAATCCGTTTTTTATATTTGAGCAGATACTTAAAAAGCCGGGGCATAGTCTCGAAGTTTGACTTTTGTACCTGCTGCTCATCTATCTTGTAACTGTTCATCTCGTTCTCCTAGTACTGACTGTCGTATGTTTCCTTATACAGTCCACCCTTAGCCAAAAGCTGTTCATGGGTTCCTTCTTCTACAACCCGTCCTTTGTCCAGCACGATAATTTTGTCTGCATTGCGTACCGCAGAAATTCTGTGGGCAATGATGATTTTTGTCATGCCTGAAAGTTCTGCAAGTACCTGCTGAATTTCCTGTTCGGTTTCCGTATCCAGTGCAGACGTCGAATCATCCAGAACCAGAATCGGTGTCTTACGCGCCAGTGCCCGTGCAATGGTAATGCGCTGCTTCTGTCCTCCGCTTAAACCGACGCCCCGTTCGCCAATGACAGTGTTTTCTCTTTCTTTCATAGAGTCAACAAACTCTGCTGCGTGAGACTGACTGAGTGCAGAGCGTACCTGAGCAGTGCTTATGCTTTCGCGTACACCAAGCCTGATGTTTCCGTCAATCGTATCGCTGAACAGAAAGATGTCCTGCATGACACACGAAACCGCCCGCCGTAACGCAGGCAGCGGAATGTCGCGTATGTCTATGCCGTCAAGCTTAATGCTTCCGCTGGTAACATCGTACATGCGTTTAAGCAGGTTGATGATGGTTGTTTTTCCTGAGCCGGTAGAGCCCATAATGCCGAGCGTCTTTCCTGCTGCAATGGTAAAACTTACATCGTCAAGAATCTTTCGCGTTTCTGCACTGGCTTCTGCAGATTCTGCTACGGTATCATCTTCATCGTCTTCGTCATCTGTTTTTTGCACGGGTGCTTCGTATGTTACGTGTTCAAACGAAATGTCACCATTGATGTCGAATGCCGAGAACAGTGCTCCGTTCAGTTCTTCATCGCCTGCAACATCAGAGCTGTCGGTAATCTGCGGCATCTGGCTGTAGATTTTGTTCAGACGCTTAACACTTGCCTTTGCACTTGAAAAACCGTTGGTAAGCCATCCCAGCATTTCCATAGGCCAGATCATTCCGCCGACATATTGAATAAATGCAATCAGTTCACCGATGCTCATCTGTGCACCGCCCTGCAGCGGGTTACCTTTTATGACAATCAGTCCGCCCAGCAGAAGCGACACAACGGTAAGCAGACGCGTAATGACCTGAATGATCGGGTTGTACTTTACAAACACGCGGCTTAAGTCAATGTTCAGCTCGTAGAACTTCTGGTTGTGCTTGTGGAACTTTGCAATTTCAAAACCTTCGCGTGCAAACGCTTTTACGGTACGCACACCTGCAAGATTTTCTGCTGCAACGTTGTTCATTTCTGAACCTTCCTGTGCAACATTTTCATACAGATCATCAAGCTGTTTTTCCATGCGTATTGCAATGATTCCCGAAATAATCATTCCCACAACAGGAATAAGTGCAAGCATCCAGTTAATGCGCATCATAAAATAGATTGTCGTAATGGTTCGTATGACAACTTCTGCAATCAGAATGGCCATGAACGTTGCAATATCCCAGATACGGTCAACATCATCTTTAACGCGGCTCATCAGTTCACCACTGTTTATGCCGTCAAAAAAGTTTGCAGAAAGACTCTGAATCTTCTGGAATAAGTTTATGCGGACTTCACTTGCGATTTTACTTCCTGCGTAGTCACACAGATATTCTTTTGTGTACTGAAAGATGCAGCGTCCTACGCCGATTCCCAGAATGCCCAGCAGAAGATATGTAAAAATTTCCATCCGCCGTGCAATCAGTACATCATCAATAATATGCTGTACAATCAGAGGTGCTGCCTGGTCCAGCAGAGTTCCTGCACTCATTGCAAGAAACGCTATCAAATACAAAACTAAGTATTTGCGCACATAATGAAATAAATTCAGTTTGTTCATAATACTAACGTAATAATGCTAATTAAAAAATTCGGTAAAGACCGAAATACGACGCGACGCACAGAGGGAGTGCGGTTGAATGTGAGGAATAAAATTTTAAGCGGGAATTATTTCTCTTTTGCAGAAAGGGAAGTCATTCCGCACTTAAAATTATTCGTTACACTGTTATCCATGGGAGTGACCTCCTTGCTAAAAGATATTCACCAGCTGAAGTGGTGATGGTGTCAATCTAGTGTGAACTTATTTTTTTGTCAAGAGGACAAAATCTAATGTACACAACATTCAGAACATCCCGTAACAACTACATGCTTTTTGCCGTCGGTTTTGTTGAACAGGCGGGCGGTAAGGTGACCGTCAAGCGGGACTTCTTTGTGGCAGACGGGACACTGGCGCTTAATGCCGGGTTCAGGGCGCGGAAAGCAGTGCGGGCAGCCGTTTATGGTGCACAGCTGATCTGAAACGGTCATGGGGCGGTACACTTTTGTTACCAGATTCTGTCCTTTGAGTAAGGGCGTGTTGCACAGCGGGCAGTTTACCAAAAGTCCCATCGCTGCAGCGTCAGAACGCGAAGGACCTGTCTTTTTTGCAGAAGACTTTCCTTTCATTAGGTGTATTATCCATGCAAGAAGGGCTATAATCAGAAGTACTACCGCAAACAGTACGGCATACGTCAGCTTTTCGTTCATGTGTTTTATTCTCCTAACAAGAGCGTTTGTACATCGGCGGGAGTTGCAGCAATATAGGTTGCCCCGGAAGCCTTCAGAGTCTGTTCAGTTCCAAATCCCCAGAGAATGCCCAAAGATTCAAGGCCTGCTTTATTTGCACCCTGAATGTCAAAGTGAGTGTCTCCTATCATCAGGCAGGAGGCGGTGTCTTTTATGCCCGCAGACTGCAGAACATAGCGGATGACATCAACCTTGTTTACGCGGACTTTTTCTTCAAGGTCGCTTCCCCCCACAAAGTCAAACAGTTCAAGCATACTTTTACGCTCTAAAATCTGACGGGCGTAGATTTCCGGCTTACTGGTTGCAACTAAAATGCGTTTTCCTGCCTTTTTGAGCGCTTTTATTAAGTCTATGACACCCTCGTACACCTGGCATTCAAACATGCCCTGAGAAGTGTAATATTCGCGGTATTTTGCCATTGCGGCCGGTAACACGTCATTTGTAAAGCCAAAAACACGGGTAAAGCTTTCTAAAAGCGGCGGTCCTATCATGGTGTTGTATATGGATTTATCTTCGACGGTAATGCCGTAAAAATCAGCTACATAGTCAAAAGACTTAAAAACCCCCTCAGAAGTGTCAAACAGGGTTCCGTCAAAATCAAAAAATATGTCTGTGTGCTTGAGCATGGGCGTAGTGTAGCATAAAAGTTATGTATTTACAACAAAGTGATTTTAGTGTATCATAGCGCTATGGCTATAGTCACAAGTCAGCAGATTTCGCAGTATTACGAAGAGTACCGCAATACTGAGATAACGTTTACTAAAGATATAATCAGAACCCTGGCAATGGACCCGCGCCAGATTTACGTTAAATGTAACGGCGGTCAGTGGCCCTGTATTGTCAATTCAACCTCTTTTACACAGGTACGCGTCATTGTCGGCACTAAGGGTTCAGCATATACAGAGCTTTCTAAGAAAGGAAATCCCCCTGCAAGCGTAAGATTCTGCTTTTTTGAGCCGAACGGTCAGTTTATGAACTTTTTCATTGCCGGTCGCGTTGCAGAAATTGCTCCTTTTGCCGGAAACGGTGATCTTGCTCTGGTAACCATTGAATTTTCTCAGCGTCCGCCGGATGATTTTATTGAAATGATTGGTCACCTGCTGGATGCAAACATGAATGCCGTACGCCGAAAGGAAGAACGTATTGCAATCAATCAGGATTCGCTCCGTAAGCTGGGTATTCCCAAGTCAGAAACAATCGTTATTGTTCAGAATGTACCGCGCCACTGTGTTTTGCGTAACTTAAGTTTTGGCGGTGCAAGCATTGTGCTTATGGGTCTTCAGAACTTCCTGGTGAACAAAGACGTAATCCTTAAGATTGACTTTGATGAACCGCACGAAACCATTCAGCTGGGTGGAAAGATAATTTCTGCTGCTCCGCTTGAAGGCCGCAAAGATGTGGTCAGTGCAAACATTGCGTTTGTAGAACAGATGGTTCCGCTGTCATACAAGATTCACATTAACAGTTACCTTAACACGACCCGCAAGATTCAGATGGATAAGGTTACTCAGCAGGGAATGTCTCCTGAACAGCTGGCAGCCGCTGCAGCAAGTCTTAAGGCAATGAATGGCGGTGGAATCCAGAGTGCAGAAGGTAACCCCGAACCTGCGGCTCCTGCTGCAGCAGCACCGGCATCTGCTCCACAGGCGTAAGTAATGGCACAGACTAATCCGTTAGATTCAGTTTTTTTTGTTTCTCTTCCAGAAGGAATTTCGCTCTCGAATCATGCAATGAATATTGATCCGTCGATTCAGCTTCCGGTACAGCGTAAGCCCGGAGATGACGGTTCTTCGTTTAACATTGCAGACTTAACGCAGGAACAGATTCTTTCGGGCATACTGACCGTTCTTGCCTACGATAAAGACAATGAGCATGCAGACTATTACCGCCGTATCATGAAAGAAGCACGTCCCGACATTAAGCGCGAACTTGCAGAAGCGGCAATTCTTAAAGCAGGAAACGAAGACTGGGATCTTGCAGAAGAAATCTGGAGTGCACTTCACGGACTGGATCCTGAGGATATGGCAATAACGCTTAACATGGCGCTTTTCTTTGACCAGCGTGCAGATTCATACCGCCGTAACGATTTACACGAAGATGCCGATGCCTACGATGCACTTGCCTTGAGCTATTACACCGATGCAATGAATGCTGATCCTGAGATTCCCGATGCATTTTTTAACGCAGCATTCTATTACTTAAAGAAACGGAATTTTTCTGAAGCAAAGAGCTGTTTTGAAAGCTATCTTGCGCTTACCGCTGATCTTGATGACAAAGAACTGGGTGAAAACGGTCTGTATAAAAAAGAACGTGCTCAGGAAATGGTAGATAAAATTAAGTCGCGCAACCTGGAAGACGAACAGTTTCATGCAGCCTACGAATACATCAGTTCGGGGCAGGAAGAAAAAGGTCTGGAAGCAATCAGAAAATTCCTTCAGTCAAATCCTGCAGTATGGAATGCGTGGTTTTTGCTGGGCTGGGGATTACGCCGTCTGGAACGCTACGAAGATGCAATGCAGGCATTCTTAAAAGCACGCGAGTGTGACGGTGGAGATGAAAGTCCTGATACGCTCAACGAACTTGCAATCTGTCAGATGGAAACCGGAGACTATGACGGTGCCATGGACAGTCTGGTTGATGCACTTAACATGGATCCCGACAACACAAAAATCATCAGCAATATGGGATTCCTTGCCTTAAAGACCGGAAAGCGTGACGAAGCAAAAAAATACTTTGAAACAGTTCTTGAAATTGATCCCGATGACAAACTGGCTCAGAGTCAGGTTGCCTCACTGTAATTTTTTTCTAATTGATTTTTTTAGCGAACTAAAGTCATTAATGAAGTTCCGTCAGAAAGCGTAATGCTGTCTCCCACACTTATACCGTTAGCCTTAAACCATCCCTGTGGAACTTCCAGTGCAAAGCGTACCGAGCGGCTGCTTTTTATGCTGGTAAGGGAATATGGTGTCATGTCCAGAATGTCTGCAATAACGCCCCTGCTGTCAACGTATGCAATTGAAAGCGGATGCGGTGTGTCTTTCATGTAAAAGTTTAAGATCTGATCTGTTTCAAAAACAAACAGCATTCCGGTTCCGTCGGGAATTACCTTGCGGTTCATGTAGCCGTATGCGCGTTCTTCGTTTTTGATTGCAAGTTCTGCCTGCACGCTGAAAGTCTGTCCATCTGCGCAGGTAACTGTCAGTTCCTGGACAGGCAGTTTGTATTTTCTTGTGTCACAGGAAACCGTAAGACAGAAGATTGCAGAAACAAGAATGAGTGTTGCAATGCGGCAAAGGGTACGGTTCATTACAGTCCTTCCAGAAACTGAGCGCGTGACATTTCTGCGGCACTTTCGCGTACCAGCGCCTGCTGCTGCAACTGGTCAAACACTTTGCGGTCTGTGTATTTTAAGGTAAGCGGGCGTTCCAGAGTCATCAGCACAGAGTCGTTTTTCCATTCTGATTTTGACGGATTAAGTGAAGCAGGATTTCCGTATTTTGAACACAGGGTACTGAATACCGAATAGTGATCCATTTTAGACTGATTCATGTTGATGGTGATGATGTACAGCTTTCCATCGTAGAACTGAAACCAGCACTGAGTTAAAAAAGAGTAGGGTGCAGAAACAGAACTGTCAGTTTCAATTAACACACGGTTTTCTCCGGGCAGCAGTGAAACATCGCGTTCACCACGGTATCCGAACTGGGGATTTTTCTGCAGGATTTCCTTTACCTGTTCGATAGTCATTCCCAATTGAATTCCACCGTAGCCTGAAGGAAGCGGATCTGCTGCAAACACGGGCAGCAGTGCGAATGCAACCAGAAGTAAAGTAAGTGTCAGTCGTTTCATTGTACTGCAGCAGCCTTCTTTTCTACGCGCTTGCGATAGAATGCGGCCTGTTCAATCAGGTCAGGAATGTCGCGCACG
>CACXCG010000004.1 GCA_902766125.1 uncultured Spirochaetaceae bacterium | reverse complement strand
CCAGCGAGTATGGCCCAATAGTTTCGTAACGAAGTGAGAAACTATACATAAATAATTTCCAACAGGACAAACGAGCGCCAGCGAGTATGGCCCAGTATTTTCGTAGCGTAGCGAGAAAATACACGTAACAGATGAATTCATCAGAAAAACGGAAACTGCTTTTCTCTCACATTAATTCCTGCAAACAAAACGGACGGCTCTCACTGGAAAAATCGTTCTTCCAGCACGGAACCTGTTCTGTCTACAAGCACAGCGTAAGCGTTGCCTTAGAAAGCATTTCTATTGCAGACAGGCTGGGTGTTCATGTCGATTACAAAAGTCTGGTACGCGGTGCTCTGCTGCACGATTATTTTCTGTACGACTGGCATACACACAAAAACAAAATTCCTTTTACACACGGCTTTACTCATCCATTCACAGCGCTGAAAAATGCAAAAGAAGATTTTAATTTAAGCAGAAGGGAAATTGACATCATCACCCACCACATGTTTCCGCTCATTCCCCTGCCCCCGCTTACCAAAGAAGGCTGGATTGTATGCCTTGCAGATAAACTGTGTGCAGTGCATGAAACTGTCAAAAGAAAAAAGAAACGTCACGAACGCATAAAGGCAAAGTTACGCTCTAAAAAAACACCATCACGGTAACCCTGAATTGTCCTGTCACTTGCTGCAAGCGAAAGACGTTTTTGTGTCCACGCACAGTATTCCTGGCTCTGTTCTATTCCGGTAAAATGCCTGCCCAGTTTACATGCAGTTACTAAAGTGGTGCCGCTTCCTGAAAAAGGATCCAGCACAGTATCACCAGGATTACTGGAAGCAAGAATGAGTTTTGCCATAAGTTTTTCCGGTTTTTGCGTCGGATGATCTGTGTTCTCCGGCATACTCCAGAACGGAATTGAAATATCATCCCAAAAATTAGAAGGACAGGTATCCCTCACATTCTGTCCCTGACTGACATGCCAGTCTTTGGGTTTACCGTCTTCGCGATACGGAGCAAGCACACGCCTTCTTACTTTTACTGCATCAAGGTTAAACGTATAGCAGTCGCTTACCGTACAAAACCAGATATCTTCCATACCGTTTTTCCAGTTTGCAACGGCTCCCCTTCCCTTTTCGCGCTGCCAGGTAATGCGGTTTCGGACAACAAGTTTTTTTTCGCTTTCAAACTGCGTAAGAACCTGTGCAATATCTATACTGCTTTTCCAGTCGCAGCAGATGTACAGCGATGCATCAGAAGTAAGGCACGGCAAAACCTGTGACAGATAGCGTTCGGTGTACGAAGCGTAACTTTCATGACTCATGCGGCCAAACGATTTTCCGCTGTAGGTTTTGTTTAAATTATACGGAGGATCAATGACTGCAAGCTTTGCAAAGTTTTTGGGCAAACGTTCCAACACAGAAAAACTGTCGGCGCAGATGGTACGGTCAGTCACATCACTGAGCAGAAGCGGCGAGGTATCATCAGCATGCGATAAATCCAGACACTGAGCAAAAAACTGCCCCGTTTCTTCTGCGGTAAGAGAAAGTGTTCTGTTTCGGGGTGAGCGGTTAGTTTGACTCACGAAGCGGTTCGTATTTGTTGTGCTGTTCTTCAAGCATATCCATGATATGGTCTATCATTTTCTGCTTGGGATCAGGATCATCTGCAGGAAGAGATTCCATATACTGAGTGCGGAACGGCTTACATTCAATAACGGGACTTGCTGCCATAATCTGATTAACCGGAGCAATCAAATCGTTAAGCATGTCTTCATCCTGAATGGTCAGAACACATCCGTTAATGCTTACCAGAATGACTATATCAAACAGGCGCAGATAGCTGTCGATTTCACGAAGTCCTTTTTTTGTTTCGGGACGACCGGGACGGTATCGGGTTCCTGAGGGGAATACCAGAATAACATCTCCGCGTTTTTTACATTCATCCATTGCACGCATTGCAGCCATATTGATTTTGCGCGCACGCTGTTCTTCAGCTTTCTTTTCTTCTTCGCTGATATCGGATTCTTCCTTTGAAGAAAGACTTCTGGTCGGATAAATAACCACACGGGTAAATCCTTCGGCAAAAGCCTTGACGGTCGGGTCTGCTTCGTTCAGCTTCATGCCCGCAATGGCAACAATATGTTTTGAAAGCTCTGCAAGGCGGGGATCTCCGTCTTTTTCCAGCTGGTAGAACAGTGAAGGAAGGTCGGTGTTGCTGTAGTGTTCCATCAGAATAAGACCACGCTTACCTGCCTTTACCTTTTCATAAAAATCAATAAAGTTTTCGCGGCCTTCAAGGTGACTCTGCGGAAGCGTAAACTGCGAGACAACCTTATCCATATACATTTTAGTCTTGGGATTTGCTTCCTGATATACGTTTGTACTGTCGATTTTATCTGCAGCGTGGGAAGCAGTTGTCAGTTCTTTCAAAAATGGTGCGACTGCTTCACGCAAGGTAGTTGAGCTCATACGGTTCCTCTGAATACAATAGAATAATATATCTATTTTA
Organism: uncultured Spirochaetaceae bacterium; assembly: GCA_902766125.1. Classification (GTDB taxonomy): domain Bacteria; phylum Spirochaetota; class Spirochaetia; order Treponematales; family Treponemataceae; genus Treponema_D. Next base: position 1,593 of record CACXCG010000004.1, on the reverse strand, counting down.
AGGGCTCTATGCCTTAATGTCAATCTGTAAAAAAGGGCGTAAAAGGCAGTAGATTTATTCAAAAAAGTAAAAAAATGTGCATAATTATACAGAAAAATACTTTTCAAAAGAACAAAAAAACAGTAAGATGAGCCATCTGCACTATGCAGAAAGGGGTCTTCTATGGATTTTAAAATTAAGAATGCGTATTGTAAGCGCGTATGGGAAGATGTAAGTGCCCGCTATGCTGATCAGGGACACTTCCTCCAGGCTGTTGGTCTTGTTCTTGAGACCATCTCTCCTGTTGTTGACAAAATGCCGGAACTGGAAAAGAACGCTGTTCTTGAACGTCTGGTAGAACCGGAGCGCATCATTATGTTCCGTGTTCCGTGGACAGATGACAAAGGAAAGCCACATGTTAACCGCGGATTCCGCGTACAGTTCTCTAGTGCAATCGGACCTTATAAAGGAGGACTCCGCTTTAGTCCTGAAGTAGGTCTTGACGTTCTTAAGTTCCTGGGCTTTGAACAGATTCTTAAAAACAGCCTTACAACACTTCCTATGGGTGGTGGTAAAGGTGGTTCTGACTTCGATGCACACGGAAAATCAGATGCTGAAGTTATGCGTTTCTGCCAGTCATTCATGACAGAACTGTACCGCCACATTGGTCCTGACACAGACGTTCCCGCTGGAGACAAAGGTGTTGGTGGACGCGAAGTTGCATACATGTTCGGACAGTACAAACGCCTGCGCAATGAATACACTGGTGTTCTTACCGGTAAAGGTCTGGAATTCGGCGGTTCACTGGCACGTCCCGAAGCTACCGGTTACGGTCTGATTTACTTTACTGAATGCATGCTCGCAAAGATTGGCGAAGACTTCAAGGGAAAGACCTGTCTGGTTTCTGGAGACGGAAACGTTGCTCAGTTTGCAACAGAAAAACTGATTCAGCTGGGTGGAAAAGTTATTACTCTGTCTGACTCTACCGGTTACATTCTGGATGAAGAAGGAATCGATCAGAAGAAGCTGGAATACGTCAAGAAGTTCCGCGCAAAGCATGAAAAGATTGACGCTTACGTTAAAAAATATCCTAAGGCAAAATTCTTCAAGGGACAGAAGCCCTGGGGCGTTAAAGCTGACCTTGCATTCCCCTGCGCAACTCAGGATGAAATCTATCTTGAAGATGCAAAGAAGATGGTTGCAAACAAAGTACGCCTGGTTGCAGAAGGTGCAAACATGCCGACCCGTGCAGAAGCAATCGAATACTTCCAGAAGAACAAGGTTATGTTCGCTCCTGGAAAAGCATCTAACGCTGGTGGTGTAGCAGTATCTGGTCTTGAAATGAGCCAGAACAGCGAACGCCTGTCTTGGACTTTCGAAGAGGTTGATGCAAAACTCAAGCAGATCATGACCAACATCCACGACAACGCTTACAACACTGCAAAGAAATACGCTACCGAAGGTGACTACGTAGCAGGCGCCAACATCGCTGGCTTCGTTAAGGTCGCTAAGGCCATGGTGGCCCAGGGTTTAGTCTAATCCTTAACAGTAAGTCCGCACCAACTCGTAAGAGTTGGTGTTGAGAAAGACAGCGAAGCTGGCTTTCTCCTAGCT
>CACXCG010000003.1 GCA_902766125.1 uncultured Spirochaetaceae bacterium | reverse complement strand
TCTTTTTGCATTCCGTTCGTCGTCGTAACTCCACAGAAGAATTGCGTTTGCAGTCTTGCCGTCCCTTGCTCCGCGCCCAGCCTCTTGAATATAACTTTCAACGGTTGGACTTGCCTGCGTATGAATGATTGTCCTGATATTTTTTTTGTCGACCCCCATTCCGTAGGCGCAGGTAGCACACAGAATTGCATCGGTTTTGTCGAAGTACCAGGATTCTACTGCTTTCTTTTCTTCCTTAGTCATTCCTGCATGGTAGAAGCGCACTTTGTCTTTTCCCACAACTGCAGCCAGTTCGCGTGCCATGTCTTCAGAGTTGTTTCTTGTTCCGCAGAAAATCAGTATGGGTCGTTCCTGTGTTAGTGCAAGCCGTACTGCTTCGCGTTTTTTGTTGTATGCGTTTATGACACTGTAGTGAATGTTGGGACGGTCACTGTCACTTTGAACAACATGCACCTTTCCGTCAAACAATACCTGAGACACCCGTTCTAAAATGACCGGAGATGCAGTTGCCGTAAACGCAGTTACCGTTTTGCAGCCCAGTGTTTTTATAACGTTTCCCAGTGTAAGGTATGCGGGTCTGAAACTGTCGCCCCATTCGCTTACGCAGTGTGCTTCGTCTATGGCAATGTGCTGTATGTTGCACTGTGCAAGCTGATTCAAAAGGTTGGGATTTTGCAGCACTTCCGGGTTAGCAAGAATTACTTTTGCGCTTTTATTTTTGATCTGTTCAAATGCTGACTGTCGTTCCTGTGCAGTTTGTCCCCCGCGGAACACTACGCTTTTCAGGCAGCCTTCTTTCATGCGTCGTTCCTGGTCTGCCATGAGTGCAAGCAGCGGATAGATAACCAGAGTGGGACCGTCAAGCAAAAGTGCAGGCGTAAGAAAACACAGTGATTTCCCTGCTCCGGTGGGTAAGAGTACAATCTGTCGTCCGCTGTAAAATTCCGGCTCTTCCTGTTCAGACTCCTGTTCTGTTACTTCACCGTTTGCAGAATCCATGATGTTTGCAATAACAATGCGCTGCCACGCAAACAGATAGCGTATTCCGAACGACTTTCGGATCGCCAGTGTAATTTCGTCATCACATTCTGCATCGTCATCATCCGCAACCTGAAACGGAAAATCAATGCCTTCTGTAAATAAATCTGTCCGTTCTTTTTCCATACTGGCCTCCATTATCTATATTGCCGCCGTTTTCAAAAATGACCACAAAACAGAATAAAGTACAGCAGATTGTGTATTGACAAAGCTCGGTGTTTAAGTGAAAATTGAACCACAGGAGATTTGCTATGTATAATCCGTATTCACTTGAGGGAAAGACAATTTTAGTAACCGGTGCATCTGGTGGTATTGGTCGTGCGACTGCCATTGAATGTTCAAAACTGGGGGCAAAGGTAATTCTTACTGCACGCAGCAAGGAGCGTCTTGAAGAAACCCTTTCGCAGATGGAAGGAGACGGACATACAATCATTCTTGCAGACCTTTCTGATGCAGAACAGCGCGCATCTCTCATAGAACAGCTTCCTGCAGTCAACGGAGTTTCAAACAATTCCGGCATTATGCATCTTTCATCAATTAAATTCCTTAACGAAGAAACACTTTCAGAAGTTCTGAATGTAAATACCGTAAACACCATGCTCTTGATTTCTGCGCTGGTTAAAAAGAAGAAACTGGCTCAGGGTGCATCTATCGTACTTACATCGTCTATTTCAGGCCTTGGACGCGGCAGTATAGGAAATGCCATGTACAGTGCAAGTAAAGGTGCAATTACCGGGTTCCTTCCTGTTGCCGTAAAAGAACTGGCTCCAAAGGGAATCCGCATCAACACTGTCTGTCCTGCAATGATCGAAACCAAAATGACAGAACTGGGTGCCGGAGAAGGTGTTGGAAAGGCAACCGACCGCAGTGAACTTGACCGCTATCCACTGGGACGCTGGGGTAAACCCGAAGAAATTGCCTGGGCCATCATTTACCTGCTGTCTGATGCAGCTGCCTGGGTTACCGGTACCAATATGGTCTTAGACGGCGGCTATATGACCATGTAGAATGCTGCTGTGTTTACATACCGGCACCTTTACGGTATACTGTCGGCATGGAAACCCGTAACATTTTTGACAATCTGTCTTGTATTGACCACCGCTATTCTTTAAGCGAAAAAAGTGCGTTTGAAGGACTTTCTTCATATATCTCTGAATCAGCAAGCATCAGAAGCTGTGCAAAAGCAGAAGCTGCTCTTGTAAAAGCTCATCTTAAACTGCGCGGTCAGCTTACCGACAGTCTTGCTCAGACACTCGACACTGTTGCACAGAATATTGATCCCGAAGAAGTGTATGCAGAGGAAGAAAAAACAAAGCATAACATCCGTGCACTGGTAAACGTCATGAAGACAAAGGTTCCCGCAGAAGTGGCACCGCTTGTACACCTGGGAGCAACCAGTGTCGATATTCTTGATACCGCACTCAGCTGCCGTATGCGCGATGTAACTCAGAATGTCGTGCTTCCCGAATTAAAGCAGCTTGAAAAACATCTGTGCGAAATTGCAGAACGTGAAGCAGAAACTCCTCAGGTTGGCCGTACTCATGGTCAGCATGCGGTTCCCATTACCTTTGGCTGGAGCATTGCAGAATTTGTAAGCCGTCTGGGTAAATCAATCCTTCGCATTGAAGAACTGAGCAAACAGCTGAAAGGAAAACTTGCAGGTCCTGTAGGTGCCTATAACGGTCCTTCCATGATTGTAAAAGATCCTGAGGAACTGGAACGTACCTATCTTGGATTCCTTGGCCTTGAACCCAGTGAATATTCAAATCAGCTGGTAGAACCCGAATACCTGCTGCGTCTTTTGCTTGAGATGAATGTTGCATTCGGCATTATTGCAAATCTTGCTGATGATTTACGCAACCTTCAGCGCTCAGAAATCGGTGAAGTATTTGAATACTTTGCATCAACCCAGGTGGGAAGCTCAACCATGCCCCAGAAGCGCAATCCCTGGAACAGCGAACACGTAAAATCTTTGTGGAAGGCAATGTGCCCCCGCGTTATGACATTCTACATGGATCAGATTTCTGAACATCAGCGTGACCTTACCAACAGTGCAAGCCAGCGTTTTATTGCAGATTACGTTTCCGGTTTTACTATGGCAGTTGCCCGCATGAGAAGCGTTGTTTCTGGCCTTCAGGCTGACCGTGAGTCAATGGCAAAGAATCTTGCGGGTGCCGGCGGAAAAGTTAAGGGTGGCGTTCTTGCTGAACCTGCATACATTCTACTGGGCGAAGCCGGTGTTAATGACGGACATGAAGTTATCCGCAAAATTACCCTCGAAGCAGAACAGACAGGAAAAACCTTCTTTGAAGTGCTCAAAACCCATACAGATGCATACCAGAAGATTACCGCTCAGCTTGAAAAACTGGGTGTGGAAAATCCTGCTACCTTCTTTGAGGATCCGGCACGCTATCATGGTCTTGCAGCCGAAAAATCACGCCGTTTAGCTCAAAAATATGCTAAACTGATGTAGTATTGAAATAAAATACATATTCTTCTATTATGTAAGGAACTAAAGTAAACGGGGTTGGCTATGAAAAAACGTATGCTCAGTTTAGTCTGTGCGTTTATTTCCGTTGCAGCATTTTCTCAGGGAATTCAGACCGCTGCGGATTTTTTTAAGACGGTAAGCGACAGATATGCATCCATTCAGGATTACGAGGCATCTGTTTCCATTACTGCAGGACGCAGTTCTATGCAGGGAAAAGTTTCATTCAAACGCCCCGAGATGCTGCGCATTGATTTTTCTGATCCAGCTGAACAGGTCATTCTGTTTGACGGAGACTCACTTACCATTTATCTTCCCGGATACTCAGCAATTCTTGAACAGAATGTCGGTATGTCAGGAGTAAGTGCCGCAACTGCTCAGGGACTTGCACTCTTAAAACGCTATTACACTGTTGCTTACGAAACAGGACAGGCTGCAGTTCCGCTTGATGACGGAAGCGGTCAGATGGTTGTAAATCTTATCCTGTACCGCCGCTCTGCATCAGAAGCATTTTCACGCATTAAGCTTTCAATTGATCCTGATTCAAAACTGATTATGTATGTAGAAGCAACAACACCTCAGGGCGAAGTGTATAAGTTCCGCTTTACAAACTATGCACTCAATACGGGCATGGTAGAACAGCGCTTTTTGTATGATCCGCCGTCTTCTGCAAACAATTACAGTAACTTCCTTTTTGCGGAGTAGACCATCATGGAGAGTTATGGCACACTGCTCAAAAGTACACGCGAGCAAAAAAATCTTGATTACGAAACTGTAGAACGCGAAACTACACTTACCCGTCAGTATCTTCTGGCTCTTGAAGAAGAAGATTCTGCTGCGTTTCCCGGAGAGCCGTATCTGGTCGGATTTTTGCGCACGTATGCAGAATATCTTGGTCTGGACAGCGAAGAACTTATCAAACTGTATCATGCAAAAAAAATTCAGGAGTCGCCTGTTCCCCCGGGACTTCTGGAACGCAACCGTCCTAAGTTTTTAATTCCGCTTATTGTTGCCGCATCTGTTTTAGTAGCTGTTTGCTTAGGCCTGTATCTTTACTTTGGCTTGCTTAAAGTTCCTCAGCGGCTTGCAGAAAAAGCACAGCGTGAACAGGAAAGTTTAAAACCGCATCAGTATAAATTTGACGGTCAGACACAAACCCGCCGCCTGTACAAAGGAGATCAGATTCTTGTTCCTTCTACAAACGATGAAGACGGATACATTATTCTGACAATCGGCAGTACGTTAGGAAGCCTTGCTGTTGAAACTCCGTCTGGCCGCCAGATGTTTGACTTAAGCGAAGAACGCGACCTTGATATTGATGGTGACGGTGTTAAAGATTTAATTCTGTATTTAAGCGATATTTCTGCTACTGATGAAAGCCGTGGTGCCGAAGTACGAATGCTGTTGCGTGATGAAAGCTATTCTGCCTTAGTTGCTGCAACCGCTGCTCAGGAACCCGAAAACGTAGATGATGTAGTTGCATCTCAAAAACCGGCAACCGTTATTGTCCGCGATGTACAGCCCACACAGTTTACGCTTAACATTTCATTCCGTGGTCCCTGTCTTCTGCGCTATCAGTCAGATGAAAATACCGATGAAAGTTATTACCAGAGCGGTGATGTCCTGAATATTACTGCTACCCGTGGTAACCCCATCAGACTGTGGATAAGCAATAACAATGCGCTTAAGATTCAGGTTGTTGCCGATGCAAGAACGTATGACCTTGACTTAGGACGTGCCGGCGAAGTAATGGTAGAAGAAGTCCGCTGGGTACGTGACAGCTCTGGTTCTCGCCTGGTGGTACTGGAACTTGACTAAACAGACTTTTTTTCTTGATCAGCATGGATGCGCAAAAAATCAGGTTGACGGGGAACTGCTCATTTCTCACCTGACAAATGCAGGCTATGTGCGTACTGACGATGCATCAAATGCAGATCTTATTATAATCAATTCGTGCGGATTTATTCAGAGTGCAAAACAGGAATCGCTTGATGCGGTAATGAATGCCCGTGCCGCATATCCTCATGCAAAAATTTTACTGGCAGGCTGTCTTGCTGAACGATACGCTGACGTATTTAAAACTGATTTGCCTGAAGCCGATGGAATCTTTGGTAACGGAGATTTGTCACAGATTGTTCAGACTGCACGCGATGTGCTTGCAAAAAAAAGACCGGTTGTTGTTCCTTCTCAGAATGGTGTGTGCTGCGGAGACCGCCCGCAGTTTTTGTCTTTTTCCGGAAGTGCGTATGTAAAAATAACAGAGGGCTGTAACAACTGCTGTTCGTTCTGTGCAATTCCCCTTATTCGCGGAAGTCTGCGTTCCCGTCCTGTTTCCGAAATTGTTACAGAAGTAAAAAAACTGGTTTCTGACGGAACAAGAGAAATAAATCTTATTGGTCAGGATCTTGCTGCGTACGGCTGCGGAAAAACAGATGATGTTCTGGGTAACGGAAAAAACGGTTTGCAGAATACAGAAACTTCTTTGCTGCATGATTTACTTGTTGAATTAAGTAAGATAGAAGGACAGTTCTGGATTCGTCTTTTGTATATTCATCCGGATCATTTTAATGCCGATATTCTTTCGCTGATGCAGAAGGACAAACGTATTCTTCCGTATTTTGACATTCCGTTCCAGTCGGGAAGTGACCGCATCATAAAAGCGATGAACCGCACCGGAACCTTTGAACGCTATGTGTCGCTCATAAAGACAATCCGTACTGCGTTACCCGATGCTTCTATTCGAACAACTTTTCTGACCGGCTTTCCCGGAGAAACTGAAGATGATGCGCACGCAACTGAAAAATTTCTTGAAGCCATTCAGCCTGACTGGTCCGGTTGTTTTGCCTACAGCCGCGAAGAAGATACTCCAGCGTATAATTTCAAAGGTCGTGTTGCAAAAAAAACTGCAGAACTTCGTGCAGCACAGCTTGAAAAGATTCAGACAGCCCTTACTGCTCAGCGTTTGAAACAGCGTGTAGGTCAGACATACGATGTGCTTGTTGAAGAAATTATTCAGAATAATGACGGTACCGACGACGGACTTGCCATAGGACGTGCGTGGTTTGAAGCACCTGATGTTGACGGAAATGTTGTAATCCGTTATGACCTTGATGATGCAAATGCAGTTTCGCAGATTGTTCCGGGAAATGTGGTTAAGGTTAAGGCAATCGCTTCTTCAGAACTTGATATAGACGGAGTGTACTGTGCAGGTTGAACAGTGGCTCTCTGTTTTAAATCAGGCTCAGCATGATGCAGTTGTTCATGACGGTAAATCGCTTTTGATTCTTGCCGGTGCAGGCTCTGGAAAAACCCGTGTCATTACTACAAAAATTGCATATCTGATTTCACAAAAACAGGTAGATCCGTTTTCTATTCTTGCAGTTACCTTTACAAAAAAAGCAGCTAAAGAAATGCAGGAGCGTGCAGTTTTACTTGAACCAAGGGCACAGTATGCGCAGATCCGTACGTTTCATTCTTTTGGTGCATACTTTTTGCGTAAATATGCTTTTGAAGCAGGCTTAGCATCAAACTTTACCGTCTACGATGATGATGACATGGTAACGCTTGTGACAAAAGCAAATCCGTCGCTTACCCGGCAGCAGGCAAGTCATGCAGCACATTTTATTTCCCTTGCAAAAGATTACTGCCTCTTACCTGACAGTGATCGCCTGTATGAAATTACCGATGATGAACGCTTTGCAGATATTTATGCAAACTATCAGGCACTCTTAAAGCAGACGGGTAACGTTGATTTTGGCGATTTGATTCTGCTTCCGTATCTAGTGCTCAAAAATAATCCTGAAGTCAGAAAAGAAATTCATCTGCGGTATCATGTCATCATGGTTGATGAATATCAGGATTCAAACGTTGCGCAGTTTTTGCTGTTACAGCAGCTTGCCGGAGTTGCAGAAAATGCAGACTGCCGTGTGTGCGTTGTTGGTGATGACGATCAGAGCATTTACAAATTCCGCGGTGCAGAAGTTCAGAATATACTTCAGTTTCAGTCGCAGTTTCCTGAAACAAAACTTATCCGGCTGGAAACAAATTACCGTTCTTCCTCTCAGATTCTTGCGTGTGCAGATGCAGTTGTGTCTAATAATAAAGACCGTTTGGGAAAGACGCTTGTTGCCGCTCACGGCGAAGGAAAAAAGCCTACACTGGTATTTCTTCCCAATCAGGATGATGAAGCATCGTTCTGTGCAGACTTAATTGAACAGCTGCATGAAAAAAAAGTTCCGTATTCTGACTGGGCTATTCTGTATCGTACTAATGCACAGTCGCTCACTTTTGAAACAGAATTTCTTCACCGAAAGATTCCCTACAAAGTTGTTGGCTCTCTCAAGTTTTATGAGCGCGAAGAAATTAAAGATGTACTTGCGTGGCTTGCGTTTCTTGCAAATCCCCGCGATCAGATTGCATTCCGCAGAATTGTAAACAAACCTGCCCGCGGTATAGGTAACACTTCGCAGGATAAAATTGTTTCTGCAAGTGCAGGTTCTTCTATTTTAGAGACAGCCCGTTCATTTAAACTGTCAAAAAAAGCTGCAGCGGGAATGCAGACATTCTGTGCTGTTGCCGATGAATTAAATCAGTTTTTTACAGATCCCAAAAATAAAGACGAAAAACTTTCTGCATACGTGCAGGCAATTGTACAAAAGACAGGACTTGAAGAACTGCATAAGGCAGATGACGAAATAAGCGGAACAAGCCGTGTTGCAAACATGCAGGAACTTATAAACAGTGCAGTGCTGTATCCGTGTACAACAGAAGGTCTGCTTGACTTTTTGGATCACATTGAACTTGACCGCACGCTTGAAAACGAAGCGGATGAAATTACTGATGCGGTAACGCTTATTACCCTGCATAATACGAAGGGACTTGAATTCCCCCGCGTCATCATTACGGGAATGGAAAGCGGTGTGTTTCCCCGCGAAGATAAAACTGGTGCTGAACTGGAAGAGGAGCGGCGCCTGTTTTACGTTGGCATTACCCGTGCAAAAAACGATTTGTACTTTACTTCTTGTGCAGTTCGACGTTTGTACGGAAGAACAAACTATATGTTCCCCAGTCCTTTCTTGCATGAACTGGGAGATGATAATGTCCGCATTCTTGGACAGAAGCCTGCATCTTTTGAATCCGCACCGGAAGGTTCTCGTGGTACAGAAGGAAATCCGCTTGCAAAAAAATGGCATGTGGGTCTTGGTGTGTATCATGATGATTATGGTCATGGACAGATTGTTAAGGCAGGTCTTTCTGACGAAGGGGAGTATGTTATTTCGGTCAGTTTTGAAAACGGCGGCATAAAACGCTTTTTGCCAAAGTATCAGTCTGCTGCTTTAATGGTGGAACAAAATGACTGAACTAAAAGACATAACGCTTTTGTGCAATGTGGTAGATAACTACGGTGATATAGGTTTTGTCTACCGGCTTTCGCGCGCACTCAAAGAATACGACAATACGATACAACTTAGGCTTGTAGTAAATGACCTGCATTCTTTTGCATTTATGGCACCGGGACTAGATGAACATGCTGCAAGTCAGATGTTCTGCGGAATGAAAGTGCTGGACTGGAATGCAAGGGAAGTGTGCAAAAAAGAATTTTCTGAAATGCCTGCGACGGTCATTCTGCAGTGTTTTCAGTGCGAACGCCCCGACTGGCTTGAAGAAATTCTGTTTGCAGAAAAGACTTCCGATAATCAGCAGAATAATAAAACTCTTATTCTTAATGTTGAATACTTAACTGCAGAAAACTGGGCAGAAGAATTTCATCTGCTTCCGTCTGCAACAAGAAGTGCCTGTGTTAAAAAAGTAAACTTCATGCCGGGCTTTACTTCAAAAACAGGCGGTCTGGTGCTGGACCGTAATTTTATGAAATGCTGCCGTGACAGACCGTATGCGCTTTCTGTGCTTCCCAAAAAACTGTCAGAAAAAATTGAGGCTGCATCGCTTCAAAAAAAACGTTCGGTTTTAGTGTTTGCCTATCCGCGTGACTTTATGCCGATTATACAGGCGCTTAACGAAACTGCAAAAACAACTCCAGTTCAGGTGTTCTGTGCAACACCGCAGTTTAGTGCCGCCTGTAAAAAAGAAAAGGTTCTGTTTGAGGTAACAGACTTAGAGCCGCTGTCTCAGCAAAACTGGGATGCTCTGATTACGCTGTGTGACTTTCTGTTTATCCGCGGAGAAGATTCTTTTTCGCGTGCCTGCCTTTCCGGAAAACCGTTTGTCTGGTCTGCATACGTACAGGACGAGGAGTTTCATCTGGTAAAGGTGTGTGCGCTGCTTGACCGTATGTCTGTTCATTTTTCTGCGGAACAGATGGCGCTTGTTTCCCGTGCTATGCTTTCGTATAACCGCAACAATCCAGCTGTTGAATCACCGGAAGTTTCTGATGCAGTAAACCGCTACGGCTGTATAGAGTCATACGAAAAAAGTGAACATAACCTGTTCGAACTGCTTCAGCAATCAAAAAATCTTACGGGCGCTTTTTCCTCTTTTTCTGAAAGCCTTATTGCTAACGGTAATCTTGCAGAACATCTGACGGTTGCAATTAAAGCGCTTATATGATATTATAAAGTATTCTTTTTAATGTAGGTAGAAGCACTATGGTATCAACAAACGAAATCAGAGTAGGCACCGCGTTTATGTACGAAGGTGCACCGTTCATTGTTCAGCGCATGCTTGGTCAGAAGTCTGGTCGTGCAGGCATGGTTACAAAACTTCGTGTAAAGAACATCGTTACTAACGGTACTCAGGACATTGGTCTTGATGCTGGCGAAAAGTTTGACGAAGTTGATCTGGAAGAAAAGAATGTTAAACTGTCTTACATTGACGGCGACACATTCCACTTTATGGATCAGGAAACCTATGATGATGTTGCACTTGAAAAAGAAGACTTGGGTGACAACGGCGGTTATATTTCTCCCGATGATGATTATGATGTAACCATCACTTTCTACGAGGGAAAAGCTGTTGGTGTAAAGCTTCCCATCAATGTCGTACGCACAATCACATACTGTGAACCTGGTGTAAAAGGCGACACTTCTGGAAAATCAACAAAACCCGCAACTCTGGACACAGGTATTGAAGTTAAGGTTCCCTTGTTCTGCAACACAGACGACAAAATCGTAATCGATACACGTGACGGAAGTTTCGTAGAGCGTGCAAAAGACAAATAAGTTTTTACATTTCTCTTGCATGTAAACTGAACTGCGGCTGTTAACCCCTTGTGGATTTGCGGTCGCAGTTTTTTATGCGATCCAGTAGCTCAATTGGATAGAGTGACAGCCTCCTAAGCTGTAGGTTGCGAGTTCGATTCCCGCCTGGGTCATTGAGTTGCCAATTACATCCATGTAATTGGCAACTCGCGAGTTTTACTGCGTAAAACTCGCAGGTCTTATGAGTAAGACTTAGTGCGCCGTCCTTGGCTTTATTATACTGTCTGGAGGGGTATTCCATGAAAAATTATTTTGATTTAACAGGACAAGTTGCAATTGTTACCGGATGTTCTTCTGGACTTGGTGTTCAGATGGCAAAGGCTCTTGCAAATCAGGGTGCAGCTATTGTTGCTATTGCACGCCGCCAGGAACTTATTGATGCAGTTGCAAAAGAAATCCATGACACCTACAATGTTGACACTATGGCAATCAAATGCGACATAACTAATACCGAAATGGTAAACGATGCTGTTGCAAAAGTGCTTGAAAAATTTGGACGCATCGATATCCTCATTAACAATGCGGGAACCGGTGCTGTTGCTCCTGCAGAAGATATTACCGACGATCAGTTCAACGGCGAAATGAATGTAGATTTATTTGGTACGTTCCGTGTAGCACGTGCAGTTGCAAAACAGGCAATGATTCCTGCAAAGTACGGACGCATCATCAACATTGCTTCTATGTATGGCCTTGTGGGAAATAAAATTGCAGGCTCTGCTCCGTATCATGCTGCAAAGGGTGGTGTGGTAAACCTTACACGCGCACTTGCTTCTGAATGGGGTAAATACAATATTACCGTAAACTCGATCTGTCCGGGATACTTCTATTCTCCGCTTACCAAAGAAACGCTTGATTCAGAATTCTTCCAGCAGAATGCACGCACCATGATTCCTCTGGAGCGCTACGGTAACGAAGGCGAACTGGATTCAACCGCAATCTTCCTTGCTTCTCCTGCTACCACATACGTAACAGGCGTTGCACTTCCGGTAGATGGCGGCTATACCGCAATGTAAATCTATTTGTCCATAATGGTAATTTCAACACGGCGGTTTTTGGCCTTGCCTGCTGCCGTGCTGTTGCTTGCTATAGGACGAGTTGCTCCAAATCCCTGCGTAAAGATGTGGTACTGATCTTTTACTCCCAGTTGAATCAGATAATCTGCTACAGCCTGTGCCCGTTCTTCACTCAGACGCTGACGTACTTTTTCTGTTCCCGCAAGAGCAGTGTGTCCGCTTACTAAAATATCGTTGTCGGGGAAAGCCTGTAAAATCTCTGCAATCAGTTTCAGTTTTTCAAGTTCGCTCGGAAGCAGTTCTGCGCTGTCGGGTGCAAACTTAATGTCTTCGACAGAAAGGGTAAGACCTTTTTCTCCCTGTTTAACAGTTACGTTATCAATACCCATTTCGTCAATCTGCTTTTGAACGGAATCCACGTTTTCTTCGGTGTTGGTTCTGGTAAACTCCGTTACTTCTGCATGAGCATTTCCGCGGAATTCAAATACATTTCCGTAAACAGTTTCCATAATGATGCGGAAGTTTTCGCGGTAATGATCAATGGCACCTTTTTCTGCATCCCAGTAAATCATCTGGTTACTGTAGCCCATCATGCGTGCAGGATTGTCGGTATAGTCAAGGTACCAGCTTCCTGTAGTGGGTGTGTAAAAACTAAGCGAATACGAAACGGTAAACACATGCAGTTTTTTGTCGTCCTGAGTAACCGTTCCCAAATACGTGTAGGTTGCGGTAAACGGAACTATGTACGGTTTTTCCATTCCAAAGTAAGCGCGTAAATCATGTGCTTCTGAACCGTCTGCAGTCCAGCTTTCTCCCGGTGCTACTGCGTGATCAGGGAATGAAGGAACATCGCGGACTGTTGGCATAAAAAATTCATCGGTAATGGTATAGGTTCCGTTTGTGCTTCTGTGAAAAGTGCTGGTGTAATCTTCGCCATATTCAAAGTGTGCGCCCGAAGCGCCGGTTGCACTTTCTGAAGTCATAAAGGTTCCTGAGTGCATGGCTCCTGTTTCGTCAATAGAACTTACTTCGCAGGAAACACGGTTTACAATCTGTGCCGTGTGATCGTACACCTGGTTTACATACACATCTTCGTTTACGGTAGAAAGAATGCGGTAACTGTCTCCTTCCTTGTACTGAAATGCAAAGGTAACTGCTCCGCCTGTTGTGTCGTAGGTTTCGCCTGCGGTGTCAGTAAGACTTGTGCTGTTTATAGCAGTTGAACTTTCATAAGAAAAAGCAGGTAACAGAAAAAATATAGTTGCGGTTAAGACAGTCAGTCTCTTAAGTTTCATGGACATTCCTCCGCTTCATTTTCGGCATAACAGTTGTTTGAGTTTAGAAAAATATGCTACTATAGCGCATGGATTTTTCTACAATTGAACACACCCTGTCATCTTTAAAAGTTGGTTTTCCGTTTTTGGTTACAATAGCAGCCCTTGTTTTGTTTGCACTGGGGTTTTCTCTGGGTAAGCTTACGCAGCATATTGCGTTTTCTAAGCAGGTAAAAAATGAACGAAAAGATGCGGTAAAACGAAGCCGTGCAGTGTTGGGTGGTCAGTTTGCAGAACAGCTTGCCCCCTTTTTTCCGGATTTTCCCTGTAATCCGGGTGACTGTCAGTTTTTAGGTAAACCGGTAGATTATGTTGCGTTTTGCGGAAGTGCAGGCGGTTCTGGAATAACGGATATTGTTTTTATTGAAGTAAAGACCGGTGACAGTCAGCTGAATGCACATGAAAAAGAAATCAGAACGGCAATAGAAAAGGGGCGCGTGCATTACATTGAATACCGTTTGCCCCTGTAGCTTAGAAATCAGTTTTGCTTAGTAGAAGCGTACTTCTTCCCAGCGGTCAAAGAATTTATCCAGATCTTCACCAATGTCGTTTTTAAGTTCACAGGTGTCCATTGCGCTTGCAGGATACATGGGAACTGTTGTCATATACTCAGGTGCTGCAGTATTGATGTAGCAGGTAAAGTTATATGCGTCCATACATTCAGCATAAATTTCTGGACGGTGAATAAAGTTGATGAATTCGTTTGCGATTGCGGCATGCGGTGCATCTTTCAGAATCATAAAGCTGTCAAGATACGCAGGTCCTCCGCTTTCGGGGATAAAGAAGTCTATGGTTTCATCCCATTTTTCTTCTGGAACTTCAGTGTAAACAATTTCTGCATATCCCTGGCACAACCAGAAGTCTCCGCTTGCAAAACTTTTACCGAATGCTTCTGCATCAAACTGAACTAAGTTTGGCTTCCATTTGTCATTGACCAGTTTCGCAGCTTCGTCGAGTGCTTTTTCATCGGTGGTGTTTACGCTGTAGCCCAGGTATGCAAGTGCATCTCCAAACACTTCACGATAGTCATCCATCATGGTTGCGTGTCCTTCAAAACGAGGATCAGCAAATATGTTCCAGGTGCGTTCATAGCTTCCTTCGGGAACTTTCTTTTTGTTAACACAGACACCGGCAGCTCCGTAGTAATACGGAACTGCATACTTCATTTCCGGATCATAGTCAATCTTATCTATGATTGCGGGATTGATGTACTGTCGGTTTGTAAACTTAGACTGATCAATTTCCTGCAGCATGTTCAGACGAATCATAACCGATGCATAGTCGTTTGAAGGAAGAACAATGTCGTATCCCTTTCCGCCGCCGGCAATCAGTTTGTTAAACATCTCTTCGTTGGTGGAATAGTTGTCTATGTTGACTGATACTCCAAATTCGTCTTCAAATTTTTCAATGACTGAGTCAGGAATGTAATATGTCCAGATGTACAGGTTAAGCACATTTGCATCAGGATTGCGCGTTCCGCTGCAAGAGGTAAGTGCGAGTGTAAGTGCTGAAACAAGCAGTATAAAAAATCTTTTCACTTAAGTGTCCTCCTTTAGCGTGATGCAGCAAATGACTTTAAGCTCTTGCGCAGTACAATTGCAAATGCACAGATAACCAGTACCATAATAAATGACAGCGCATTTATAACAGGACTTACACCAAAACGAATCATTGAATAAACAAAGATGGGTAAGGTGGTGCTTCCCGGTCCGCTTACCAGCTGTGTAATGACATAGTCTTCGAGAGAAAGCGTAATGCTCATTGCAAAACCTGAAACAATTCCCGGCATAATGGCAGGAATTATTACGCGGAATAAAGTCTGAATTTCGTTTGCGCCCAGGTCATGGCTTGCTTCAATGATAGAATAATCAAATTCATCAATACGAGCGCTTACCATAAGATATACAAACGGAAGACAGAAAGTTGTGTGTGCAATGAAGATAGTCATCATGCCCAGATTCATTTTGATTGCAGAAAAGAAAATGGTCAGTGATACACCCATAATTACTTCCGGTAATACCATGGGCAGAAAGCTGATGGACTGAATGTAACTTCTTCCCTTGAATTTGTGCCATGTTATACCGATTGCCGCGAGTGTGCCTAAAACGGTTGCAACAACAGAAGAAGAGATTGCAATAATCAGACTGTTGAATAATGCACTCCATAAGTCTTCTGAGTTTAAGAACAGTTCTTCGTACCAGACCAGCGACACTCTTGTAAATTCAGAATCTTTTGACTCATTGAATGAATAGAAGATGATGACAAACAGCGGAATGAATAAAAACAGCAGTACCAGAGCAAGCATGGTTTTTGAGAAACTGAGCTGCGGTGCGCGTTTTTTCCATGTGCGTTTTGCGTGACGAGCAGGTTCTGACGGGCGCTTGCTGCGGACAAACAGTGAAAATGGATTTTTCATTTTGCACCTCCGTTGTTAATTGCCTTTGCAATGTTTCCTGCAGCAAGTGCATCTTCTTTGTTTGACATCTTTTTAAGTGCAGCTTCCTGACGGCTTGTGTTCAGCATCCACAGAATTGCTATCATAGAAATAACGGTGATGAGCACACTGAATGCAGAGGCAAGCGGCCAGTTACGGACTTTCTGAACGCGGTCAACAATAAAGTTACCAATCATGTAGCTGTCTTTTCCACCGACAAGCTGCGGTACCGTGTAAGCACCAAAGATAGGAATGAAGGTAAAGATGAGTGCACTTACAATTCCGCTCTTGATTCCGGGAATAAGCACTTTGAACATAGACTGTGCTTTTGTTGCACCTAAGTCGCGTGCGGCTTCCAGTAATGCAAAGTCAAATCTGTCTACTGCGGTAAAGATTGGAAGAATTGCATACGGCAGGTACATGTAAATGCTTACCAGAATAACTGCATTTTTTGTAAACATAAAGTGTACCGGTTTGTATGCGGCATCTGCGTTACCCAGTCCCATTTTGTGCCAGGTGTCAAAGAAGAACTTAAAGAACGAGTTTATTCCTGTACTGAATGCACTGTTTTCGCCCAGAATCAATTTCCATGCAAAAATACGGATAAGGCTGTTGGTAAGAAACGGAATAATTACCAGAACTAAAAACAGTGTCTGGTGTTTGCTTCGTGCCATAGCATATCCGCAGGGAAGTGCAAGCAGAATGGTGATAAGTGTTGAAACTGCAGCAATGTACAAAGTTCTAAGCAGAATGATTGCATAGCGCGGTTTGAACATCTGCTTGAATGCTTCAAGAGAAAATTCTTTGACGACACCAATGTACACATCACGTTTAAGGAATGCATACAGAACAATAATCAGAAGCGGAATTACAAAGAATACAGTGAACCATGCACCCATGGGCCATGTGTAAAACGGACCAGGATTTGTCTTACGGTATTTTTGTGTCATTTGTTGATGTCCTCGACGATGTAACCGTCATTTGCTGCCCAAGAAAGATAGACTGTATCTTTCCATGCAATCTCCGGACCATCATCCATGTAGTTGATGTGCTGCTTGAACACTTTGACAATGGTTCCGTTTTCAAGACGAACATAGAATTTTGACTGGAAGCCCGTGTATACCGGTTCTTCTACGACACCTTTGAATACATTGATGTCCTTGCGTCCTGCAAATTTGGGTTCTTCCGTTGTGATACGGATTTTTTCGGGACGGATGGTAAAGGCAACTTTCTGTCCTTCATTTGTGTGCTCATAGTCGGTTACCAGAATGTTCTTGTCTTCTTCGCGCATTGCAGCGGTTTCGCCGGTAAGCTGAGCCTGCATACCCAGTGCGGGTGTGTTGAGGGTGACATTGTATTCGGTGTCTCCGGAAGAAGCAGTGTACTGTTCGCATTTTACAACAGTGCTTTCAAACAGGTTTGTTTCACCAATGAACTGTGCAACAAACTGAGTTGCCGGGCTTTCATAAATTTCAAACGGTGTTCCTACCTGAAGAACATGTCCCTGATTCATGACGGCAATGCGGTCGCTGACAGCAAGTGCTTCGCTCTGATCGTGAGTAACATAGATGAAGGTAATACCGATTTTATCGTGCAGTGCATCCAGGTCAACCAGAAGGCTTGAACGCAGTTTTGCATCAAGTGCAGAAAGCGGTTCGTCAAGCAGCAGAACTTTTGGTTCGTTAATGAGTGCACGTGCAATTGCAACACGCTGTCTCTGTCCACCGGAAAGCTGATTGGGCTTTTTGTACATGTGCTGATCCAGCTGAACCAGATGCAGGTATTCCTTTACTTTTGCATCTATCTGATCTTTGGGAAGTTTCTTTAACTTAAGCGGAAATGCAACATTGTCGTACACGCTCAGGTGGGGGAACAATGCGTAACTCTGGAATACCGTATTGCTTTCGCGTTTGTTCGGCGGAAGTGAAACGATGTCCTTGTCATCAAAAAGGACGGCACCTTCATCAGGAAATTCAAATCCGGCTATGATTCTAAGCAGCGTGGTTTTGCCGCAACCAGAGGGACCAAGCAAAGAAAAGAATTCTCCCTGCTTAATGGTGATGTTGATGTCGTCGAGCGCATGGAAATCTCCGAAGTGCTTTGAGACATGATTGATAGAAACTGTACTTCCGTTCACTGTGGTACAACTCCCTAAAAGAAATGTAGCAAAAACTATTGCAAAAACAATGTGTGCTTAATAGGTAAAATTGTCAATATGTTTGAGGATTTTTTTGGATTTATTTTATAGAAGAAAAATATCCCTACAAAATTCTAGTTAAAATCATGAACAGGGCAGTTGATCCGAAAACGCTTATCATGGGGTTTTTAAGCGTAAGGTGCAGTCCCGCAGCCGCAGCAATACCCGCAATGTAGGGAAGTCCGCAGGGCGCTTGAGTAAATTCTGCGTCTTTCAGGCTGTAGATGATCAGCATGGCGATTATCATTGACGGAATGTATTTTTCAATAAAGCGTATCAGCTTTGGAGGTTCTCTTTTACTGAATAAAGCAAACGGAAACAGCCGCTCGCCGAAGATGGTAACTGCTCCTACTGCAGTTGCTGCCAGTGCCATACCAAGTGTAAGCGGTGTCATTCTGTCTGCTCCTTTAGATTTCGTCCCCGTACTAAGATAAGTACAGTAATTGCAACGGTAATTGCTACAAGCAGGATGTTGTTAACCGGAAGCAGTCCCACTTTAAAAAGAACGACTGCAATTGTACCTGCTGCAATACCGATAACCGGAGGAATATAATCCTGTGTCTTTTTTATCTGTTCTATGAGGATAACAACAAAAAGTGCTGTCAGTGCAAAGTCAACGCCTGCAATATACTGTGAAAGGTTAAAGTGCAGAAGAATGTTACAGGCAACTGCTCCTAAAACACAGCCGCAAATCCAGTACAGGTGATCTAACAGTGCAATGGTTCCAAAGAAGGGACCCGGTTCTGCATCTGGGGGAAGGTCGGTACTGGTAAGGAGTGCATAGGTTTCATCAGTTAAGGCAAAAATCAGATACGGTTTCCACTTACCGCAGTTTTTAAATTTGTCTATGAGCGAAAGTCCGTACACAATGTGGCGTATGTTAACCAAAAGTTCTGCAATAAAAACTTCTGCAAGAGAAGCGCCGGATGCAAACAATCCCACTGCAATATACTGTCCTGCTCCCGCATACATAAAAATACTCATAACCAGAGAAATCCACCACGGGTAACCGGCATTTACTATCATCAGTCCAAACGGCATACCGATTGCAATGTATCCGAAAAAAATGGGAGAAGAAATTTTTACGCACTGTTTGAAAAGCGCACTGTTCATAGGTGACAGTATATAGACTTCCATAAAAGAGAGCAATCAGATACACTTGTAGATATGAAGATGATTATTATGGGAAGCGGAACAAGTCATGGAATTCCGGTTATAGGCTGTGACTGTGCAGTCTGTACTTCTGAAGATGCCCGTGATAAACGCATGCGCTGTTCGGCATACGTGTGTGATCCCTGTTCGCTTGTTATAGATACCGGTCCGGAATTCAGGCTGCAGGCACTTCGGGTTAACATGAAAAAACTTGATGCCGTTCTCATTACTCATAGTCATGCAGATCATCTGAACGGATTAGATGACGTACGCATTTTCAGCCATACAAAATCCATAGATCCTGCTCATCCTGAAGCAAAAGAAACAGACGGAAACGGCTTACCGGTGTATGCAAATGCCTGGACACTGACCGACATTCATAACCGTTTTGATTATATCTTTAAGCCGGTAAAAGAGGGTGGAGGAAAACCAAAACTTTCTTTTTTTGATGTCGCATCGTATTCACCGGAAAATCCCATGCAGATAGGAAGCTTGAGTATTATTCCTGTCTGCATCATGCACGGAACGCTTCCTGTTACCGGATACCTGTTGTGTCAGAAACACGATGACGAAAGCATACACAGCATTGCATACCTGACCGACTGCAGTTCTGTTCCGGAAGAAACAATTGCGCTGATTCGTCAGCATGCGGGCACACTGGAGCACCTTGTTATTGACGGTCTGCGGGTAAGGCCTCATTCAACACATGAATCTTTTTTACAGGCGATGGCGGTTGCAGAAAAACTGAATCCGTTTCACACCTGGATGACACACATAACCCACAGTATGAGTCACGTTCAGATAGAAGCATATTTAAAAGAACATGCAGCTGAGTTTCCAAACCTTACGGGAACGGTTGGTGCTGCGTATGACGGGCTTGTTCTGGAAGCGTAAGAAAAAGGGTAAAAAAAATCCCGCTCCTAAAAAGGGGCGGGGTTAGCACTTGAGTTATTTAGACTCAGGCTTTGCCACATTTGCGGGCTTGACGTTAATCTTTTTGGGGAGGAAGTCGCTGCGCAGGCACTGTGTGCAGATGCGGAGTGTTACTGTCCGTCCTTCGATTTCTGTCTTATACTTGAGCAGGTTGGGCTTCCAAGTGCGCTTTGTGTGATGGTATGATTTGCTCACGCGGTTACCGGTCTGAGTATGTTTTCCGCAAATATCACATGATCTTGACATATTGTACCTACCTTCGTAAATGTTTGTCCATTCTAGTGAAATTCACTCATTGCGTCAATAGGTTGGGGGGTGGAAGCGCATTCTCTGTTCTTGACAAAGGGCGGTTCTGTCAGTACCATACAGAATGTGAGGAATATATGGGCGAAACAAATGTACCCGAACTGTTTGGCAGTTTAGTTTTTAATCAGAAAGTAATGCGTGAACGGCTTCCGGGAAAAACCTACGAAGCGTTAAAAAAGACACTTGATGACGGTGTTCCCCTGCCGCTTGATGTTGCAAATGAAGTTGCAGATGTCATGAAAACATGGGCAATCGAAAAAGGTGCAACTCACTTTACGCACTGGTTCCAGCCGCTTACCGGAATTACTGCAGAAAAGCACGACAGTTTTATTACTCCTCAGAAAGACGGAACGGTTATCATGACGTTCAGCGGAAAAGAACTGGTTAAGGGAGAACCTGATGCTTCTTCTTTCCCCTCTGGCGGTCACCGTGCAACCTTTGAAGCCCGCGGATATACTGTCTGGGATCCGACTGCATATCCCTTTGTAAAAGAACATACCCTCTGTATTCCGACTGCATTCTGTTCGTATACCGGAGAAGCACTTGATAAAAAGACTCCTCTTCTGCGTTCCATGGAAGCACTTAATGAACAGACGCTGCGTGTTTTAAAACTGTTTGGAAACAAAACCGTCACTCACGTAACGACAACCGTCGGTCCTGAGCAGGAATACTTTATTGTAAGTGAACGCCTGTACAAAATGCGCAAAGACTTACGCATGACAGGACGTACGCTGTTTGGTGCAAAACCGGTAAAGGGTCAGGAAATGGACGATCAGTATTTTGCTGCTCTTGATCCTAAGATTGTCGAATATATGGAAGATCTGAACGAAACGCTGTGGAAGTACGGTATTCTTTCTAAGACTGAACACAACGAAGTTGCTCCTGCCCAGCATGAGATGGCTCCCATTTTTACGACAACCAATCTGTCAACCGACCAGAATCAGCTGACTATGGAAATCATGAAAAAAGTCGCACGCCGTCACGGTCTGGTCTGCCTGCTGCACGAAAAACCGTTTGCCGGTGTTAACGGTAGCGGAAAGCACAACAACTGGAGCATCAGCACAAACGAAGGTGAAAACTTACTTGAACCCGGTGCTACTCCGGAAAAGAATGCTCAGTTCCTGCTGTTTTTAACTGCAATCATCAAAGCGGTTGATGAAAATCAGGACTTACTGCGTATTTCTGTTGCTTCTGCCGGTAACGATCATCGTCTGGGTGCAAACGAAGCGCCTCCTGCAATCATGAGTGTTTACCTTGGTGATGAACTGCATGCGGTATTGCAGAGCATCAAAGACGGAACTCCGTACGACAACAAAAAGAATCTCAAGATGACAATCGGCGTAGATGTGCTTCCTCCTATTCCTAAAGATTCAACAGACCGCAACAGAACTTCTCCGTTTGCATTTACCGGTAACAAATTTGAATTCCGTTCTGTAGGTTCTTCGCTCAGTATTGCGGGGCCAAACACAACGCTTAATTCTATCGTTGCCTATACCCTCAAAGAATTTGCTGATGAACTTGAAGGTGCTACTGACTTTAATGCTGCACTGCAGACGCTTATCAAGCGCGAAATAAATGCTCACTGGCGCATTCTGTTTAACGGTAACGGATACGATGCAAGCTGGGTAGAAGAAGCAAAAAAACGCGGCCTTCTGAACCTGCGCACACTGCCTGATTCAATGGAAC
The DNA here is from genome assembly GCA_902766125.1 of uncultured Spirochaetaceae bacterium. Taxonomy (GTDB): domain Bacteria; phylum Spirochaetota; class Spirochaetia; order Treponematales; family Treponemataceae; genus Treponema_D. Next base: position 142,804 of record CACXCG010000003.1, on the reverse strand, counting down.
ACTACCTTGATAAAAAGAATATCAAGCTGTACACCGAAATGGGCGTGTATACCGAAACCGAAATGCAGAGCCACTACGAAATCAAACTTGAAAAATACTGTCAGGTTCTGAATATCGAAGTGGAAACAATGCTCGAAATGATTTACAAAGACATTCTTCCTGCAGCATTCAAATATGTTGATGTTATCGGAAGAACTGCTAAGTATTTTACTCGTACTCCTTATGCACAGAAGACACTGCTGGACCAGATTGTTTCACTTACGGACAAACTGTATAAGAGTGCAGAAGAACTTGCAAAGAAACATGAAGCTGCAAAAGCAAGCGGCGATGTAATGAAAGTTGCCCGTGCGTATGCGGATGTTGTATTGCCTCACATGGAAACAACCCGCTCTATTGCAGATCAGATAGAGCCTCTGTTGGGTGAAGAATACAAACCGTTCCCGTCTTATGAAGACCTGCTGTTTGTAAAATCCTAAGCGCTCGTGCTGTTCAGTAACAGCGTGTGAATGCTGTGTTCCGCAGTAAGAATTGAATTGTCCGGAGTGACATACAGTTCTGCTGCGGATTTTTTTTGCTTTGAAAGATTTACTTCCTGTATCATGCGTAACGGAAATCCTTTCATGACAAGAACAGTGTCTGCGGTAACACAGGCTTCGCGTACATCATGCGTTACCAGAATGACTGTCCGTTTCTGTTCAGAAAGAAGTGTCTGTAATTCTTCCAGCAGCATACATTCGTGAGCAATATCCTGCGACTGAAATGCTTCATCCAGCAGTAAGAGTTTTGACGGATAGGCAAAGGCACGTGCAAGTGCTGCCCGCTGTCGTTCTCCTCCAGACACCTGATCCGGTAAGCGCTGTGCAAGCTGTGAAAGACCTGTTGCTTTGAGTATGTGCTGTGTTCTTTCTAAAGCTTGTTCTTTAGACATTACATTGCCTGCGGCAAGCATGACATTCTGTTCAATGGTAAGCGTTGGGAACAGACGCGGTTCCTGAAATACAAATGAGACAGAGCAGTTTTGTTCAATCTGTTTTTTTGCAAGTGCGTTAAGGAAGGTTGTTTTTCCAGCACCGCTTCGTGCAATGAGTGCAGTAAAGCTTCCTTCTGTAAATGTATGTGAAAATCCGTCTGTGTTTTCGTCTGTGGTAATGCTGCATTCATTTTGTGCTGAACAGGTGGCTGTGTTTTTTTGTGTACCCGTGCGGAATGAATGTGTGTCAGAAACAGTGCGCACAATAAGTGAAAAAATAATCTGGCTTACATAACCGCAGAAAACCAGAATGAGTGTTGCTGCTATAACATGAGCAGTCTGCAGATGAACCTGCTGCAAACTGAGTACGGTTCCCATTCCATTTTGCGGAAGCGAAAGAACTTCTCCTGCTGCAACTGCTTTCCATACAAGTCCGTATGCAGAAGAAAGTCCCTGTCGTGCAAAGGGAATAAGGGCTGGAATGCGTACCGTCTGTATTGTTTGCCATCGGGTAAGTCCGTACAGATTTGCGGCTTCAAGCAGTTTTTTGTCTGCAGATTGGATTCCTTCTTTAAGTGATTCTGTAATGACCGGAAGCGCGATAAGACATGCAACAAATACAGGAATTGAGTTTGATTTAAGCCAGAATAGAGCAAGCAGAATGAGTGCTACAACGGGCGTTGCTTTTATGCACCATAAGGGAATGGCAATAAAGTCTGAAAATGATTTTGAAATACCGCCTGCTGCTCCCAGAAGACAGCCGGTAATTGACGCAAGAAAAAATGCATAAATACAGCGGATAAATGTTGCACCCAGTGCAGCGTACAGCGTTTTTGAACTCAGTAAATCTTTGAGTGCAAAAAGAATGTCATTCAGTCCCGGCGCAAGAAGGGGAGCGTTTACACAAATGCTTACGGTCTGCCATACTGCGCATAACACCAGTACTGACAGAACTCCCAAACAGATTTTCTTTATCATTTGAAGTAAAAGTCATCTGTGGGAAGTGAGCCGCCGATTGATTCCGGCGCAAACTGTAAGAACAGCGATAAAAGCTTTTCTATGTTGCTTCGTCCCTGGGATGGAGTTTTGTATACAAAGTTTGCATAGGGAATTGCTTTTTGTGCAATTGCGGCATTTAAGCCTAATCCCATGCGCTCTACTGCAAGTCCTGCCTGTTCTGCATTTTTGATTGTCCAGTTAAAGGATGAGCGGTATGCATTCAAAAATGCCTTTACTAAATCCGGATGCTGCTGTACAAATTCTTTGCGGGCAACAATCAGTGTCATGGGGTATGCTGCAGTTCCTTCCGCGTTTTCAAATTCTTTCTGCAAATCCAGTGCTCTGCGCACAGAAGCATCTTTTGTACATGCAACTGTGCTGAACGGTTCTGGTACTACTGCGTAATCAATTTTGCCGCTTAAAAGTGCTGCTGCAATTTCGTTATTGGGTATGGAAAAATCAAGTGTTGCCGAGACAGTGTTTTTTTTCAGAATGTAGCGCGTAATGTATTCCGGCGTTGCACCTGCGCCTGCTACTGCAATTCGTTTTCCTTCAAGATCTGAAACAGAAGTAATGGATGCGTCTTTTGTAATCAAAGAAAGCATTCCTTGTCCTGAAACACCAATGCAGACGATGCAGCCTTTGTTTGCGGTATAGGTTTTTGCCGCAACGTTTGGCGGAAGAAATCCTATGTCAACTTCTCCGTTTATAAGTTTAGGAAGCAGCTGGTTTGCCGCAGCGTATGTTTGAAACGTCATGTCTGAGGTTTCCATAAGATGTGCACAGGGAATTGCACTGGGACCATTAAGAATTCCGACAGTAACCTGAGTGTTGTCTTTTGTTCCTGACGCAAATGCGGCTGCAGTAAAAAGAAAGAATGTTACAAAAAGAGATTTGAATTTCATTATATACTCCGTGCTTTAGTATAGCACAAGAGCGGTTTGAGTACAATGTTTTGTCTGGTCAGTTTTTTTTATGCAGCTTTTTTTGTGTGAATGCGTTTTACAAAAAAATCCATGTTTGTTGCAAAGAACAGGACCAGGTAACCGGTTACTACAAGCGCAAAGAACAGGTATGTCGTAAACTCAAGCGTTCCATTTACTATCTTGCGTGACAAAAGACTGAATACAAATAGCGTTGCAAGAATAAATACTCCTGCAACAATCCACAGAGGAATAGGGAAGCGGTAAGATTTCTGTTCGTATTCAGGGGCATGCTGTTGAATGGCAGTGCGGATTGAATCTTCGGTGACCGGAGAACTGATAGAAAGCGGTTTTGCTGCAAGCTGTTCTGCTCTGATAAGCGAACGGACCTGAGCCCTGCATTTTTTGCAGAATAACAGATGCAGACTGAGAGAGAACGGAACATGCTGTCCTTTGTCTAAAGATAAAAACTGATCCAGGTACTCTTCGTGTGAATGTTTCATGTGCGCCTCCTATGCGTTTGTTGCAAAGTCTTCAAGTTTTTGTCTTAGAATTTTCTTTGCCCTGAATATATGAGATTTTATGGTGTTTACGGGTAAGTCTGTGATGCGTGCAATTTCTTCATACTGTGTGTCGTAAAAAAAATACAGGTCAATGCATACCGCATATTTTTCCGGCAGAGATGCAACTGCTTCTTTTACTGCGTCGCGGGTTGCTCTTTTTATTGCACTGTCTTCGGGTGTGTCGTTAAGTGCAGGAATAAGTGTTTCATCTGCTATGGATTCGTATTGTTTTCTTCGTGAGACTGAATTAAGTGCGGTCGTGTAGGCAATGCGGGTCAGCCAGGTAGAAAACAGACTGTCTCCTCTGAACGAAGAAAGGTTAGTGTATGCTTTTATAAAAACTTCCTGGGTAAAATCTTCTACGTCTGCCTGATTGTGAAAAAAACTGATTCCCAAAGCGGTAATCCTTTTTTTATATACAGACATGAGGGTTGAAAAAGCTGCTTTGTCGCCGGCGAGAATCTGTTTGATGAGTTTTTTGTCACGCTTCTTAAGTGAAGCTGCTTCACTCTTTGTCATCGGGCTGTGTTTTAAAATCGTTTGCCTTATAGAAGATGATGAGGGCAAGACCAATTACCAGAGGAATTAATCCGCCTAAAAGCATAAAAGAAAATCCCTTCATAAAAAGGAACATTGTTGAAAGTACCAGTCCTACGCCGATTAAAATCAGTCCGGTAAGCAGAAAAAACGGCTTCCAGTTGTATGAATGAGATGTGTATGTTCCTGCAAGAATACGCTGTTTTGTTTCGCGGTGTTTCCACAAAAGTGCAAAAAAGATAATGACTGCACCAAATGCAATTCCTACGATGGGAATGAGAGAGACAATAACCTGTGCGGCAGGGGTAAGTGTTGTTGTATCCATTTTTTATCTCCTGAAAATAATCAATCTGTTAGACACACAAGACTTGCGATTGTTGCATGTCAGTCAAAAAACAGATAGTCGGAAAAGTAAATGTCTGTTATGTCTCCCAGTACTAGTTCTGCGTTAATCTGTTCCTTTAATTCTTCCTTTATAATATCTTCACCTTTTTTTATCAGCTCAGATTTTGTGTTGCTTGAAAAGTATTCGGTAAAGATTGAGCGAAACTGACGAGTCTTTTGTACCAGTTCTTCATATAAAACAGTGTCACCTTCAGGGTAAGAAAACCACGGAATAATCACCATAACTGTTCCGTTTGCTTCGTGATCTTCGCGTTTGGTTACCGTGCGGATTTCTCCGATTGAAGTGTATGCGGCAACTGCCTGATTTTTTTTCTTGCTTTTGTTGATTACTTTCTGCGGTGTCGGATCAGAGCGGCGGTAGCCTGCTTCAAGATTACGGTTAGGATTAACCAGTGAAATTGCAGTTCCGAATATAATGATGACTGCAAGGGCTGCTGCTATGATTATGAGAATCATATTGAGTGTCGGCTTTTTGCTGTTTCCAAACCACTGGCGGTGCTGTTCTTCGCGGTCTGTTCCGCGTGTGTACTGCGGTGTATTCATTTTTGAGCTCCTGTTGTGTATGGGCTGAGTAATGCAAAAGTTCGTGACTGGGGTGGAATGCGTGCGGTTAAGTGTACTCCGTCATCAAGCCATTCTTCGTGCGTTATAGTTCCATTTTTTCGTACCAGTTCTACCAGCTGCGGCTGTGATGATGGTACCAGATATTCTGCTTCGTTTCCTAAAAGCTGTTCCGTAACGGCTGCAAGCAGAGTTTCAAATCCCTGCTGCGTATGTGCACTTACTTTTATTGCTTTGGGGAATGCTGCATCAAGCTGTGACATGACAACACTGTCGGTGACTGCATCTATTTTATTCAGTACGATAAGCGAAGGGACGCTCTCTGCATGAATTTCTTTTAATACGTGCAGGACCTGTTCGTATTGTTTTTTGCACTCACTGTCAGATGCATCTACCACAATCAGCAGTAATGTTGCTTTTGCTGCTTCGTCGAGCGTAGACTTAAATGCGTTTATAAGTGTGTGCGGCAGGTTAGAAATAAATCCAACCGTATCGGTAAGCAGTACCGAAGAACCTTCTGCAAGGGCAAGTTTTCTGGTTGTCGGATCAAGTGTTGCAAACAGTTTGTTTTCTACAAACGCATCTGCGCCGGTAAGCGCATTCAGCAGACTTGACTTTCCTGCGTTTGTGTACCCCACAAGTGCACAGGAGGCAGTTTCTGTCCGTTCACGCTGTTTTCGCTGCGTGTCGCGGTTTATCTGTACCTGCGCAAGTTCTTTTTTTATCTGAATGATTTTATCTTCAACCTGTCGTCTGTCAAGTTCAAGCTGTGTTTCTCCGGAACCTTTTGCTCCGTAAGAACCACCACGCTGCCGTGCCATGTCGCCGTACATGTGACTGAGCCGGGGAAGCGAGTAGGTGAGTCTGGCAAGTTCAACCTGAAGTACTGCTTCTTTTGTCTGAGCACGCTGTGCAAAAATGCGGAGAATTACTTCATTTCTGTCGAATACAGGTTTACCGCTTGCCTTTTCCCAGTTGCGCTGTTTTGTCGGATCTATGTCCCAGTCAAAAATAATGCAATCTGCAAACAGCAGTTTTGCTTTGTCCAGAATTTCGGTAACCTTTCCCTTACCGATTCCGTAAGCGGGAGTTGGTTCAATGCGGGTCAGTACCATTGTGCTTGCTGTTTCCATGCCCAGTGTATCAACAAGACCCATCAGTTCTTTGGGTTCTTCATGGGCTCCGATCAGCAGTGCGCGTACTTTCTTTTGGGCTTCTTGCTCAAGTTCTACCATAGTGACAGTATAGCGTTTTGTCGTAAAAAGACTGTACTGGATTTTTTGTATAGTGTGTTTTTTTAATTGTTTTGCCGATAAAGATGAAGAGGAATTGTATCCTCAGGGATTGTATCGTGAAAACGTGGCTGAAAATAGTTCTCAGCTCAGTTGTATCATTTCTCATTTTTGCGGCCGGATGTGTCGCCATAGTTCGCTATAACGGTTTTGAACTGATTGAACTGCGTTTCTATGAGCCCCGCGTCATTCAGACCGTTGAAACACGTTTGCAGTCAATCTCAAATGCCTTTGACGAATTCTATGCAGATACGCTTTTTTCTCTTTCTAACTATGCGGCACAGGAGAGTACGACAACCTATTTTGAAAAATCATCTTCTGCAGCTTCTGTAAAAGCACGTACTGATTCGTTAGGTTCTTTGCGAGAAACCATTCCCGGACTTCAGGTTCGCTTAGTTCAGAATGACGGAAAGCACATTCACTTCAGTACCATTCAGTCTGATATCCTTAAGCAGGAAGGCTCAGTAACTGCATACAAACCGTATCAGGATGTTACCGATGTTTCGTATGATGAGTTCTCTGCCGTAAATGGTGCAAGACTTAAGTTTATAAGCAAGACCGGTATGCTGGTCTTTTCGCTGCCGTTAAAGAATGAGTCGCTTGGCGTTTCCGGTACCCTCATCTGTTTTGTCCCTGTAGATAATTTTTCTCAGTATCTTGTTTCGCGCGGTATCATCACGCTCAATCAGTATGGAGTTCTTGTTGCACCCGATTCTCTTTCTGACGGTCATAACAGCGGTATTGTGTTCGGCTTCCCGTCTGTGGGACAGTCACTGGTTGCACAGCAGGTTGTTGAAGCGTGGTCTGATCCGGTTCAGGATGTAACGCAGATTGTAAGTAAAGATGCTGACGGTGAAAAACTGACGCTCATAACACAGGACTGTTCTTCTCTTGTACTTACCGGATGGGTATGTAACGAAAGCGACTTTGTGTTCTCTCGTTACGAAAGAATGCTGTTGCTTACCTGTCTGTTTATTGTGCTGTATCTGATTATCTTCTTCCTGTTTAACTTAAAGCACGAAACCGAAGCTGTAATCAAAAAACGCCTGCAGAAATTTGGTAACGAAGTTCTCAGAAAATATCAGAACCGTCCCTGGACAGAAATTTCCCGTGAGTTGGAAGGCCGCCGTCAGGATTCTTATAACGAAATAAGTAAGAGCCTTGGAAAAATTGCAGTTACACACGAAGATAAACTGCGCTTTTACTTTGACCGCTGCTGGAGTGAAATTATTCTTACGCTTGGCGGAGAAAATGTTCAGACTGCAGGAAAGACAGTCGCTGTTGGCGCAAAGCCTGCCGTTCAGCCGGTAGTAACGCCGCAGAGCGCACCTGTTGCAAAACCAGTTCCTGCTGAAGAACCGCTTGACGAAGTTGAATCACTTGACGAAGTTGAATCACTTGACGAAGTTGAATCACTTGATGAAGTGGAAGAAATCGGTGACGCAGAAGAACTTGATGAAGTTGAATCGCTTGACGAAGTAGAATCGCTTGACGAAGTAGAAGAAATCGGTGACGCGGAAGAACTTGACGAAGTAGAATCGCTTGACGAAGTAGAAGAAATCGGTGACGCCGAAGAACTTGACGAAGTAGAATCGCTTGATGAAGTAGCAGAAGCAAAAGACGCAGATGCTGCAGAAGCACTTAGCGAAACAGAATCGCTTGATGAAGTTGAAGATGTAGCTGAAACAGAAGAAGCACCTGCTGCAGAACCTGCTCCGGTGAGCGTTGATACGTCAGACATGTTTGACGATGACGACGGACTTCCTCCTGCTGCACTGCTTAAAGATCTTCATGATGATCATGAAGTTACGCTTGATGACTTTATTCAGGCTCCCTCCGCAACAGAAGTACAGAAAGAAGATGCTGCGTTTGAAGAGAAGCTTGAATTTGATGAGGTTAAACCGCATCCGAGCTTTGCGTATTCCAACGAAAACCAGTATGCAATTTCGTTCTCTGTTCAGAATATGGACTTTTCTCAGCTTGATGAAGAACTTGCCGCAAGTGCAGAAGAAACCGTTGCTGAACCCTATCAGAAAAAGGCAGATGATATGGTTGCCCGCCTGCAGCAACAGCTTGCACAGGAAACTGCAGTAAGTCATGGCGGCTTACTGGAACGCGCAATAGAAATCAAAAGAGAAATTGAATCTCCGCAGCAGGCTATCGTAGAACAGGAAGACGGTGTCTATGTTATTCCCAAAAATCTGCATACAGAAGGCGTAAAGCAGAATGCTGATTTCAAGAGTCTTGTTGATTCTGTTCTGAATAATGACTAAGCGTTAGTCTTTTTCGTCTTCTTCCTCTTCCTCTTCTTTGGGAATGGGGAAGTTTTGCATGAGAGATACAATCAGATAAATCTTTTTGTATGCGTTTACACACATTTCCTTTAATTTATCTTCTGCAAAGTGATCGATCTCGCGCCAGTTGGTAATCAGTTCACTGTGTGGTGCTTTTGCAAAATCTTCAATGCACATCTTGAGCGTCTTAGCGTAGATGATGAGGTTTCCTGAAGTTGAACGGATAAGAGCAGCTGCCATTCCGTTTACATCACGCAAGCCTGTCTGAATGATATTGCGTGCTTCCTTGTCGCGGTCTGCACGAGGCATAAGGGTTTTGAATTTAAGCCCGTATTCTGCACTTTCTGCAAGCTTACCGTCAAATTCTGTAATCTTGTCTGACAGTGCAAGCAGCTGATGATATGCTTCACTCATTGGTTTTGCCATCATAGAGTTGGGCCAGCTTCCGCGTACCAGCAGAATGTCTGAAAGTTCACGGATATCTTTTTTGCCGTAGTCAAGAAGGAACTGCTTTAAGAAAGAAAGGGGTTCGTGATATTTGTATGAACCTAATGATTTGCGTTCAAACTGTGCGCTGGTAGATTCATTGTAGTACTTAAGAGGCTGTACCGGTGTATCTCCGAAAATCTGGGAAAGCAGACTGTCAACTTTTGAGTGAGTCTGCTTGTCCTGGATTGCCTGCACGGTAGATTCTGCGGTCTTGGTAATTTGAGATATATACGGGTCAACAATGCAGGTGGTTTCAATTTTGGGAGTTTCATTGTAATCCGGCTGTTCGGTAATGTGCTTAACCATCATTTCAAACACATGCTGATCTTTTAACAGGCGGAGTCGTGACATTACTTTTTTCCAGACACCTGCGGTAACCGGTTCAACACCTTTAATTGTCTTGAGCAGCTTGAACATGTCGTCCCAGTTGTTGTCGAAGGGAAGTGCCCATGCAACGGCAATGAAGTTCTTAAGGTCTTCTGCAATATAGGTTCCGTTAATGGTATTGAAATGAGGTGTCATGTCAAAATTCCGTTCGCGGATGGTGTTGTCAAATTTTTTGAGTGTAAAGTAAAAGTCGTATGAGCAGAAGTTACGGAACAGATTCAGGCGGTTAAACAGATCGTCAATCTGGGTGCGCTTTCCGTTTTCAAATTCCAGGGAAAAATTGCGTGCGTTTTCTGATACCAGTTCAGAAACTTCTTTGATGGGCTTTGTCTTTGCCATTTCGTTGATGGCTTCTTCGGTGATTGTTGCAAGCAGTTCACGCTGTTTGTCTGAAAGCATTGCATCGACGGTTGCAGTTTTTAATGCCGGCAGACTGGTTGACTGGAACATAATCTGTGCCGGAGCAATAACCTTATAGATGTCATAGAAGAATTTTCCCAAAGCAGGAAGAACTTCATGAGATGAAGCTTTATAGAAATGAAATTTTGTCTTAGATAAGTCTTTTGCAATGTTTTTGAGCATGCGTTTTTTCTGAGCTTCCGGATCATTTGACGCAAAAAGACTCGTGAACAGTTTGGAAAAGAAATTTGAATCACCCATACCTATATTATAGGGCATAATTAAATTTGCGTAAAGTAGTAAAATATGGTATCCTTGCCGTATGACTGAATTACTTGCCCCTGCGGGAAACGTTGAAGCTCTTGATGCTGCTCTTGGAGAAGGCGCTGATGCCGTATATATGGGATTGAAAAGTTTCAATGCCCGTATGCGTTCATCTAATTTTTCGTGGCGTGAATTTGAAGCTGCGGTACAGACTGTCCACAAGATGGGAAAAAAACTGTATGTTACCGTTAATACCGTTTGTGAAGAAAATGAAACTGAACGTTTGTATAGATTTCTTGCGTATTTGAACGATGTGGGACCCGATGCACTGATTGTGCAGGATTTTGGTGTTGTCCGTATGTGTCAGGAATTTTTTCCGAACCTGAAACTGCATGCGTCAACTCAGATGAATGTCGAAGATGCAGCTGCCTCTAACCTTCTTTTACAGGAAGGCTTTGAACGCGTAGTGCTTGCCCGTGAACTGGGTCTGGAAGAAATTCGTGCAGTTAAGCAGAACACAAAGGCTCAGCTGGAAATGTTTGTACACGGAGCACTCTGCGTAAGCGAAAGCGGCTTGTGTCTTTTTTCCAGCTTGTTGGGCGGAAAGTCAGCAAACCGGGGTGTGTGTACACAGGCATGCCGTCGTTTTTATTCTGCAGAAATGCCCGGCGGAACTAAGCAGGGCTACTATTTTTCTCCGTGTGATTTACAGCTGATAGATCATGTTCCTGACCTGATGGAAATTGGAATTGACAGCTTTAAGATTGAAGGCCGCATGAAGAGTGCAGAGTATGTCGGTGCCGTTACTGCCGCATACCGGTATGTCATGGATCACTGGCAGGAAGATAAAAAAGGTGTCATTGCAGAAGGAAAGCGTATTTTAAGCACAGACTTTGCCCGCAGCAAAACCGACTACTGGTACGGCTTTACCGACCTTACCGACGGTGTTACGAATGCAGGACAGAAAATCCTTAATCCAAACCAGGCTGGCGGTACGGGTATTTATCTGGGTGCAATTTCAGAATTGCGTGCTGCAAACGATGAAGAAAAAGAACGCTACCTGCAGCTTGCAAAGACAATGCCTTCGCTGAACCCTGAAGAAGGATTCCAGATGGCACTGTTACGGGGCGGCTCTTACGAACCTGACACAGGTGACAGCATACGTCTTCACCGCAAAGATGACACAGGAAGAGAAAGTCACAAAGTTCGCATTGTAAATTCCGACGGTAAGGGTAACCGCTGGATAGACATTCCGCTTGGCTTTACGCGTAACGATACCGTATATCTTTTGCAGACCAAAGCAATGTCAAAGCGCTACAAACGGGTGCTGCCGCCGGATCTTTCACGGTACAGAAAACAGCCGGGCGACGGACGCTTACCGCTTCTGGATTTAACACCCGTAAAGAAAAACAGCATGAACTGGTTCCCCGAAGGACTGTATATTGCAGTTTCAACTATTGCAGACATGCATGTTGTTCAGTCGGCACATCCGGTACGCGTGCTGCTTGAACTGAACAGCGAAACAGAATACGACCTTCTGCACAAAGATTCGCCGGAAAAACCGATTGTTCCCATGAGCAAAAAATCAGTGTCCATCCTTCTTGATCCCTATATTCCCCAGGGAAAGTCAGAGCATCTGAAACAAGTGCTTGAAACCTTAGTGGAAAAAGGCTGGACTAATTTTGTGGTAAACAATCTGTCGCATATTGCCATGCTTCGCGGAAAAAAAGTGAACATGATTGCAGGACCCTACCTGTATACGTTTAACAAATGGGCAGTCAGTTTCCTGGAAAATCAGGACATTATGGCAGTTATTCCCCCGGTTGAGATTTCCAGTGAAAATCTTGAAAAAGTGTTCCGCACTCCGGAAGAACGGTCACGCGTTCTGCTTACCGTGTTTTCTTATCCTGTTTTGTTCAGAATGCGCTTTAAGCTTCCCGAATCTTACGATTTTACTTTCTTTACCGACAAAGAAGGACTTGCCTTTAAGGTTAACTCGACAGCAGACGGTTCGTTTGTTATGCCCGAACTGCCGTTCAGCCTTATAGACAGACTGGAACGCATTAAGAATACCGGCTGGAAACGTACGCTTCTTGACTTTACTAAAACAAAAGTGCTTAAGGGCGATATCCGTACCATGACGGAACTTATCCGTAAGCATGACGGAATACCCGGTTCAAGCCGCTTTAACTGGAAAGATGGTTTCTTTAACCCTGAAAAAATGGAAGCATATCAGGCAATTGCACAGAAACAGGCAGCCCTTAAAGCTCAGGGAAAATCCGCTCCTGTTCCCCGTGGGAAGCGTCCCAAAAAACGCTCCCGGTAAGAAAAGACGCCGGCAGTGAGTGGAGGAGAGCTATGAGATTCTTTGGGACCCACTACCGGCGAGAGGTACGTATTTAATTTAGTGGCTGAGCGCTAATCAGAAAGCAATTTCTCCTGCTTCCTGTTCACTCTGAGCCGCAGCGGCTGCTTCTGCCAGCATGGCAAGCTTTTTACGCTTACTGGGGCTTCCTTCTGAATCTGCAGAAACGGGTGCGCTGTCATTTTCACTGTCTGTTTCTCCTGCTTTTTTGAATACCGGCTTAAACTCTACGTGTTCAGCAATGATGTGAACGCGGCTCTTCTGCTTTCCTTCATCAGTCTTCCATCTGTCCTGCTTAAGGCGTCCTACAATGCGGACTCCGCGGCCTTTGGGGCACCACTTTACACAGGCATCCGCAAGTGAGCCGTAGGTGTCAATGTCAAAGAACGAAACTTCCTGCGTCTTTTCTCCGCCTGCAGACTTGTAAAAACGGTTTACCGCAATGGGAAACGAACAGGTGTGGGTTCCGCTGGGAATCGTGTGTGATTCCGGCTGACGTACTACATTGCCTTCGACAATAATCTGGTTGAGTGCATTCATAACATGTTCCTCGTGTAAAAATAAGATACAGTCTTACCGACCGTTCACTATATACATAGACGCGGCAAATCAATTTGGTACACAAAACAGACAGAATTTTAAAAAAATATGGGAAAAAAATACTTGTTACAGTGGATATTTTGGAGTATAATGGTAATGATATGGCTACAACGGCAAATATACTGACATTATTGCGTTTTTATGCAACAAAACAGAAGAGTCCTTCAATTGATTATGGTGAATTCCTCGATTACGTACGCCGCTATGCTCAGCATCATCTTGCAGAAAATCCTGATCTTGCATTGTATACCAGCGGTACGGCAGCAATTGCAGATGAACTTAAAAAGTTTGCCGATGACCGTCAGATTGTTATAGCTTCGAATGGTCTTACCAAGCAGACTATTTATGTTGTGGGCTATTACATTGACTATTTTACCAGCCGGTACAAAGAGATTTTAATAACGCCGTCAATTCCCTTCCCCAATATAAACGACTTAAGCAAGCACACGCCGACTTCCATCGTAACCATGACGCAGGCAAATGAAATCATTTACAAGCTGATGGAAAAAGAAGTGCTTAATGACCGCACGCTCTACGGAATTACATTTGCAAAAGGTGTTCCTACCATAATGTTTCCGTCAATGGTATCGGTCAGTACGCTCGTAACTGCCGCTCTGAAAAAACTGCACGAACTTTTAAAGAAGGGTGATACGCACGACTACTTCCTCAAAAAGATTTCCATATCAAATCCCGGAAAAGAAATGGGCGTAAAAAACTTCTTTAAGCTTTTTATGGAAAACCCAACCGGTGCACTTGAAAACTTAAAGGACGTAACTGACAACACCTTCTACTACTGGAGTCAGATGGCGTACTTTATCAAGCAGGATTACGACAAACTTAAGGATTTTACTTCAGAAGATGTAAACGTTCTGCAGTCTGTATACATCATTGAAATTGCAACTTCGTTCTACAAGACGCAGGCTCAGACAAGACAGACAAAAGACAATGCGTTTAAAAACCTCAATATGCTTTTGGGACAGCCGCCGTACTACTTTACTATGGGAGACATTGTAAAGTTTAAGGATCCGCACGGAATAAATCTTCTGGGACAGTATACCGAAGGTGACCTTAAGCACTACATGGAAACAAAGACAACCCACACCGAAGGAAACAATCTTCCTGAAGTGCTTACTTTCCGCGTCGGTGACGGAGAAGGATATTTTATCCTCAAAGAAAAAGTTATGCCGCTTATCATTCGACTGTGTTCTGATGCGCGCGTAACTGTCCGTGAATCACTTACTAAAGTGTGGTATAAGACGCTGCTCGAATGGGAAACCTTACCCGAAATGCGCGAAGCCTTAGCGTTTGAAAACTGCCTTAAGCGCGAGACTGCAGTTGCTCAGCCGGTGCTTGCTGCTTTACTGACTGCATCCTTTTTACCGGTCCTTGCAATAGAAGATACAACCCCCGGACACATCATGCTGTTCAGAAATGACACGCTCATTCCTTACAGTGAACTGTTAATGATAAGCCGTCAGGAAATTTATACTGACGCACGTATCAAGCTTCCGTTCTGGTATACAACTCCCGTTATTTCATGGATTGCAGCCCTTATCTTCCGTAAGCCAAAAAGCAAAACGAAAAAGCAGGTGCGTAAATCTGCAACGGAACAGTACCGCGAAGAAAAAATTGCAGAAGAAAAACAGGAACAGGCTAAACGTGATGCCGCAGATACCAGCGATTCAGCACGTAAAGCACGTAAACTGGAACTGCGCAATGCCGCCGAAGCTGCAGAAAAAGCACTGGTTCCCGCAAACAGTTCTCTTAACCGCGAGCTGGAAGGCTACGAACATGAATGGAACAATATGATAGGTAAGACTGCACACGACAATCTTACCGAAGACGTAAACTCTCTGATCCGTGATTACATGCGCAAAGTGTTACGCACCCTGCATGCATCAGGATTTACTCCCGAACGTATTTCAAGTCTTGCTGATTCTCTGGTAAGTACACCAAGCCTTATGAAGATAAAGAATACGCCCGCACTCAAACGCTACACCGAACTGTTCATGATTAAATTAGTAAAGAATATTCCGTAAAAAACGACCTTTTGCATTTAAAACAGAGGTGTTATGAATTATACTGAACAAGCGCGGGAAATTGTTGCCTCCCTTACTGTTGACGAAAAAATTCGCCTGCTGAACGGGCAGGGAAGCTGGTACACGTTTACTGCTGACGGAAAAATTCCCCGGCTTACCATGAGCGACGGTCCGCACGGCTTACGGGTACAGAGTGAAAACGAAAGCTATGCAAATATAAATGACAGTAAAAAAGCAACCTGTTTCCCTTCTGCAAGCTGCATTGCATCCAGCTGGAACCGCAGTACTGTACGCGCAGAAGCAGTCGCAATTGCACAGGAAGCAAAAGCTGAACATGTTGACATAATGCTTGGCTGCGGCATGAACATAAAGCGTTCTCCTTTGTGCGGAAGAAACTTTGAATACTTTTCAGAAGACCCCCTCTTAAGCGGTGAACTTGCTGCTTCGTATGTTGACGGTATGCAGAGTGAAGGAGTTGCTGCGTGCATAAAACATTTTGCGTGCAATAATCAGGAAACAAACCGTCAGTCTTCTTCAAGCACTGTTGATGAACGTACGCTTCGTGAAATCTATCTTCGCGGTTTTGAAACTGCGGTAACAGAAGTACATCCGTATGCAATCATGACCAGTTACAATATGGTTAACGGAACGTATGCAAGTGAAAATGCACATCTTATAAAAGACCTGCTGCGTAATCAGTGGAAATTTGACGGAATCGTTATTTCTGACTGGGGTGCCGATATGGACAGTCCGCACAGTGTTAAAGCGGGCCTTGATATCGCCATGCCGGATTCATTCGGGTATTTCCAGAAAAAACTTTCTGATGCAGTGCTTTCCGGTGAACTTACCGAAAAAGACATAGATGCTCCGTGTGAGCGCATTGTGCAGATGGCACTCAAACTTTCTGATGCGGCAAAGAAAAACGGAACGGTGTCTGTCTCTTACGAAGCACAGCATAAAACAGCCCTTTTGCTTGCAGAAGATTCAGCGGTTCTTTTAAAGAATGACGGTGTGCTTCCGCTTAAACTTGCGTCATCAAAGCAGACGGTTATTGTCATAGGATCCCTTGCAAAGTATCCGCGGTTTCAGGGCGGCGGTTCAAGCCACATTAATGCAACCTGTAGTCCCAGTATTTTGTCCGAGTTAGAAAAAGAATGTACTGTCATTTATGCAGACGGATATTATGCTGATTTTTGTCCAGAGAAAAAACGCGCAAAAAAGAATGCTCCTCTTATGCAGCAGGCACTGAAGGTGTTAGACAGTGCGCTTTCAGAACATGCAGATGCAACTGTGCTGTTTGTGTCGGGGCTGACAGACTGTTTTGAAGGCGAAGGTTTTGACCGTGCTGACATGAAGCTTCCTTCTGAACAGGTAGAACTGTATCAGGCGGTAAGCAAACGTACACAGAATATCATTGCGGTAAACATAAGCGGTTCTCCGGTTGATCTTTCATGCATGCAGAGTGCACGTGCCGTTTTGCAGCTGTATCTTGCGGGGCAGGCGTCGGGAACTGCATGTGTAAATCTGCTTACCGGAAAAGTAAATCCGTCTGGACATCTTGCAGAAACGTGGCCGGATGTGTCACATCTTTCACCCTCAGTTTTTATTTCAAAAGAAAAATATGTTCCGTATAAAGAAGGAGTACTTACCGGTTACCGTTATTATGAAACAGAAAATCTTCCCGTTCAGTATGAGTTTGGTTTCGGTTTAAGCTACACCACCTTTGAACTTTCAGACTTTTCTGTTTCGCAGCAGGAAAAAAATACAACGGTTACGGTTACCGTAAAAAATACCGGCTTAGTGGACGGCGCTCAGGTTGTACAGGTGTATGTTAATAATCCTTTGGAAGAAGGGTATGTGCGTCCTTTTATAGAACTTGCCGCGTTTGAAAAAGTGTACTTGAAAAAAGGTGAATCAAAACAGATTTCGCTTACACTGGATGATAAAGCTTTCTGTGTGTTCAGCACAAAACAAAATCAGTTTGAAACCGTGCAGGGAACATATTCTGTTGCATGCGGATTTTCTGTCCGTGACTTACGCTGTCAGAAAGAAATTTCTGTCAAAGGAAAAATGCTTCCTGAACTTATTGATTCAGAAACTGAGCGTTTGCAAAAACTGTCAGCTATGATTCCAGAGCAGAAAGACACGCTGCTTACTGCTTGTGACAGCATGCAGACACTTTCGCAATACAGTCTGTTTGCACGTATTTTTCTTCGCCTTGTTGAGTTTGTTATTATTGCAACCAGTGAAAGTAAAAGTGCAGAAGATCCGGTGGTAAAGATTTCTCTGCAGGCAATCCGTGAAAATCCGGTGGAAAGTCTTATCAGTACATCCGGCGGAATTATTACTCCTAAACTGGTAAAGCGTCTGGTACGCAGTGCAAATAAAAAAAGATAAACGGAGGAAGCTATGGAACAGTCTCTGAATAAACGTACAAAGTGGTCGTACACAATTGGAGCAACAGGTCGTGATGCTGCCTATGCGCTGGTAAGTATGTATCTTATGACATACATTCAGTACACCATGAAACTTACGGTAAGTCAGTTTGCCGTTATTTCTGCAATCATTGTTATCTGTCTTGTCTGGGATGCCATTAACGATCCGCTTATGGGAATCATCATAGAAAACTGCCATTTTAAAATGGGTAAGTACAAACCGTGGATTCTTTTAGGCTGCGTGCTGAATGCGCTGATTATTGTTGCACTGTTTACATTCCGTCCGACAGGGTGGGGCTTTGTTGCTTTCTTTGGTGCCGGATATCTTCTGTGGGGAATGACATACACCATGAACGACATTGCTTACTGGGGAATGTTACCAAGCCTTACCAGTGATGCAAAAGAACGCAATACGCTGGTAACGCTCATGAGCATTTTTATCTGCGTGGGACAGTTTAGTGTTGCCGGTGTTGTTCCGACCATTATTGCAGGAAATGCAGTAAATACGTACCGCATTGTGGCACTTGTGGTAGCCCTTATGTTTATTGCCTTCCAGACCCTTGTTGTGCTGGGAGTAACCGAAACAAAACATAAGTCAGAAGAAAATGCAGAACATCTTAAACTGAAGGATATGTTCCGTATTTTTGCGCGTAACGATCAGCTGATTGCCTCTGGTATCTCGTGCTTTTTCTTTAACATTGCAAACGGTCTTCTGATCATGTTTGCCATGAATTTCTTTTATTTTGAATTCGGCTATTCGAAAGCAGACGACCTTGTATTTGTGTTTACGGTTATGTACGGATTAGGAACGCTCTTAAGTCAGTGTGCATTCCCGCTGCTTACAAAATTCTTTAAGCGCAAGTCCTTACTTACTTTTTTTGAACTGTTTGCCTGTGTGTGCTATGCAGTTCTTCTTCTGGTGGGCTACGGTATTCCAAAGAGTGTTGTTATAATTCATGCACTGGGATTTTTAATTTTCTTCTCTCAGGGATTTATCAACATGCTGATTGTAGTCATGCTGAACAATACCATTGAGTACGACGAACTTAAGTTTAACGAACGCCATGATTCAATCATTTCTACTGTGCGTAGTTTTGCAGTAAAACTGAGCAGTGCCTTAAATCAGGGAATTGTAAATCTGGTGCTGATTATAAGCGGTATCTATGCCATCAGTCAGAAAATCAGCAGTCTGGAAATTGATTCTGGAAACGGACTGCTTCAAAAAGAAGAAGTGCTTTCACTTGCAGATTCGTACATCAGTACCGCAACGGACACGCAGCGTTTTGTGCTCAGACTTGGCATAGTGCTGGTTCCGGTTGCCGCTCATGTAATCTGTCTGTGCATCATGCGAAAAAAATATCACATTGATGAAGCTGAATACGAACGCATCGTAACAGAAATTCAGAACAGATAAAAAAGGCTGCCCCTGCTTAGCGTAAGGACAGCCTCTGTTTTGATACTGTACTGTGTTACGGTGTTATTCTGTCGTATAAGTCCATTCAAAGTCACAGCGAACTTTAATGTCACCGTCACTGCTTTCAAGCGGGAAGGTCCATACTTTTTTACCGCTGCCAGTACTCAAAATGACTTTTGTCTGACCGTCCATGTAACTCCAGGTATCTGTTGCCTTGTCGTAGGTGAGCGTCATGGTAATCTTACCAATGTAGTCATCTGCGGTTACGGAATCTTTTTCCATAACTTCCATAAAGATCTTTACGACATGATCCTGTGTTCTTGACAGTGTAACTTCTGTCTTTGCATTCCATTCCGGTGCAGGTTCACCTCTGGTCTTGTGTCCACCAGAAGCGTCAAATACCCAGAACTTGTTGCCGTTCTTTCCGGTTTCTTCCAGTTCTTTTGCAGAATCTCTGCCGATATTCATATTTCTGAAATCAAATGAAGAAGAGCCGCTGTTAGTAACATCACTGGTAAAGGTCCAGTAGTATTCGGGACTTGAGCCGCCGTCTCTGTCTACTACTGCTTCTACATATACCGGGTAGAATACAAGTTTTCCTGTATCCAGAAGTATTGTGGTAATGCTCTTGCTTCCCAGTTCTTCACATCTGAAGGTATCTGCAGATCCGTTTCCGCTGTAGGCAAACAGCTTGAAGGTCCAGTCCTGATTCTGAGAGAAGGGTTTAAGGGTAACTGCGCTCGTTAAATCCTTAACTTTCAGGAAGAACTCGGCCGGAGAAGTTTTTGTTACTGCTTCAGAAACTGTTTCCTGGGCACCCTGTACTTCTGCGCGTGACAAAGTGGTCTTTGCTGCATTTGCAACCGGTTTACCCCAGAGAATGTATCCGCCGTCTGTTGCGTCTGCGCGGATGTCTGTGTAGCGGTCGAACGTAACGACTACAGAGGGATCTGAGCCTACCGTTGCAGGTGTAGCAGAGAAATTCGAAAGCGGACAGAAGTGACTGTGCAGCTGTGCAACAAGAATATAATCAGTCTTAGTATTGTCATACGAAACAATCTTAACCCAAAGGTAAATGCCTCCGTCACGCGGTTCAACCGGTGGTGTGAACAGTTCTGTGTGGTTCAGTTCTTTCCAGCCGGTCAGTGCATTCAGGGCTGCTGTGTTATTCGGTGCAATGTTTTGAGTTGTACACAGGTAAGAAATCTTATTGTAAACAATCGCTGTGCGTACCGACAATGTAACTTTATCATATACATCACATTCTGTAATAACAGATGAGGTTCCCCGCTGTATTGCTTTTACGGTTTCTGTCAGGTTGTAGGGATGTGCTGTATCATAAACGTTTGTAATGATACATTCGCTTACGGTTGTGTCGTTTGACTTAGCAGGAATGCACGGTTCTTCATCTTCGTAGTCGTTGTAGGTATCACCGTCGGTATCTGTGTTGACAGGATTTGTATAGAATACTTTTTCTGGTGCAGCGTCTCTGTGCCATCCGTGCACTTCGTAGAAGTCTTCTATGTTGTCACCGTCCGTATCAACTGTAGTGTCATCTGAACCGTACTGGCGTTCTGTGTTAAGCGGAAGATAATCTTCGTCATTATCAATGTCATAGAAAATCAGATACGATGCACCCGCATCAAGAGGAAGTTCTTTTAAATCGTACGAGGGATTTCCTGTGTGCATAACGCTTTCACTTTCGCGGTCTTTTACCAGATAGTCATTGTACATTTCTTCGGATTCAACATTGTTGATTACCTGATGCTTTAATATGTACCAGTCGCCTTCCTTGTGACTTGCCTTGCTTGTCTTGCTCTTTATGGTTTTGATTTTACCTGTATCGTCAAGAATCAGATTATCATCCGTAAAGCCAACTATTTCCGTTAACGCTTCGTGTATTGATATCGTGTTGTAAAGCGTATCAAGATTAGTTGCGTTGGGGTTAAAGCTGCACTTTGTAGAAATCCAGTACCGTTCTTCCGGCTGAACTTTTCCTGTTGAAAGCAGTTCTGGTCCGTAGTCAATGCGCACAAAGGCACACTTTGCCTTTACTTTTGTAGTTGCTTCGGTAAAGTCCAGAGGCAGGCGCTGATTGAGTTTGTTGAATTCATATGTGTATCCTGAGACGGCTACATTAAGACAGGTCTTGTCATTTACGATTGATTCAAACGCTCCGACGCCCAGATCAAAGGCTATGTTGATGTCTTTACTTTCTCCGGGACTGAGGGTGATTTGAGAATCATAGGTGTAAGAACTTAAGGGAGCAACGCTGGTATAATTTTCATCAGAGAAACGGATTTTATTCAGGTTGAGTGTAAGATGCGTCAGTGTGTATGCAATGTTAGACGTGTTCTTTACGGTAACTTTTGTTTTTACTAGACCGCCGGAAACATTTCTTGTCTCTCCTTTTGTGTATGCTTTTCCTTCTGAATAAGTTGTAGAAGATGATTCTGCTAAACTCTTTGTCATGGAGTAGGTAGAACCTGACGTATAGTGACCGTTATACCCGAATGTAGCAGACAGAGCCCAGCCTTGATTTGTGCCGCTAAATTGATAGCTTGGTGTCACGCTTGCAGACCATCCGTTGGTTAACGATGAAGTTGCAGTGTTTGTATAACTGTCTGTGTTGGTATGAGTAAAGCCCTGCGACTTAGATTCTGTTGTTTGTTCTGTTGATGAGGAACCTGTTGTGTATTTGTATCCGATTGAAAAATCTTCAGAGATTTCAACATCCATCTGGGGAAGGTCTGCAATTCTTGGGTCAAAGATTTTACGCAGGGGGTCGTACATTGAAAGTTCTTCAAAGTCGCTCCAGGAATCACCGTCAGTGTCTTCGCTGTAGGGGTCGGTTCCGTAACGGTACATTTCATACCAGTCAGAAATTCCGTCACCGTCACTGTCTGCGGTCGTATTGCTGGCTGCGGCATTTACATGCGTATACGTGTTTGTGTACACCGACGAATAGCCGGGCGCGGTAAGGTATACAGAAAATTGTATTCCCGACGGAACCCGTTCTTTTGCCAGTACCAGAAGACAGTCAAACATAAGCTTACCTTTGCTGCTTGTTGTTGAAGTCAGCGTGTGGTTTAAAATGTTCAGTTTGAATTCAACGCCATCCCGTACGTTTGTATAAACGGTCAGCATGCCGTCACTGTCGTTGTAAAAAGCAGTCTTTACCTCAAAGTTTTTGGGCGCAGACGGATTTTCGCATGATGAAAAGAAAAAAGGAATGAAAAGAAAACTAAAAGCACACAGAAGTACCCAAATCTTACCATGTTCCTTCATAACAGGTTCCTCCTGAAAAATATGGTTAACCAACCGGGAACATTTTGAATTAATTTATTGTAGTACGCTTTTTTTTCAATAGTCAATATAAAACTTTGAGGTGCCTTTTATTATTTATAGTATGCAGAAAATTTTCTCTTGCACAGACAGTACTTTTTTTCTATAATAACTGTCAGCCAGTTGTAGGACTGTAACATTTCTTTTGAAAGGAGGCTTTTACTATGGACGGTGGCGGTACTTATTCCGGTGACCAACAAAAACAAGCGCTTTTTTTGAAAGGAACGGATTATGATTACATTATGGCAACAGGAAAACGGTCGGCTTGTCCAAAAAGATGAGGAAGAGCTGGACCTGACACAGCACACATGGGTTGATGCACGCACGGTTACACGGGACGATATTGTAGAACTTGAAGAAAAATTCAACATAGACCCGGAACACATGCTCGATATTCTTGACCCGGACGAACTTTCCCGTATTGAAAAAAATGAAGATGCAGACTATACGCTGACGATTATCCGGCTTCCGGTTTTTTCTCCGGGCGATGACATTTCTTATTTTTGTGCTCCCTTAGGCATCATCATCAAAGAAAAATTCTTTATTACTATCTGCTGGACTGACTGCGATGTATTGCGTGACTTTGCAGCAAACCGTATAAAAGAACTGTCTTTAGGTGACACGACAGCTTTTACCATCCGTTTTTTGTCTCGTGCCGATACAACCTTTCTGCGCTATCTGAAAGAATTGAACCGACGTGCAACCAGCATTCAGAATGAAATGTTCCGCTCGGTAGAGAACCAGGAATTCCTTCAGCTCTTAAACATTCAGAAATCGCTTGTTTACTTTGAGACGTCCCTTAAGTCAAACCAGCTTTTGCTTGAAAAACTGCGCAAGACACGCATTCTTAAACTTGACGAAGAAGATCAGGACTGGCTGGATGACGTTGAAATTGATAACCGTCAGGCTATGGAAATGGCAGACACCTATACCAACATTATGGCTCAGATGAACGATGCGTCTGCTTCCCTTATTTCTAACAACCTGAGTATTGTCATGAAGCGCATGACCATCATCTCGCTGGTGCTTATGCTGCCTACCTTTGTTACCAGTTTCTTTGGCATGAATGTTCCGCTTCCGTGGAGTAACGCAGGGTGGGTCGGAATGGTTATAATAAGTGCGATGTGTATTGTCGTTGCGCTTACTGGCTGGCTTGTCATTGCAAAAACTTCACGATACGCATCTCCTATAGTTCAGACAAAACGGAAATCGTTCCAGCGCAGAAGATCAGAGCGCCGGCAGCGAAAAGTGCTTAAAAAGCAGGAAAAAATTGCGGAGGCAAGAAAATGAACATGAGAAAACTTTTTTTGGCAGTTGCCGCTTCTTTATGTCTGGTGCCGCTTGCAGCTCAGACCGATGACGCTTTTAAAGACTTTGATATGGTCGTACTTGAACCGAAGAAAAACGAAGTCTACGGAAAATATACTATCGGCGAAAACGTTCAGTCGTATACCGAACGCCGCTGGGTTGAAGCCTTCAGCATGAACCGTTACGAAACAACCTACCGTCTGTGGTATGAAGTGTTGCAGTGGGCAAATGATCACGGCTATCTGTTTCAGAATCCCGGACAGGAAGGCTCTGCGGGAAGACGCGGAAGGCAGCCTACTCAGGTAAGGCGCTATCAGCCGGTTACCATGATAAGCTGGTACGATGCAGTTGTGTGGTGCAATGCCTTAAGCGAAAAAGAAGGAAGAACTCCCTGCTATACATACAGCGGTCAGGTTTTGCGCGATGCAACCGACACTCTTGCCTGCGACCTTGCTGACTGTGACTGGAGTGCAGACGGTTTCCGCTTACCCACCGAAACAGAATGGGAATATGCTGCCCGTAAACAGGGAGACAGTTTTCAGCGTGGTGACCTTGCAAGCGGACAGACTTCAGAGCTTTCTGCAGAAGATGTTGCCTGGTTCAGCGATAACGCAACGACCGTACATGTTGTAGGCACTGCAGGCACTCCGTTTGTTTCAACTGCATCTCCTGCACCGGGAAGCGGTAATGCTAACGGCGCCGGGCTGTATGATATGAGCGGTAACGTGCTGGAATTCTGCTGGGACTGGGAAGCAGACTACGAAGAAACCGCTGTTGAAACCCGTGCAACCGGTCCGCGCTTCGGGTCACAGCGTGTGTGCCGTGGCGGCAGCTGGTCTCCGTATTCTTTTATGATTTACGCAGCAGACCGGTATGCATTTGACCCCAACGAAGCATACAATTACCTGGGATTCAGAATCTGTTCTTCTTACGTAGAAAAGTAATGCTACAGCGACTGTAACTCTGCTTTTGTTACGTTCCATGAACCGTCAGTTTTTTCAACCTCAAGCCATGCGTATTTACCTTCAAGAAGGGCTCCGGGGTTGATGACGGTTGTGTTACCAATCTTGTCAATTCCTGCGCTCTCGTGAATGTGTCCGGTAATAACGGCAAGTGGCTGAATCTTTTTAATCAGTTCTGCAGAAAGCGGTCCGCCGACATGTATTCCTCCGGGTACGGTGTCGCACTTTGTGTCCTTTGGCGGATTGTGCATAATCATAATCAGGTTATCCCACAGCTGTTCTGTTGCCTGAGTTACCAGTGCAAAGTCTTCAAGAATTTCTTCTTCCGGCCGTTCGTTGGGAGTGTCGTTTGTAAACGGAGTAGCACCGCCGCTTCCGCTGAAGGCAAGTCCTTCGTGGAACACCAGTGCTTTCTGAATAGAGCAGTCGCGTGCTTCTATTTCCGCAAGAAATTCCGGTTCGTCGCAGTTACCGATGACACTGAAAATAACCTCGTGTTTGGTAAGCAGTTTTTCCAGAACGGGAAGACCGGTTTCCGGGTGCTTAAAACGTGCAAAGTCTCCTGCAAATAAAACTGCATCTGCCTGTGAAAACTGTTCATCCAGTTTATCCAGTGCGTCTATGTTTCCGTGAATGTCGCTTAATACTAAAAATTTCATCAGAGTGCCTCCATGATTGTTTTTAACTGTGCCATCTGCTGTGGCGTTCCTATGGTGATTCGTACAAAATCTTCTATGCCGGGTGTTGCAAAGTGACGGATAAGAATACCCTGTTTTTTTACGGCTTCATATACATCGCGTCCTGCAAGTCCCTTTTTTTTTGCAAAGACAAAGTTGGTTGCGCTGTCAATGACAAACCATCCGTGTTCGCGTAAGAATGCAGTAAAAATGTCGCGCTCCTGTGCAATCTGTTTTGCGTTCTGAACATAGTACGGTGTTGCTTTGCATGATGCCTTTGCTGCCGTCTGTGCAATAAAGTCAACCGGAAAGTGATTGAACGAATTCTTTACCTGGAACACTGCCTTTACTAAATCCGGAGAAGAAACAATGTATCCTAAGCGCATGCCTGCAAGCGAAAGGCTTTTGCTGAAGGTGCGTACAATAACCAGATTGTCAAATTCCGCAAGCAGGGGAATGCAGCTTTCTCCGCCAAAGTCGCAGTATGCTTCGTCGACAATAAACACTCTGTCTTTTGGGGCACGCTGTAACATTTTTCTGACTGCTTCACGCGAAAGTGCAATGCCGGTCGGTGCGTTTGGATTTGCAAAGATAATGCTGCTGTCAGTTTTGTTTGCTTCGGTAAGCATTGTCTCTGTGTCCAGGCTCCAGTCTGCGTTAAGCGCAATCTGCTTCATGGGTATGTCGTAGTAACCGCAGTACACCGGGTAAAAACTGTAGGTAAACTGAGGCATGATAAGCGGACGGTCTGAATCAAAGAAGGTGTAGAATACAAAGCTTAACACTTCGTCGCTTCCGTTACCGCAGAGAATCATGTCGCTGGTAACCGTAAAGGGCAGTTTGTTCTGCGGTGCAGGCTTACAGTCAGACTCAGGTTCAGAACCGCTGCATTCTGCGCTCCAGAAAGAACCTCCTGTTTTGTTCAGCATGGCGGCAATTTCTTCCCTAAGCTGCGTAACATCGGGGTCGGGATACAGGCCCATTTTCTGAGGAAGGTTTACGGCTGCGTCCTGTACTGCCTGCGAAACAGACTGGTGAGGAGAATAGGGGTTTTCGTTTGCGTTCAGTTTTATGTATTCCCTGTCGTTAGGCTGCTCTCCCGGAACATACGGGTGCAGGTTCTGCAATCGTTTTGCCAGCATGACTTACTCCTTTTAAGTTTATTCTAATTATTCCTCAAACTTTTCACAAGTACTTGCTTGCAAGTAAGTGCGGTTTATGTTATTCTGTGCAGACTTTATAAACGAGGAGTTTACAATGAAAAAAACTGTTGTTTATTCCGCTGTAATGGTGCTTGCGCTTGCAGTACTGTTTGCCGGATGTAACAAATCTGAAAGTACAGAACCTTCTGTCCAGACATCTTCTGAATCAACTGCACCTGTAGTTAAGAATGAAGCCCCTCAGTATGCCCTGCGTATTGATTCTGTAATTACTGACGGTTCGTACTGGAATCTGAACGGCGAAGGAAAAATGGACTGGGTTCAGTATGCAATCCCTGGTGTTATTGTTCAGGTTTATGCAAATGTTGATATGGATTACGAAATGATGAAAGATGTAGTCCGCACAACCGACGGTGCAAAGCGTAATTTCTACCATGTCTACTGTCCCGAAATAGGAGAGGACTACTGGGTACAGGATTACTCTCTTGCAATCAATGCATATCCTGCAGTTATCTACTGTGAAGAAGACGGAAAGTGTGCTTCTGTGTACAAGACACCTGATCTTGCTGCAACCGGAAACCGTAACCTTGATGACTTTACTATTGTAGCCTGTTTTAACGAGCAACCCGATCTGGATACCTATGATCATGCAGACAAGTTTACACACGTTCAGCTGTATGACAAAAAAGACGGAACGGTAACCGGTTATGTGCGCAATTCGTATGTTGACAGTGATAAAACACTGCTTCAGTATGCACAGATGGATAATAAACGCAAAGATAAAGAGCAAGTTAAAAATTATGATGTAGCGGTTCTTGAAGAACTGTATGACTCTTGCGGTGCTCTTGCTAATTATATGTGGAGATAGTGAGATATGAATAAAAGAATTATTTCAACCGTACTGGTATGTGTTCTTTCTGTATGCGCTGTATTTGCTGCTTCTACTACGAAGGCTATTGCCCTGCAGAAGGACTGTTCTCTGTGGACAAAAAAATCTGCAGGCATGATGGAATATGCAGTTACCATTGAGCCGGGAACGGAACTTCAGGTTTATGTCGAAGGTGACACACTGGTAAGCGAAAAAGCAACCTGGACAACTTCAAAAGACAAAACTGAACTGGTATTTGTTAAGTGTCTGTATAAAGGCTCTGACTACTACATCATTCAGAACCGTTTTGCGTATGGAAGAAATGTGAGTGCTGCAGTTGTCTATACTGATTGTGCTGCATACAATTCTGCAAACCTCGCAGATGTTCGCGCAAAGAAAATTGACGGTCTGACTATTATTGCAGTAGACGATGACTTTATACCAATTCCTAGTTTGCGTTCTGTATACGATGATGATTCTGCTTTCTGCCGTGTTTACTGGTTTGACGAAAACGCTTACACCGTGCGCCGTGGTTTTATGCTTGATACAAAATTCAGTGTAGACCGTGATGACATTACCGCTTCTCGCATTGTTAAAGCAGCTCTTGCAACTTCTGACTCATCAAAACGCAGTGAACTGCTTTCTAACATTTCTGAACTCAATGTAAGCTATCAGATGAATGAAGCTATTGAAGGTGTTTTTGAAGATAAGTCAAATGATGGCGACTTGTCTTCTTACGGTGAATACTGGCATGGTGACGAAAAGTTTACAATTGTAAGCGATGACGGTTCTGCAATTAACGTTCGCGATAAGCCTGGAATTAACGCAGGTGGAAATGTTATTGCTCAGCTTCATCACGGAGATGTTGTTATAAGTGAAGGTGGTAATATGGCTATTGAATACATCGATGGCATTGGAGCTCACTGGATGCATATTACTTCTCCTGTTGACGGTTGGATTTTTGGTGCTTATGCATCAGAAATTGTTGGACCTTCAAACTAAGACTAAAAAGCAATAAAGCAAAAAAAACGCCCTGTTTCTTTCCGTAAGCGGTTAGAAGCAGGGCTTTTATGTTTAGCGAATTGTGTTTTTATTTACAAATTCGTTCCTGACACTCTTTGTAGAGAGCAGCGGTTTTTGCAACAATGTCTTGAGGAATGCTTTTTATGTTTGCATCTCCTGCAAGGTTGTTATCCTTAAGCCAGTCGCGCACAAACTGCTTGTCGTAACTTGCGGGGCTGGTTCCCACTTTGTACGTTGCGGCGTTCCAGAAGCGGCTTGAGTCAGGAGTAAGCACTTCGTCTGCAAGAACAAGGTCTCCGTTTTCGTCCAGTCCAAATTCAAACTTAGTGTCAGCAATAATAATGCCGTTCTTTGCTGCGTGCTCGTAACACTTTTTATAAACAGCCAGTGCTGCCTTTTCAATTTTAGTTCCCAGTTCTTCACCTAAGTCGTCTTTCATGTACTGCAGGGTAACGTTAATGTCGTGACCTTCCTTTGCTTTTGTAGAAGGCGTTACAATGGGCTGGTCCAACTTTTCTGCCTGTTGATAGGTTTTGTCAAAACTGTGACCTAAGAACGGTTCGCCTTTTTTGTATGCTTCATACATGCTTCCAAACATGTAGCCGCGTACAATAACTTCGTAGGGAATCATCTTGAGTTTTTTTACCAGAATGGTGCGTCCTTCAAATTCCGGTTTCTGGAATTCAGAGGGCATATCCTTAAGGTCAGAAGAAATCATGTGGTTCTTTACAATATCTTTGGTGTAGTTGAACCAGAAGTTAGAAAGGGCGTTAAGCACTTTACCTTTGTCTGTAATCATGGTGGGAAGAATTACGTCAAATGCAGAAATGCGGTCTGTCGTAACAATGACCATGCGGCCATCTTCCAAATCATACACTTCGCGGACTTTTCCGCTGATAATCTTTTTCATGAGTAAGCTCCTGTGCTGTGAGTGTACCACGATGTAAACAAAACCGCAAGCGGTAGCACTTTACATAAACGGTGAGAACAGTTTGCAGAATGACCAGAAAGCGCGAAAAAAAATGTTCTTTTTGTCGTAATAGCGTGTGTCAGGAGCTGTGCTTACGGTCAGGTCTTTGTCAAACATCTGCTGGCACTTCTGCGAAAAACCCTTGTCGTAGAAAATGACATTCTGTTCAAAATGCAGGGTAAAACTGCGGTTGTCTATGTTTGTAGTTCCTACCGTACAGATTTTCTGGTCTGCAACCAGCAGCTTTGAGTGAATAAATCCCGGGTACAGATAGATATTGATTCCGTCGTGCAAAGCCTGACGTGCAAATTCAGAAGAAGCTGCCTTCATAAAAAATTTATCCCACTCACTGGGAATGATGATATCAACTTTTACTCCGGTATAGGCTGCAATCTTTAAGGCAGTGTAGAACTGTTCGTCCGGTGTAAAATAGGGCGTTTCTATGCACACTCTTTTTTTTGCACCCATAATCATACGGATAAGGGCGTCTTCTATTTTTCCTTTGTGCTCATCATCGGGACCTGCGTTCAGTACCTGTGTGTAGATGTTTCCGTGAGAAAGCAGATCTATGCCGCCGTGTTTTTTATAGATGTCGCCAAAGCGTTCCTTAGGAAAGTATTTTTCTATCTTGCGTTCTGTTTTTGAATGACGGTGCCACGCATCCATTGAATACCAGTCAATTAAAAAGCGGCTCTGTAAGTCGTATACGATGTCTCCCGTAAGCCGTACGACCGTGTCCCGCCAGTTTAGTTTCCGGTGCTTTGCCCTGTTTGCATATTCATCGCCAATGTTTATTCCGCCGGTGTATGCAATCTGCGAATCTATGACCGTAAGTTTTCTGTGGTTTCGGTGATTAAGGGTAAGCGGAAGTCCTAACCGTATCTGATAGAATGGCCGTGCTCTTCCTCCGCACTGATTGAGTTTTCTGAAAAAGCGGGTAGGGGTAAGAATAGAGCCAAAATCGTCGTAAATCAGTTTTACATCAATACCCTCTTTTGCTTTTCTGCACAGAATGTCCATGATGCGTTTTCCGATTTTATCTTTGTGAAAAATAAAATATTCCATGCAGATTGAAGTCTTTGCCTGCTCAAGGTTTGTGCACAGGTCCTCAAAAAAATCTTCGCCGCTTGCAAACAGTTCCGGTTTGTCTGTGGCAATAAGCGGACAGTTTCCCCGTTCCAGATTCATCGTGATAAGCGGATGAAATTCTTTAGAGACGGCAGGAGGAAGCTGTGCATCGGGACTGTTTAAGAGTTTCCGCTGTTCGTCAAAAAGCGGTTCTGCAAGGTTATGAACATACTTGTTGATTTCTTTCATGCTGCGGTTACCGGCAAAAAAGTTTCCGCTGAAAAGTACATACAGAATAATTCCTACACCCGGAAGAAAAGCCAAAATCATAATCCATGCAAATCTTCGTGTTGCTTCCTTTCGTTCAAAAAACAGAATAAAAAAAATAAACGCATAGTCAATGACAGAAATTATCAGCTGAATCAATGAGGGTATATTTATGGAAGTATTCATGAGTTGTAGTATATCGACTCACTTGTGTTCAAGCAAGTCGTGCTCCCTGAAGCTGAAGTATCCGTCTGTGGTAAGAATCAGATGATCTAAAAATGCAATGCCTAAGTAGTCTGCAGCAGTCTGTAAGCGTATGGTTGTCTCTCTGTCTGCAGTGCTGGGAAAACATGCTCCGTATGGATGGTTGTGACAGCAGATGATGGCAGAGGCATGTACGCTGAGTGCTTTTGCAAATACTTCCCGCGGATGTACAATGGTTCTTCCCACTGTTCCCACCGAAACAACATAGAGGGTAAGAATTTCGTGAGCACCGTTTAATGCAGCGCAGACAAAGTGTTCGCGTTTTTGCAGCGTGTACTGCTTGACATACGGCACAATATCGCCCGGCGTATTGATAACGGCTGTTCGGTACCGTGAGCGTCTTCGTCCCAGTTCTATGGCAGCAGCAACCGCAAGTGAGCGGTTTATACCCATGCCCGTTACCGACTGCAGGTTTTCAAGCAGGTTGTCTTCATTGCTTGCTTCTAACGCAGTCAGTACCCGTTGTGCCAGCTGACTGACTGGCACATCTTTTGTTCCGCTTCCCAGCATGAGCATTAAAAGTTCATGGTCTGAGGGAAAAGATATTCCGTTTGCAAGGGTCAGTTCCCGGATGTCAGGTTTTTGTCTTGTCTTAGTTAATTCTTGTTCCATACCATTTATATAATGGCACTGGCAGAACAATCAGGACAAATTTATTGCACCTGTTCTACAATTTTTTTTAAGCTGCTGAGGGAAAGTCCTTCGTCGCTGGTAATGGAGTAGGAATAATTGCCGTCCTGCCACGTTGCAGCGTGTGTTTTACCTGCATTACCGCGCGATTCAACTTGCAGTCCGTTTATGATTATAGTCATATCTTCGTCGTATGTATTGTAATCTCCGCTAATATCTTCGTTTCCTGCAGCCTTCCGTATGCGGATTTCATCGGTAAGGGAAGCATTTTTGTAGATGACTTCTATCATTTTGCCGGATATGGCACGGTAAACCGTTGCAGAGTAGTTTTTTGCAATCTGCTCTGGGACAGAAAGCTCAAATCCTGCGGTTTCTTCTGCAGACTCTATTTCTTTATAGGTTCTGAAAGGGTTTGCCATTTGCACCGGTGTATCCTCCTCTTTTACAGAACTGGTGGTGGTACAGGCAGCCGGTATCAGTGCAGCCAGCATAATCAGAATGAATGTTTTTACTGCAATACGTTTCATACTAACCTCTTGTTTTTTAGTATACATTTACTTGCTAATTAGCGCAACTGGGAGTATAATTGGAGATTATGGAAGATTTAGACGAGATCTGTGTAGACTACGAACAGGGGCGTACCTGGAAGACTTATGCACTTGCAGCAGTTGCTGTTATTGCCTGTGTTGCAATGGCGTTTCCGTCAATATACCGCGCCCCGTATGAACTGATTGGTGAAGGCCGTACTATCTACAGCGGATATCTTGCTTTGCTTCCGCTGATTCTGTTAAGTACCATTGTCGGCTTTGATCCTGCGGTGATTGCAGCCTTTATGCTTTTGGGTGCACGTTGTTTTTATCTGCATTCTTTTTCGTATGATGCGTGTCTGTATCTTCTTGCTCCTGCCTGTGCATGGATTGTCGGACGTAACCGCTGGTTCAGGCATATTCCGCTTTCCTTTATTGCTTCTCTGTTTTATGCAGTCTGTATGGGTGGCATACGGCTTATCTTCCATGAGATGGTTACAGGACACGGATGGGATCAGCTTACAGTCCGTTCCGTTTTGCATGAGTGTGCGGTCGCTTATCCTGCATCATTTCTTGCCTGTCTTATTTCGTACCTGTACATGAGGTTTGCTCCCGACTCCTGGAAGGTTTTCTTCCGCGGTAGTTTTGAATACAGCAGCCGGTTTGAAAAATACGAGCAGCTTATACGCGCAGACGGTAAGCAGCATTCTCACATGTCTTCAAAGATTATTCTGGTTACATTTGTAAAAACAGTCTTTGCCTGCCTTATGTCCGGTCTGTTTGTTGCCATTCTTCTGGAGAACATGCAGTTTGGAGATCTGTTTGTGCATGCAAGACGCTCGCTTCGTTCCATTACAAATGAAGGCCTTGAATTCTGTACTAAACTGATTCTTCTGATGATGACGACGGCCGTTCCCGTTATGGTTATTGTCAACTGGTTTTTCTTGTACAAAATTATTTCTCCCATTGTGCGCATGGCACAGTTTATGCGGGGCTTTGAAAGAACGACAGAAAAACGCCGTAAAAGTTATGTGCGCCTTTTGCATCAGCTGAGGGTAAATTCGCACGACGAACTTGCAGACTTGTTCCATTCAATCGACCGCTCAATTTCTGAAATCAACATCTTTATAGAAGCACTGGAGCGTGACCAGAAACTGTCAGAAGATCTGCGTGTAGCCCAGGCATCTAACGAAGCAAAATCAACGTTCCTTTCGAACATGAGCCACGAAATCCGTACACCTATTAACAGCGTGCTTGGCTTTGACGAAATGATTCTGCGTGAATGTACCGAACCGAATATCATTGCGTATGCAAACGATATTAAAAACTCCGGTAAAGTTCTTCTTAATCTGGTTAACGATATTCTTGACTTCTCAAAGATTGAAGCAGGTAAGATGGAAATTATTCCTGTTGAATACGAGCTTGCTTCCATCATCAATGATCTGGTCAATATGATCAACATGCGTGCAAGAGAGAAAAAACTTGCATTCAAAGTTGTTGTTGATGAAAATACACCGCACCTTCTGTTCGGTGACGAAATGCGCCTCAAGCAGGTTATGCTTAACATTCTGACAAATGCCGTCAAGTATACTCATACGGGTTCTGTTACCTTCCGCATTGGTTATGAAAAGGTAAGCAGTCAGCACATTATGCTTACGGTTCATGTTATTGATACCGGAATTGGAATTAAGGTTGATGAGCTGCAGAAAATGTTCCGTCCGTTTGAACGTGTTGATGAAGTCCGTAACCGCACCATTGAAGGCACCGGTCTGGGTATGAGTATTATCCGCGGTCTGTTGCAGCAGATGGGCTCCGGCCTTGAAGTAAAGAGTGAATACGGTAAGGGTTCTGACTTTTCATTCTCTGTACGGCAGCGTGTTGTTTCCTGGGGACCAATTGGTAACTATGAAGTGCGCTACGAAGATGCAAAAGAAGAAAAGGTTAACTATCAGGAACTGTTCCGTGCTCCCAATGCAAAAGTTCTTGTCGTTGACGATACCAAGCTGAACCTGACGGTATTCTGCGGATTGTTGAAAAACACACAGATTCAGATTGATACGGCAGAAAGCGGAATTGAAATGCTGGATAAAGTTCAGAAAAAAGATTACGACCTTCTGTTTATTGATCACCGCATGCCAGAGATGGATGGTGTTGAAGCACTGCATGAACTTAAGAAACTGACATCAAATCATAACTCGATTGTGCCTGCCATTGCGCTTACTGCAAATGCAATCAACGGTGCACGGGAAATGTATTTGACAGAAGGCTTTACTGATTATCTGTCTAAACCTATTAACAGCCGTGATCTTGAAAAACTGCTCATGCGTTTCCTTCCTCCGGAAAAAGTGCAGATTGTTCACGGAGAAAAAAAACCTGAAGTTTTTGAATCTAAAGTTGACCGGGAAGCAGTTAAAGAATTCTCTTGTATCGAAGGAATTGATGCTGCCATTGCGCTTACCAACTGCGGTTCTCCGGAAGTATTGCGCGATGCCCTTAAGGATTTTTATGATGCCATTCCGTCAAAATCTTTCAACATCGAAAATCTATGGCACGAAAAAAAGATCCGCGATTACACGGTGCTTGTTCATGCGTTAAAATCTTCTGCCCGGCTTATTGGTGCCATGCAGCTTTCAAAGGCGGCGGCTCACCTTGAACAGTGCGGAGACGACGGTAACCTTGCAGACATAGATGCACTGACTCCTGAACTGCTTGCTACCTACAAAAGTTACCGCGACAAACTGGAACCGTTCTTTGTTATGAACAAAACAGAAGAATCTAACGAAGAAAAGCCAGCCATCAGCGAAGAAGAATTTGCCGAAGCCATGGTGGGTATACGTGATTTTGTTGACATGGGTGACTTTGCAAATGCAGAAGAAATCCTGAGTCAGATGGAAAACTTTACTATTGGCAGTGAGTTTGCCGTTAAGTATGCAGAAGTCCGCCGGTTAGTTTCTACGGTCGACCGCAACGCCCTTTTGGAATACTTGAAAAATAACTAGGGTTTCACTTTTTTATTGCAAAATCCCTATACCTCTGTTATAATAGTGCTAATAGCAAAAAGACGGTGGAGATGAGTTTTCGTTACGCGGAGGTTGACTATGCCACGGCAGATTTTGTTCATAAGTGGTGCACGGGGTTTTACCGTTAATGCTATTATGAAAGACTTGACGACAGAGGGCTACGATGTTCAGTTTGCACAGCCCGATATTGTTGCCGTCAATGACTTACATGGATATACTCCCGAAGCCTATATTTTTTATATCGATACAGATCTTTCCGTTATTGCTCCGGCTTTACTGGACCTTACCCAGAAAGTTGCTTCCTCTCGCGTAAAGACAAACCTGTATGTTGTCGGCAGTGAAGCAGATATTGATCAGGCAAAGGCAATGCTTCCCGAAGGTTTTGGTGTCTACACATTTGTCAAACCGCTTGATGTCAAACTGCTTATTTCTGCAATTAACCGCAACATGAACGATATAGCGCTTAACCGTGATCACAAGAGTATTCTGCTTGTTGATGACGATCCTACGCTTTTGCACGCAATGAACAGCTGGCTTTCCGAAAAGTATACGGTGTTCATGGCAAACTCGGGCATGAATGCAATTTCATTCCTTTCCCGAACGACCGTAGATCTTATTCTGCTGGATTACGAAATGCCGGTTGTTTCAGGTTTACAGGTTTTCGAAATGCTCAAAGGCGAACCGTCTACCAAAGATATTCCCGTTATCTTCCTGACTGGAAAGAACGACAAGAACACAATCGTCAAAGTCCTTGCAGCAAAACCGGAACGCTATCTTTTAAAATCGCTTCCGCCAAAAGATCTGCTTAAAAGCATTGACGAATTCTTTATGTGGAACAATCTGTAGGGTATAATTTTTTTCACGCATTTCATTGAATCTCTTCGTGAATTTATGCTATAATCGGCGTACTTTAATTTACGAGGAAAAAAGATGAAAAAACTTCTTTCTGTTCTTGCCACTGCTCTTGTGGCTCTCGCTGTCCTTTCCGGCTGTTCAAAGAATAACGGAAAAGTAAAAATCGGTGTGCTGCAGCTGGTTCAGCACGATGCTCTTGATGCAAACTATCAGGGTTTTGTTGACGGCCTTGCAAAAGAAGGCTTTGTTGACGGAGACAACATTGTTATTGACTATCAGAATGCATCTGGAGATCAGTCAAACTGTGTAACCATTGCACAGAAATTTGTATCAGACGGAGTAGATTTGATTTTTGCTATTGCAACTCCCGCAGCACAGGCTGTTGCAAACCTTACTACTACTATTCCGGTTGTTGTATCTTCTGTAACCGATCCCGAAAGCGCTAATCTGGTAAAGTCAAATGCAATGCCCGGAACAAACGTAACCGGTACTTCTGACCTTACTCCCTGTGCCGCTCAGATTTCACTCTTAAAGCAGCTGCTTCCCGAAGCAAAGACAGTTGGTATGCTGTTCTGCTCTAGCGAAGAAAACTCACGCTTCCAGATTAACCTTGCAGAAGCAGAGTGCAAACGCCTGGGACTTTCTTATGTTGAAGCAACTGTTTCAAATACAAACGAAGTTCAGCAGGTAGTACAGAGCCTGGTTGGTAAAGTTGATGCAATCTACTCTCCGACAGACAACATGATTGCAAGCAGCATGGCTACTGTTGCTATGGTTGCAAACGAAAACCGCATTCCGGTAATTGTTGGTGAAGAAGGCATGGTTAAGAACGGTGGTCTTGCTACTTACGGTCTTAACTACTACGAACTGGGAAAACAGACTGCTGTTATGGCTGCTCAGATTCTGCGCGACAAGACAGACCCTGCAGAAATGCCCATTCAGTATCTGACCAGCTGCGACTTCAGCTACAACCCCGACACTGCAGCTATCCTTGGTATTGAAATTCCCCTCGAACTGCGTTAAGTAGTTTCTTTCCTAATTCATAAGCATTGCTGCACTTCAAACGGTTGCGGCAATGCTTTTTTTTTGCTATACTGTCTGCATGAATTTTCTGGCAGTTTCAGTTGTTTCGGCGTTTTCAAACGCTATGCTTGGTGCAGTCTCACAGGGCATTCTGTGGGGTGTCATGGCACTGGGTGTCTACATCACGTTTAAGATTCTTGATTTCCCCGATATGACCGTTGACGGCAGCTTTGCTTTGGGCGGATGTGTGTGTGCAGTTCTTATCACGCACGGAGTTCCCCCCATGGTGTCGCTTCTGGTTTCTGTGTGTACGGGAATGATTGCAGGCCTTTTGACCGGTGTGCTTACCACTAAGTTAAAGATTCCCGGAATTCTTGCAGGAATCCTTATGATGCTGGCCCTGTATTCCATTAACCTGCGCATTATGGGCGGTCCTAACAAATCACTGGTGCGTACGGATGCAACCATTATGAGCCGCATAAGTGACTGGCTGCATTTGTCTGAAACCTTACGCGACAATGCTTCTTCTGTTGCAAGTTTAATTGCAGGTGTTCTGTTTGCCGCAGCCCTTATTGCCGTACTGTACTGGTTCTTTGGAACAGAAATCGGTAGTTCAATCCGTGCTACCGGAGACAACGAACGCATGAGCCGTGCGGTTGGCATTAACACTGACAGCATGAAAATTCTTGCCCTTATGATTTCAAACGGACTGGTTGCACTTTCCGGCGGTCTGGTTATGCAGTCACAGCGCTTTGGTGATGTAAGCATGGGTATTGGTGCAATCGTTATAGGACTTGCTTCTATCATTATCGGTGAAGTTATTTTTGGTCACCGCTTTGCATTCTGGTACTATCTGCTTTCTGTTGTACTTGGTTCCGTTATTTACCGTCTGATTATTGCTATTGTACTTCAGCTGGGAATGAAAACGCAGGATCTTAAACTGCTTTCAGCCCTCATTGTTGCCATTGCACTTTCTGTTCCGGTATTTAAGAAAAAACTGACGCGTTCACATCGTGCCGGAAAAGTTCAGGAGGCAAAAGATGCTTGAAGTAAAACATGTATCAAAGACATTTAATCCGGGAACCATAACAGAACGTAAAGCACTTAAAGATGTAAGCATTACGCTTAACGATGGCGACTTTGTAACGGTTATTGGCGGAAACGGTGCAGGTAAAAGTACACTGCTTAACCTGATTGCCGGTGTGTATGAATGTGATTCAGGTTCCATTGTGCTTGACGGAGAAGACATTACTGCTCAGAAAGAACATGTTCGTGCAAAATATTTAGGCCGTGTCTTCCAGGATCCCATGATGGGAACTGCAGCCTCTATGCAGATTCAGGAAAACCTTGCCATGGCATACCGTCGCGGAAAATCACGCACGCTTCGCTGGGGAATCTCTGCGAAAGAAAAAGAAACATACCGTGACCAGCTTGCACTTCTGGACTTAGGACTTGAAGACCGCATGCAGGCTAAGGTTGGCCTTTTGTCCGGCGGTCAGCGTCAGGCACTTACGCTGCTTATGGCAACACTGCAAAAACCCAAGCTGCTTCTGCTTGACGAACATACAGCTGCCCTTGACCCAAAGACAGCACATAAAGTTCTTGAGCTTACCGAACAGTTTATTCAGCGCGACAAACTGACAGCCTTTATGGTAACGCACAACATGCGTCATGCCATTCATTACGGTAACCGCCTTATCATGATGATGGACGGACGCATTGTATACGATGTCAGCGGTGAAGAAAAGAAAAATCTTCAGGTTCAGGATTTGATGCAGAAGTTCCAGATGGTAAGCGATACCGAAGGAAGCGGAGATCAGGTTTCTGACCGTATGCTGCTTAACTAGCATACTTGCTTAGAAAAAAATAAAGGCTTCCCAAGCGGGAAGCCTTTTGTGTTTAGTAAGACTGTTTACTTATTTGTTCGTTATAAGCAGAGTCTTTGAATCAAGCTTGAGCTCTGAAGGAATGTCCTTGTTCTTTCCAACTTTCAGAAGCTGGAGCAGAGTAGTAGTTCCTTTTGAAGTCAGGTGAGCTACAATGTTGAAGTAGGGAAGAATAGCTTTAGGTGCTGAATCATCCAGTTTGTCGCTTGCAACAGTAGAACTCATCCATACTTTTGCTTTGGTTGCTTTTGCGTAGCTTGCTACTGCCTGAATGTCGCTTTCCTTTACTTTAGAAAAATCAACATTATCAATAACAACACCAGCAACTGCAATTCCGCCTGCTTTAAGAGCGTTGAGTGTGTTAACAACTTTTTCCAGGTTGAAGTTGTCCTGGTTAAAGTTAAGGATGGTGCGTCCCTTAAGAATCTGCTCTTTTACCTCTGCAGCATTTGCAATGCTCTTTTTCTTAGAGATTTCGGTGTAGATTCCGTCGTACCATGAAATAACGTTCTGGCTGTGCTGATCAAACGAAACGTGTACCAGCTGCTTTCCGTTCAGCAGTGTATCCATACCAAACTGAACCAGAACACTTGTTTTTCCCAAACCTTTTTTTGCGGTTACCAGTCCCAGTTCTCCTGCTTTCAGTCCACCGTTAGCGGCTTCGTCAAATGCGCGGATCGGGCTGCGTTCATATAATTCCTGTTTAGCCATAATAGTCTCCTCTGTATTGCACTGGTAAGAGAGCGGCACGGATGCCGCGTCATACTCTTACGCTTTAGTGCGCAAGTTTTTGTTTTACAAAAACTTGAGAAAAAATAATTACAGGATGTAATTATTTTTTCGATTCCTTGTACTTCTTAATCAGTTCTTCTGCTACAGCGTTAGGAACTTTTCCGTACTTTTCAAACTCCATGGTAAATTCTGCTTTACCCTGAGTTGAAGAACGCAGAATAGTAGAGAATCCGAACATTTCAGAAAGCGGAACTTCAGCGTTAACAGTTGAGGTGTTGTTTTCATCGGTTGAGTCAATGATAACACCACGTCTCTGGTTAATCAGACCGAACATATTTCCCTGGAATTCTGTAGGACCTGCAATCTGAACTTTCATGATAGGTTCAAGAATAACCGGTTTTGCCTTTTCGTATCCTTCGCGGAATGCGCCGATAGCAGCAGTCTGGAATGCGATATCTGAAGAGTCAACGGGGTGATACTGACCATCATTGATTGTACAGCGAACGCCAACAACGGGTGCTCCGATAAGAGAACCTTTTTCCATTGCCTTCTTGAAACCTTTGTCACAAGACGGAATGTATTCGTTGGGGATTGCACCACCTTTGATTGAGTCAACAAACTCGTAGTCTTTACCTTCAAGCGGTTCCATAAAGCCTGCAACACGACCGTACTGACCAGAACCACCAGTCTGCTTTTTGTGGGTAAAGTTGAAGTCTGCGCGTGCAGTAATTGATTCACGGTATGCAACCTCAGGCTGTGAAACTTCTACTTCGCACTTGTATTCGCGCTTCATGCGTTCAACGTAAACTGCAAGGTGAAGTTCGCCCATACCCTTAATGATTGTCTGGTTTGATTCAGGATCAACATAAGTCTGGAAGGTTGGGTCTTCTTTTGTAAAGCGGTTAAGAGCCTTTGACATGTTAGCTGCATCTGCTTTGTTCTTTGGAGTAATAGCTTCAGAAATAACAGGAGCAGGAACGAACATTGATGACATAGCATAGTTAAGTCCGCCACCACAGAAAGTGTCACCAGAAGCACAGTCAACACCGAACAGAGCGATGATGTCACCGGGCTGTCCTTCGTTGATATCTTCCATTGCTGCAGCGTTCATGCGGACAATACGTCCAACCTTGAACTTTTTCTGTGCACGTGTATTGAACAGTTCGTCACCCTTGGTAATTTTACCCTGGTAGATACGAACATAAGTAAGCTGACCATACTGACCGTCGTCCAGTTTGAATGCAAGAGCAACACAGGGTTTGTCTGCTGTGTTGAAGATTTCAACCTGAGCTTCGTTGTTGTCCAGATCAAGTGCGTAGTTGTGAACTTCTGTCGGGTTTGGCAGGTAGCGTTCAACACCGTCAAGAACGGGCTGAATACCTTTGTTCATGTGTGCAGAACCACAGAATACTGCAACAAACTGTTCTGCAAGTGTACCCTTACGGATTGCGGCAATGACTTTGTCTGAATCAACATCGTCGTAACCTTTTTCCATCAGTTCTTCCATCAGGCTGTCATCGAACATGGATGCTGCATCAAGCAGTTCTGTGCGCTTTTCTTTTGCCTGTTCAACCAGTTCTGCGGGGATTTCTGCAACGCGAACTTCTTCTCCGTCGTGTCCTTCGAAGTAGTAAGCTTTCATTGCAATAAGGTCTACAACACCCTGCAGTTTATCTTCAAGACCGATGGGCAGTTCAACCATGTATGCGTTAAGACCCAGCTTTTCGCGCAGCTGTTTGCATACGCGTAAGGGGTTTGCTCCCTGGCGGTCACACTTGTTAACAAATGCGATGCGGGGTACATGATAGCGTTTGAGCTGGCGGTCAACAGTAATAGACTGTGACTGAACACCTGCAACAGCACAAAGAACCAGAATTGCACCGTCAAGAACGCGCAGTGAGCGTTCAACTTCTACTGTAAAGTCAACGTGACCAGGTGTGTCAATAAGGTTGATGGTAATGTCCTTCCACTGAACCTGTGTTGCTGCTGACTGAATGGTGATTCCGCGTTCGCGCTCCAAATCCATGGAGTCCATAACGGCACCGACACCGTCCTTTCCGTGCACTTCGTGAATCTGGTGAATCTTGTTACAATAGAACAGAATGCGTTCTGATGTTGTTGTTTTTCCAGAGTCAATGTGTGCGCTGATACCGATATTACGTACCTTTGTAATATCAAAGCCCATAGTATGCCTCTCTAAAAATTAAAATTTCTACATAAAGATAGAGTTGGGCTATGATAGTATAAATCACTACTAAATTCAAGACCTTCCGCGTGTTTTCTACAGTTTTATCTCCAGCAGAAACGTAAAGGGAAAGCGTTTTGAACGGTTTGTAAATGCCGCACTTACGGTCGTCTGTGGTACCCTAGGACTGTCCGTGGTAAGGCTCCATTCTGTCTCTGCACTCAGTTTTGACACGATTCCGTTTTTAAACGAAAGCTGTTCTGAAGCAGATATGACTGTTTTTGTGGATAAAGGACTGTGCAGTACGTTTATTTTTGTTTTGCTTGTCAGATAACGTGTATCTGTGCTGTATTCGGCCTGCAGTTTGACTTTGCTGAGTACTGGTTCTGTTCCTTCAAAAAGCGGTTCTGCAGACAGCAGGAAAGACTGGCTGTTCCATTCGAATTTCTGGGCGCATTTTATGTTCAGCATTTTTTCCTGTGCGTACACCGTAAGACCTGTTTTTGAGCTGAGTGTTGTTCCCTTTATTTCATACTGAATATTGCCATACAGCTGCCAGGGAGAACTGACTGTCGATCCGGAAGCATCAATCGTGTTTTCATTCGCACACGAAAATCCTCCTCCAAAAGAAACTGTTCCTGTTGTGTGAACCGTAACCTGAGCCTGTAGACGGTATGCATTAAAAACTCCGCCGAAGGGATTGGGGTAGATCATATATGCTGAATAGACATCTGCACTTACCGCTTTTGAAAACTGTACGTTTTTTACAGAACATTCTGCCATGAGCGAAAGCCGGGGAAGGGATGCAAAGGGTTTTTCTGTTTTGAACCAGGAAGTTCCGCCGGTTTTGGCATACGAAAAAGTTCCTGCAGTACACGCATACGAAACGGTTGTTTTTGGTTTGAACGCAATGCTTCCGTTTGCACAGATACAGAATGTCTGGTTGTCAAAGATACTGGCGCTTACAGCCGGTACAAAAGGTAACGCAGGTTTCAGGCAGAGGTATGCAGAAAGTGTTTTTTCTTTTGCAAGTGCCTGCGTAAATTCGGGAAGGGAAGCACTTATGCTCTGACTGTCAGGTATATCAGACATGAATGCAGAAGGAACCTGAAAGAACGGATTTTTTATGTGCGAAAAAGAACCGCTGTGTGAAAGGTGACCTGCCTTTATGTGTGCAGTAAGAACTGTCAGCGGAATCTGAGCAGATGCACCAAAGGTAAAGCCCAGACTCTCTGGCGTTATGTCCTGCAGGTTTTGAAAAAGTGTTTTGGGAAGTGCAAGTGATGCGGTTAAGTCAACATGCTCTGATGAAAGCCGTGCACCCGAAACTGCTTTCAGGCTTGTGTTCCGGTAAACGCGTTCGACAGGCGGTAATGCAAAGAAAGTCCGTTCCTGTTCTGAGTGTTCTGCAAACAGTGCATCTTCGGGTTTGATGTCCTGTGCATATTCTAACGGAAAGTCAATCCAGATTCCTTCGTAAAAAGAAAGTGATTTAAACGGTGCAGGTTTTTCTTCTGCACTAAGCGGTAAACAGGCGGTGCTTGCGGTAAGCGCTAAGACAAGCGCAATTTTTTGTACGGGTCTCATACTTATTGTATTGCACCCGCAGGCAGAAAGTACCACAAAACAGCCGCTGTTTTTGTGTTTTTTTTTAT
This sequence comes from uncultured Spirochaetaceae bacterium, assembly GCA_902766125.1. Classification (GTDB taxonomy): domain Bacteria; phylum Spirochaetota; class Spirochaetia; order Treponematales; family Treponemataceae; genus Treponema_D. The sequence goes on along the minus strand of CACXCG010000003.1, from coordinate 99,443 downwards.
AAGGTTAGCGTCCCCAGGTTAAGATAAGGTCGTAGTTGTCTTCGCGGACTTCAAAGTACTGGTTGTATTCGCCGCAGGTAGGACAGTATTCGGGAGCAGAAGGTCCGGTAACAATGTGTCCGCACTTAAGGCATTCCCATACTTTTATGCTTGAGTTCTTAAGCTGAGCAGAAGAATCTTCGTCGTTAAGCAGTGAGCGGTAGCGTTCTTCGTGACGTTTTTCAATAGTTGCAATTGCACGGAATTTTTTTGCAAGTTCTGCAAAGCCTTCTTTTTCTGCAGTTTCTGCAAAGCCCACGTACATATCAGTCCATTCTGCATTTTCTCCGTCGGCTGCGTTCTTAAGGTTAGTTGTGCTGTCTTTAATTCCGTCTAATTCGGTAAGCCACATTTTTGCATGCTGCTCTTCGTTTGCGGCAGTCTTTTCAAAAATCTGTGCTATTTTTTCGTTGCCTTCTTTTTTTGCAACCTGTGCAAAGTAGGTGTACTTATTGCGCGCCTGTGATTCACCGGCAAATGCTGCCAGTAAGTTTTTTTCTGTCTGTGTTCCTGCGTATTTACTCATCAGTGACTCCTGTAGTTAGATATGTTGTAATAGTATACTTCAACCTTTCATAATCCGCAATAAAAAAAGATATAGAACTACTTGTAATTAAATGCGAAAAACGGTAGTATATGCGAAATTTTATCAGCAAGAGCAAAGAGAGAGTGCCTGCTGTTAGGGAAACAAACTACACTGCTTTGAGGTTTTGGGGAATTCGTAATAGAGCGGTGATGTTTGTGGAAGAAAACACAACAAGAGGAACCGCTTTATGGAAAACACAGAACCCATGGCAGAGGGCGACCAGTACCTTTCTGCCCAGAATCAAATTGAATCAGATTCAGAAACCCAGTCAGAATCAGATGAAATCTCCTTTGAAGATTTAGGTCTTGATGAAATCACACTTGCCGCAATTGAACGCAAAGGCTTTGTAACCCCGTCCCCCATACAGGTGCTTGCAATTCCCCGTCTGTTGAATGGCGAAGCAAATGTCATTGCGCGTGCCCGTACCGGTACCGGTAAAACTGCAGCATTCGGACTGCCGTTAGTTCAGACACTGCGCACGGAAAGCAAACAGGTTAAGGCAATCATTCTTGAACCAACCCGCGAACTTGCAATGCAGACCTGTACTGAAATGGCATCCTTTACCACCGGAGAATTTCCGCGTACCTGCGTTGTCTACGGAGGTGCCGGTTATGGTGATCAGCTGCGTTCTTTACGCCGTGGTGCAGAAATTGTCGTAGGAACTCCTGGTCGTGTTCAGGACATGATAGATCGTGGTGCACTTGATATCAGCAAAATTGAATACTTCATTCTTGATGAAGGCGATGAAATGCTTGATATGGGATTTGTTGAAGACATCGAAAACATTTTTGCTTCTGCAAACCCCGACAGCCGTGTGCTTTTGTTCAGTGCAACGGTTCCTAAACCCATTTTGCAGATTGCCCAGCGTTTTATGGGTGATTACGAAATTGTTGAAGAAGAAGGTCACGAAGAAGAACCGCTTCTGATTGAACAGAAGTACTGGATTGTTCGTGAAGCAGAAAAAATCGAAGCACTTGTCCGCCTTATTGATATTTCTCCTGATTTCTTTGGCTTAGTATTTGTGCAGAAAAAAACAGATGCCGATCTTGTTACCCGTCAGCTGGATGACAGAGGCTATCAGTCTGCAGCCCTGCATGGAGATATTCCTCAGGCTCAGCGCGAAAAAATTCTTGCACGCTTCAGGGCAAAGAAAACCCGTGTACTGGTTGCAACCGATGTTGCTGCCCGTGGAATTGACATTGAAGGTTTAACCCATGTCGTTAACTTTGACCTTCCGTTTGACGGACCGACGTATGTTCACCGTATTGGCCGTACCGGTCGTGCGGGTGCAGCGGGAATGGCAGTTACGTTTGTCCGCCCCGAAGAACAGAGACGTAAGCTTGCATACCTTCGCAATGCAGTAAGAAAGAGTGCAAAGGGTGAAATGACAGAAGGTACTGTTCCGTCTGTTGAAGAAGTGCTTGCCGTTAAAAAACTGCGCCTGTTTACTCAGATAAAAAAATCTCTGATAGATGAATCTTCAGAAACCGTTAGTCCCGAAACAGAAGAAGGTGTGGTAACTGAAACAGCACAACGCCTCCGCAAAGGAAATCCTGTATTTGATGAACTTGCCGCTGAACTGTGTCAGGATCAGAATCCTCAGGAAGTTGTTTCTGCACTGCTTTCTGCAACCTACGGAAAAGAACTGAGCAAAAGCCGCTACGGTAAAGTCAGTGCTGCTGTCGGTAAGCGAGGCGACAGAGACGGACGTGACAGAGGTGGCCGTGATCGTGACGGACGCCGTGAACGCCGTGGAGTTGTTGTTGGCGAAGATCAGATTCGTCTGTATGTTCAGATGGGATGGTATGACGGACAGAATCCAAAATCCATTGCTGAATTCTTCTCGAAGCTTCTGCATATTCCCGGACGCCAGGTTGATGCAATCGATATGTCAGACCGCTTCTGTCTGTTAAGTCTTCCGACCGAAGCAGGAAAACATGCGCTTGAACTTTCCCGTGCAGATTCGTCTTTGCCGCACATGCATCAGGATACAAAATCCGGTGGAGATGACGGTGCAGACTTTAAGAGCTATGCTCCGCGCAGAAGAAGATCTTTTTCTGATGACCGTCCGAGCCGTGAACGCCGCAGTTTTGCCCGCGATGATTTTGGTGATTCATTTGATAAAGGTTCTTTCCGCGACAGTGGTAACCGCCGTTCTGAATTCCGTGATCGTGGGGATCGTGACAGAATCCGTTCCCGTGACCGTGACAGAGAGCGCTCTTCTAACGGAAGACCCAATGTGCATACGGCAACGCAGCGCAACAGTCATTCGTCTTACTTTAAAAGACCTAAGTATGAGGAGTACTAATTAAAAAAATTGCATCCTTGCAATTTTTTTAATGGCACCAACTTCAGGGAAGTTGGTGCGGTGTGTTTGGGATAAGAGATAGAGGCGGCGTCCTTGCCGCCTTTTTTTACTGTCTGAATTGCATAGATTAGTATTCAGGCGTGTTAGGGTACTGGTAGGGAACGTACGTGCTCAGCCAGTGCTCTACCGGTTTTACCCAGTCGCTTTCTGTAGTTCCTTCAAGTACCAGGCGTTCAAACATAAACTGAATGTGCTCCCGGATTGCAGCCTTGTCTTCTTCGGTAATATCATCTGCGCTGCGGAACAGGCTGTTTATAAAATCAACACCGTCTTCTATCGTAAACAGTTCGGGAGTAATTCGTGTCATCATGTACAGTGCTGCGGGAATGCAGTTAACACTGTGCTGCTTAACGTACAAAACTGTTTCTGCAATTTCTACTGCGCGTGCATACAGTTCTGCACCCCAACGGTCGCTGTCTTCTGTTGAAAAGTGTTCGCGCTTAAACAGCATGCGGTAAAAAGAAAATCCTAAACAGACAACGGCAATGTGCAAGCTGGGGACACACAGGTAATGCGGGTCAGCAGTTTGAATCGTGGTAATCAGTGCACCGTCCCTGCATTTAGGACGCACGGTAGTTGTCATGCTTCTTCTGTACATCTGATATGCCTGTCTGTAGGCAAGGGTGATGTAGTTAAGAAATTCTGCACACAGTTTTGAACCGCTCCAGGTACCGAATCTTTTTTCCAGCATAACCAGCGGACGAATCCAGAAGTTTATAAAATCAAAATAGACATCAACGTATTCAGGATGAAACGGAACTTTTGTGTCCAGAATATGATCAACATGTTTAATCGGTGTACGGCGTAATCCCCATTTTCTGAAGTACTGTGCCATAAAGAATTTCCAGATAACGGTATGAACAAATCCTAATACCGGACCAATGCTTGCGGGGCGTAAGGGAAGTGTAAAATAAACATACAGCGGATTAAAATCGGTAAGCGATTTTCCTGTCGTGCGTTTTATTCTCCATTTAGGTGCCGGTTTTACCGGAGTTCTTCTGTATGGGTAACGCGGATCTTTCTGTTTCATTTTCCAAATACTTCCTTTGCTACGGCAACAGTCTGCATAGCATCTTTTGAATAATAATCTGCGCCGATTTTTTCTGCATATTCCGGTGTAAGCACTGCTCCTCCTACAACAACTTTGCAGGTACGGTTGTGTTTTGCAAGAGCGGAGCGCAGCCGGATGATTGTCTCTTCCATGTTAGCAACGGTCGTTGTCATGAGTGCGCTTAAACCAACCAGCTGAATATTTTTTTCAAGAACAGTATCTATGATAACCTGCGGATCAACATTTTTTCCTAAGTCAATTACTTCATACCCGTAGTTTTCAAGCATTGCCTTTACAATATTTTTGCCAATGTCGTGAATGTCACCGAATACAGTTGCAAGTACAACCGTACCCTTTGACTCTTCTGCTGTTCCGGATTGCGCAAGTGTTTCCTTTATAACATTAAACGCATTTCCTACGGTTTCTGCACTTAACAGTAACTGCGGAAGAAATTTCTTTCCGTTTTCAAAATCTTTTCCGACTGCATCAAGTGCTGGCACAATACAGCGGTCAATGATTTCTACGCTCTGCATTTTGGTAAGCAGTTTTTTTGTTACTGCTCCGGCCTGCTCTTTGAAACCTTTTTCTATTATGCTGATTAATTCTGCTTCGTCGCCGGTTGCTGTCTGTGCATTAGACTGAACATTTGTCTGTGCCGTTTGCTGCGCATCTGCTTTTGCTGCAGGTGAAGAAGCAGTTCTGTTTCCGTTTACTGAAATACAGATGATGCCGTCAGCAATTGCATCCTGTATGTACTGTTCTTTTGCTTTTGCTGTTGTAGGATCTATGGTGCCTGTGTAAGTCTGAATGTAATCCAGGGCGTTTTCATCAAAACAGGCAAGGGTGCGGTATGCACGGAAGGTATCCATCATCTGCTGACTTGCAGGGTTTATGATACAGGCGCTTAATCCTGCATCCAGTGCAAGCATGAAAAAACGTGAGTTAATAATGTCGCGTCTGGGTAATCCGAATGAAATGTTTGAAACGCCCAGCACAAAACGTAAGCCTTCTTTTTTGTATTCTTCGGTAAGCATTCGTATAGCGCGGACTGTTTCCAGAGCAGTCTTCTGTTCTGAACTTACGGTAAGTGTCAGGGTATCTATAAAAATGTCACGCGGTGCAATGCCGTATTTTGCTGCTTCTGCAATTATTTTTCGTGCAACGTTGCAGCGTCCTTCTGCAGTGGGGGCAATACCGTTTTCATCGATACAGAGTGCAACAACAGAACCTCCGTAGCGTGCAATGAGCGGGAACACTGCATCCATGACTTCCTGTTTGCCGTTAACGCTGTTTACTAACGCCTTTCCGTTGTAATAGCGGAGTGCTTTTTCCAATACTGCACTTTCACTGGAATCTATCTGCAAAGGAACAGAGAAGGTTGACTGAATGGTTTTGATTGCGCATACCATCATGTCTGCTTCATCAATTCCCGGAAGACCAACGTTTACATCGAGCAGATGTGCTCCCTGAGAAATCTGACTTTCTGCTTCATCAATAAAAAACTGCGTGTTCTTTGCCTGCAGTGCTTCCTTGCATTTTTTCTTTCCGGTAGGATTTATGCGCTCTCCAATAATAACCGGACCCGCATTGTCGCCGACCTGAATCGTCTTGTTGTACGAGCACAAATAGGTTTTGTTGTTTTCTTTTACATCCGGACAGGGAACATTCTGTACCAGCTGAATCATCTGTGCAATGTGTTCGGGTGTGGTTCCGCAGCAGCCGCCTAAAGCAATAACGCCGCACTGACGGTTTTTTAACTGACTCTGTGCAAAGGTCTGTGCATTAACTTTAAATTCTGTCTTTCCGTTTATGACAACCGGTAAGCCTGCGTTCGGCTGAACTAAAACCGGGGTATGTGCATACTGACAGAACTGACGGGTAAGCTCTTCATCTTCTGCTAAACTTCCGCCGCAGTTGAATCCCAGAATGTCAACATGCAGTGCTTCAAGGTACGTGACTGTCGTTAATACATCGGCACCGGTAAGCGTACGCAGATTTGTCTGATAGGTCATGGTTGCAACAACCGGAAGCGAAGTGTTTTCTCGGACCGCTAAAACTGCAGCCTTTACTTCATACAGGTCGCTCATGGTTTCTATGATTGTTAGATCAGCACCTGCTTTTTCTGCAGCAATTGCCGCCTCTTTGTAGGATTCGTATGCCTGATCAAAAGTAAGCGGTCCCATTGGTTCCAGAAGTTTTCCTATCTGTCCGCTGTCCCATGCACAGAAATGTGGTCCTGCAATTCCGTCTTTTTCTGCCTGTGCAATTGATTCTTTTACCAGCTGAACTGCTTTTGAAATATATTCTTCTGCACTGTGTTCTGCTGCACTTAGTTTTATGGGATTTGCTCCAAACGAATTTGCCGTTATGACAGCACTTCCTGCGCGTAAGTATTGTGCGTGAATGTCCTTTATGATTTCCGGATTAGAAAAGTTTAAATCCTCAGGAATGGCATAGCCGGTCACTCCTGTTTTCTGAATCATGGTTCCCATGCCGCCGTCAAAGAAGACAGGCTTGTTCTGTGCTGTTTTTTGTGCAAGAAATTCGCGGAACGTCATGTTACTTCTCCTGCGTTGTGTTGACTGCATCGCGTATTGCACTTATGTTGTTTATAATGTCGCGAGCAACCTGCGGTTTGTTCATGGTGTAGATATGAATGCCCTGTATGCCGTTTGAAATTAAATCAATGATCTGATCGGTTACGTATGCAATGCCTGCCTGATACATTGCTTCGGGCTGTTTTTCAAAACGGTCACAGATGGCAAGCAGTTTTGCGGGAACGTATGCAGAGGAAAGTTTTATCATCCGCGAAACCTGAGATGCATTGGTTACGGGCATGATTCCTGCAAACACCGGCACACGAATTCCTGCTGACTGTAAGCGGTACAGATATGAATACAGCATGTTGTTGTCAAAGAACATCTGTGTCGTTAAAAAATCAACACCGGCATCAATTTTGTATTTCATGTTTTCTAAATCCTGCAGGCGGTCTTCGCTTTCCGGGTGTCCTTCCGGGTAACAGGCAGCTCCAACACAAAAACCTGCATCTTTTAAAAGCGGAATTAAATCGCTTGCGTGCTGTAAGTCCGGTGACAGTGCATCCTGTGCGGTTACTCCCTGAGGAATGTCTCCGCGCAATGCAAGAACATTCTGAATGTTGTGTAACTTCATTTGTTCTATTGCAGAAGAAATGCTTTCCTTTGTGTTCCCTACGCATGTTAAATGAGAAAGGGCAGGAGTTCCGAATGAAAGAATTTTCTGAGAGATTTCAAGAGTGTTAACTTTTGTAGTTCCGCCGGCACCGTATGTAATGGAAATAAAATCGGGCTGTAACTGTGTCAGTTCCTGTGCGGCAGCAACGACAGAATCCAATGCATCCTGTTTTTTGGGAGGAAATACTTCCATTGATACAAGCAGTTTTTTTTGTGATGCAATATCCTTTATTTTCATGCATACATTATAAAAAGTTTGCCTGTTGTTTACAAGCGTTTTCCAGTTCGCGCAGTTTTTTGTCATCCAGTTTTACAAACAGATTTTTTTCCTGAGTGGGAAGCACCAGACCCTTGGGACCGTTCTTTGCTCTGCGTAAATACTTAACCTGTGTGTAGTACAAATCTGCCTGTGCATTTTTGCGTGCCTTTGAATGGTAGACTGCAAGGTTTCCTGCATACAGAAGGATTTCAAGCGGGACTGTTTTGTTGCGCTGTGCTTTTATAAACACATATCCTCCGGCGTAGTCTCGTGTATGAAGCCACATGTCCTGACCTTTTACGGTGTGTCGCAAAAGTTCATCGTTTTCTGCAGCGGTTCTTCCGACAAGAATTGTCCATCCGTTAATTTCGTAGTGCAGTCCTGCATGCGGTTTTTCAATCTTCTGCTTTGGTGTTGTGTCGTGGCGTAACAGCTGCTCTAACTTGATTACGTTTTTTTCAGAAAGCATTTTATTGTATGCGGCATCAAGGGAAGCAATTTCGTTTTGTGCAAGCTGTATGTCGTGCTCTAAATCTTCCATGCCGCTTACTGCTTTTTTATACTGACTGTAATATTCTGCGGCGTTTTCCTGTGCAGTTTTTTTTGCATCAAGATGAATGTGTACTTCCTGATTTGTGTCGTAGTCTATGCAGGTAAGCGTTGTTCCCTGTGCATCCTGTGCGTATGCAAGAATTAAGTCACCCGTGTGTTTTAATTGAGAGGCATTTGCAAACTGTTCTTTTTTCTGAAGCAGTTTCTGCAAGGCATTTGTCATGCGTGAATGTTTTGTGTTGTACCATTTTTCTGCCTGTTGCAGTAAGGTTTCGCGCGAAAGGGCAGAGGCATGTTCTGAGTAATAGTTGTCAACGCGTTCGTTGTAGGTGTTTCCCGTACAGTCTGCAAAATCCCTCGGTGTAAATTTTTCAAGTGCCTGTGTGCGTTCCTGTTTGGTAACTTCGTGTTGCTCAATGATAAACGTTCCGCCGGTAACTTCATTTTTGTTTGGTCTTCGGAACATGCAGTCAAGAATGGTTCCATTTTCATCAGTGACAACTACGTTTGCAGCACCAGACCAGAGCCTGATGTAGATAAAGCAACGTTCTTTCCAGGTAGAGACATCCAGTTTTATAATGCGGTCAAGACCAATCTGTGTACAGCTGTTAATCCTCATTCCCTGAATTTTTGAGCGCAGGAATTCATGAAAGCGTAAAGGTTTTTCGTTTTTGGGAATGCGCTGAGTGGTAAGGTTCATGCGGCAGGCATTCTGCTTTGTACAGATAATGAGCGTAGAGACAGTGCTTTGTTTTATAAGACGGAAGGCAATGGTGTCGTACCCAGGCTGTACTGCTTCCTGAATGAACGCACCTTCTATATCCAGTTCCGCAAGAACAAGATTGAGTTCGTTACAGTTAAGAGACATACCGCTTACTTTTTAATCAGAGTCTGCAGTTCGTCAAGTTTCTGCTGAACAATGTAGGCATTCTGTGACTGAATGACAAGACGCTGAGCAAGCATTTTACTCAAGAAGATACCGTAGTGCGGATTCTTTCTGATAAGGGAAAGAAATGCGGTCTTGGGTACTTTGATAAGCTTACAGTTACCGACTGCCATAACGGTTGCCGTTCGTCTGTCGTTAAGCAAAAATGCCATTTCTCCAATGAACATGTCGTTGGGAGTTAACACGGTTGCAAGGTGACGGTTAACATATACTGCAAACTGTCCGGAAACAATGAAGAACAGATCGTTAGACATTTCATCCTGCTGGCAGACAATGTCGCGGTCTTTGTATTCAATAATGTCAAACGTATTCATGATGCCCGGAATAGTGTTGACCGAATTGATTCTGTTTGCAATGGTAAACGTAACCTGATTTCCTTTTTCATTGTAGGTCATCTTTTTTACCAGTTTTTTACTGAGTGAAATGCCACGGCCGTGAGTTCCGTCGTTGTCTTCATCTTTTTTTGCAAGCATGGCACGCCAGTCAAATCCGTCACCGTCGTCTTCAATTCTGAACGCAGAACTGGTGTTTTGAATGACATAGGAAATGCGGACGGTGCGTCTTCTGTACTTAGGATCTTTTCTTCGTTCTGCAATCAGCTGCATGATGTCACCACCCTGCATGAGCCATTTTGTTTTTTCGTCAAAAGAAATTTCCAGGTTACCGTGTTCAACTGCATTCATCAGAAGTTCCATCAGTGTCATCTGCAAAGAAATGCGGTCTTCGTCAGATATGCGGTTTGTGTTGTACAGGTAAGAAATCAAAAAGTTTGTGTAGAATTTAATATCAAGCGGATCGTTGTCGCAGATAAAGTGTCCTTCTTCACGACCACCCAGAATATCCTGCATGCCTCGTGTAAAGAGAAACTGCTGGTTCTGGTGAAGAATTTTCAAAAGCCGTGCACAGTGTGCCTTGAAATCAGAAACCGTCAGAACCGCAAGAATGTTTTCGTCCTTCTGTTCTTCAAGTTCATGAACCTGCTTTGTATCTTTACAGACTGCAATTATGCCGCCGTAGTGAAGCCATGAGTCTCCGTGGATTGCTTCAAGAATCTGCTTACAGTCAATTTCATCAGAGGTGTAATCGAGTACTTTGATTTCAGGAATTTCAAAATTGATAAAACTGATGGTTGCGTCTGTGTTTCCAAATACAGACGTTGCAAACGTATTGTACTGTCTGCAGGCATCCTGCACAGCTTTGATAACTTCCGGGTTTTGAGAAGCGGTAACGATTTTCTTCATGCTTTCCTCGCTTGGCTTAGTATAGCATAAATGACTGGCATTCTCAACAGAGTAATACAGCCCGCACCCTGAGTCCATTGTGTTTTTTTGTGCTACATGCTACACTGAGCTCATGATTACGGCGACAGGTTCACAGATAATTGTAAAGCTGCTTGAGCAGATGGGCATTTCAATGGTAGCCGGTATTCCCGGCGGTTCTATTCTTCCCCTGTATGACGAACTTGCAAAAAGTTCCATTACACATGTATTGGTACGGCAGGAACAGGCCGCAGGTTTTATTGCTCAGGGTGTTGCACGTTCAACCGGTAAACCGGCTGTCTGTATGGCTACCAGCGGTCCGGGTGCAATGAATCTTCTTACCGCTATTGCAGATGCCCGCTGTGATTCCGTTCCCATTATTGCCATTACCGGTCAGGTTAATTCTTCTCTGATTGGAACCGATGCGTTTCAGGAAGCAGACACCTTCGGACTTTCGTTTCCCATTACAAAACACAGCATGATGATAAAGGACGTTGCCGATTTATTCGACGCTATTCCCCGTGCCTTTGTCATTGCTTGTGACGGTCGTCCCGGTCCTGTGCTGATAGACATTCCGCGCGACATTCAGTGTGCAAAATACACATTTAAAGCATGGCCTGGTGCAAAAGAACTGCAGGTAAAACTTTCCAATGCTAAGCGTGACTCTGCCGAAACGATAAAAAAAGTAATTCCCGAAATGGCAAAAGTGCTGCTTTCTGCAAAACATCCGGTGCTGTATGCAGGCGGCGGCTGTAACAATCCCAAAACTGCCAGTGCAATTGCAGCGTTCCGTAACGCCTACAGCTGTGCGGTCGTTTCAAGCCTTATGGGAATAGGGGCTGTTTCGCGTTCAGACAGTGCGTATTTTGGCATGGTGGGAATGCACGGTTCGTATGCTGCAAATCTTGCCATGCATGATGCCGATGTGGTACTTGCCTGCGGTGTCCGTTTTGACGACAGGGCAACCGGTCAGATTGCGTCGTTCTGTCCTGATGCAAAAATTCTTCATATTGATATTGATGCTGCAGAGATAAATAAAATTCTTCCTGCCTTACATTCGCTGGTGTGTTCAACCGACAAAGCGTTTGCACTGTTGACAGAAGCAATCGGATCAAGCCGTACGGGAGAGCGTGAACGTTCTGCATGGATAAAACAGCTTCGTGACGTATTTGAAAAAACAGAAAGTGTAGAACTGGGACGCAGTAAATCGGTTCCCAAACAGAGTGTTAATCCGCGTGCATTTATACATGACATTCCGCTTGCAGCACAAAGCGCAGGTGTAAAACCGGAAAACATTATTGTTACCACCGATGTCGGTCAGCATCAGATGTGGAGTGCTCAGTATTATCCCGTAGAAAAAGCCCGTCAGTTTTTGACCAGCGGTTCTTTGGGTACCATGGGCTTCGGTCTTCCGGCTGCAATCGGTGCCTCTCTTGCCAACAAGTCAAAGCGTGTCGTCTGCATAAGCGGTGACGGCAGTATCCTCATGAACATACAGGAGCTTGCAACGCTCAAAGAACAGAATCTGAATGTAACGGTGTTTGTACTTCAGAACGGTTCACTGGGAATGGTTCGTCAGCAGCAGGAGTATCTGTTTGCAAAAAATTACAGTGCAAGTATTTTTGATGCAGTTCCGGATTTTCTTACGGTCGCAAAAGGATTCGGCATTGATGCAATAGATGCAAACGCTGACAGTGACTGGGCAAAAAAAGCATTTGCTAAAGGTCCGCATTTTGTCCTGCTTAAGATTGACATGGCAGAAAATGTGCTTCCGTTTGTGTCTGCAGGAAAAGCAAACATTGATGCAATCCGCTAAAAAAGGTCAGGTAAGAGTATGAATAAGAAGATGAAAATTTTTGCATGTACCGTAAGCGTGTTCCTTGCTGCAGTGCTTACATCCTGCATAGGGCTTTCAAATAAACGCATCGTTAACAGCACCACAAATCCTATTACGGTTTATACAACGCTTGATCCCACTAAGACCTATACCCTTGAACCCGGACAGTCCGTTACCGTAAACGAACCCAACTGGTCTTCTGTGTATGCAGTGCAGGATTCTTTACCCGCAGATGTTCGTGTTGCAACAAAATCGTACTATACCAACAGCGGTAAAGATGAAGTTACCGAATATTTTGAACTTACCGACACGTATACCTTCAGCATAACAAATACTTCAATATATAAACTGTATGTCTTTGATTCAGTGTACGGAATTTCGCGTGCAGAGGATGACAGAAATACGCTGGAAACAAAACCCGTTACTGCTGGAAATCATATTACTGTCAGCGTGTACACGGAACACCCGGTATTCAAGGCATATTATCTTATTGATGATTCTGACCCTGAAAGCAAAAAAGTGTTTACCACTCAGTTTACCGCAGTTCGTGTTAATAACTAATGACTGACCAGCTGTTACAGTTAATGCGCCTCTATGCAAAGCAGTACGCTGTTCCCGTGCTGTTTGACGAGACAAGCCGGTTTATCTGTTCGTATATCAAAGAGCATGATGTAAAATCAGTTCTGGAAATTGGGACTGCAATCGGTTTTTCTGCAATTCAGTTTGCATCCGTAAAAGAAGATGTGCATGTTACTTCCATAGAGATTGATGTTACCCGTCACTGCATTGCGCAGAAGAATGTGTTTATGGCGTGCCTTGATGACCGCATAACGCTTTTGCATGACAATGCACTTACCTGTGACTTAGGCCAACAGAAGTTTGACCTGATTTTTATTGATGCGGCAAAATCTCAGTATCTGAATTTTTTTGAAAAGTACAAGCAGAATTTAAACGAAGGCGGAGTGATTGTAAGCGACAATCTTTTTTTTCACGGAATGGTAGCTGATTTAAGCCTGACTCACAATTACAGTACAAAAAAGCTGGTTAAGAAAATCCGGAAGTATGTTCTGTTTTTGAAATCGAATACAGAATTTGATACAGAATTTTTTAACTGCGGTGACGGCATTTCGCTCAGCCGCCGCCACAGTCAAAATCGCATTGATTAGAATACGGTTACTACGTCGCCGTTAGGATACTGCTGTTTTACCCAGTCCTTAACTTTCTGGCTCTGCAGTGCTTTTACGAGTGCTACAATCTGAGCATCGTTTTCTTTTCCCTGTTTTACTGCAACAATGTTTACGTACGGAGAGTCAGCGCCTTCAACAAACAGACCGTCTTTTGATGCAGAAAGTCCTGCGTCCAGAGCGTAGTTTCCGTTGATTGCAGCAATGTCTACATCCGGCAGGTTGCGGGGAAGAGATGCTGCTTCAATTTCGCTGAACTTAAGGTTTTTCGGGTTAGAAGTAATGTCCAGAGTTGTTGCAGTAACACCAGCGTTTGCGTTAAGACCAATCAGACCTGCTGACTGAAGCAGAAGCAGTGCGCGTCCACCGTTAGTGGGGTCGTTAGGAATTGCAACAGTTGCACCGTCTTTAAGCTGTGACAGAGAAGTGATTTTCTGAGAGTACAGGGCAAACGGTTCAATGTGGATTCCGCCGGCACTTGTCAGGTGATATCCGCGTTCTGAGTTAAAGCTTTCCAGGTAGGGCAGGTGCTGGAAGAAGTTAGCATCAATTTCGCCAGACTCAAGCGATTCGTTGGGAATAACATAGTCGGTGAATTCAATAACCTGAAGTGTGATTCCTTCTTTTGCAAGGTCTTCTTTAATCAGGTTAAGCATTTCTGCGTGAGGCTCAGGAGTAGCGCCTACTTTAAGTACTGCTGAGTTCTTGTTGCAACCGAAGAATGCAGTTGCGGCAACCAGTGCCAGTGCAATTGAAATAATTGATTTTTTCATACTGTTAATCTCCTTATTTCCTAGTGGATTTATGGCTTATTTATAGCGATAATTACCTACTATGTCAATAGGTTTTAGAAAAAAAGTTTATTTTTTTTTTCACTTACCGCTTTTTAAGCATTCTGTTTACAATCAGTGTTCCGATCAGCTGGATAACTTCAACCATAACCAGAAGAACAACAACCGAAGCAATCATAACGTCTGTGCGGAACCGCTGGTAACCGTAACGGATAGCAAGGTCACCCAGACCGCCGCCGCCAATTGCTCCTGCCATTGCAGAGTATCCGATTAAGTTGATGATGGTAAGCGTAATGCCTGACACCAGTGACGGAAGTGCTTCAGGAATAAGCACTTTGGTGATGATCTGCAGGTTTGTTGAACCCATAGCCTTTGCTGCCTGAATAACCCCCTGATCTACTTCGTTAAGCGATGTTTCAATAATGCGTGCAACAAACGGTGCTGCTGCAATTGAAAGCGGAACAATTGTTGCTTTAGTTCCGATTGCGGTGTGTAGGATAAGGCGTGAAAGCGGGAACAGTAAAATCATCAGAATCAAAAACGGAAACGAACGCAGTGCATTTACGATTCTGCTTAACACCTGATACAGAGCGGGCTTTGGAGAAATGCCAGTCGGACTGGTTACATACAAAAGAACTCCCAGTGGAAATCCCAACAGAAGTGAAAAAATAGTTGAAAAGAAAATCATGATTAAAGTCTGTCCGGTAGATGTTCCTACCAGTGTGATGATCTGATTCATTTTGCTTCCTCCACGATAATTCCTGACTGCTTTAAGTAATCCAATGCTTTGCCGACTTCTTCTGCGCTTCCGGTAATGTCAGTGATCAGTGTTCCTACATCATTATCCTGTACATGCTGAACTCCACCCGCGCGGATATTGAATTCGACATCAAACTGTTTTGCAAGACGGCTTAACACCGGCTCTCCGGTATCTTTTCCTATGAAACGCAGCGTATACTTTCCTGCATCTGACCAGCGTAACAGAGTTGTCGGTTCCTGGACAGCAATGTGCGAAAGAAAATCTTTTGTAACAGATGATTTTGGGTTAGAAAAAATTTCTTCTACGGACCCCTGCTCAACCACCATACCGGATTCAATGACGGCAACCTGTTTACAGGCATCGCGTACAACTTCCATCTGATGCGTTATCATGACAACCGTAAGATTCATTTTTTTCTGCAGGTCACGGATCAAATCAAGAATGGCATGTGTTGTCTGCGGATCAAGTGCACTGGTTGCTTCATCGCAGAACAGAATGTCCGGATTTGTTGCAAGTGCACGTGCAATGGCAACGCGCTGTTTTTGTCCGCCGGAGAGTGTGCTTATGGGAGCGTCTCCTCTGCCTTCAAGACCGACAAGCGAAAGCATTTCGTTAACGCGTTCGGTTATCTTGCTTTTTTCCCAGCCGTTTATTTCAAGCGGGTAGGCAATGTTTTTTGCGGCAGTGCGTGAAGAAAGCAGATTGAAGTTCTGGAAAATCATGCCGATTTTTCTTCGCTGTAAAATCAGTTCTTTCTGGCTTAAGTTGTCAACGCGTTTATCTCCGTAGAACACCTGTCCTTCATCGGGACTTTCCAAAAGGCTTATCAGACGCACCAGTGTAGATTTACCCGCACCACTTTTACCGATAATGCCAAAAATAGTGTTGTCCGGAATCGTCAGCGAAATATCCTTTACCGCAGTAATGATTCCATCCTGCGCTTTGTACTGTTTTTTCAGATTTGTAAGCGTAAGTTGCATGCATGCTCCTTATCCTAGCGGATGAGTATGGATTATAATGGAATGTACTCTGCGTTGCAATGGATAGGAGTTTCTTTATTTTCTCCCCCTTACTTTTCCCCGTAGTAATCCAGGAGTTTTCTTGCAAAGTTGTAGGCGTTTTTTATGTCGCTGTTGTTTTCAAAGTACTGCTTGCGGTACACCATGCGGTCGTCAAAGAAAGCTTTCATTTCCTGCAGGGTCATTTCTTTTATTTTGGGTGAAGAAATCAGTTTTGTGTACACGGTAAGTTTCTTTGACATAAATGCTCCTCTCAGAAAAGTATAATGCATTATGACTGTTTTCTCTATAGCCCAATCACTGTTTCTGTGGTATAATACGGGCATCTCATTTCTAAGGAGTTTTGATATGGAATTAAAGGGTTCAAAGACAGAACAGAATCTTCTGGCTGCATTTGCAGGTGAGTCTCAGGCTAGAAATAAGTATACCTTTTTTGCCTCAAAAGCTAAGAAAGACGGCTATGTTCAGATTGCAAACATTTTTGAAGAAACTGCCCGCAACGAAAAAGAACATGCAGAAATCTGGTATAAGCTTTTGAACGGTGGTGTCGGTACAACGGCAGAAAATCTTAAGGCTGCTGCTGAAGGTGAAAATCATGAATGGACCGAAATGTATCCTGAGTTTGCAAAAGTAGCACGCGAAGAAGGTTTTGAAAAAATTGCAAAACTTTTTGAAGGTGTAGCTGCAATCGAAAAGGAACATGAAGAGCGCTATAAGAAACTGCTTGCAAACGTAGAAGGTGATCTTGTCTTCTCAAGAGACGGAGACGTTATCTGGCAGTGTTCTAACTGCGGTCACATCTGCGTGGGTAAGAAAGCTCCTGAGGTGTGTCCGGTTTGTAATCATCCCCAAAGTTATTTCCAGGTAAAACCTGAAAACTTCTAACTGGAGAAAAAGGACAGATGCTTGTTACGACAATCCCGGTAACCGTAGACGGCCAGAAAACAGGCAGTGCAGATTTGTGTGCATACATTGAAGACCGTCTGTTTGAAGGCGAATACAAACCTGCAGTTCTTGTGCTTGGCGGTGGTGCATACGCGCGCTATTCTCCACGCGAAGGAGAACCGGTTGCCATGATGTATGCCTCTCTGGGATTTCATGCATTTGTCCTTAAGTATTCGGTTGTGCCCAATGTCTATCCGGTTGCAATGAATGAAGTGGGAAGAGCACTTGAAATAATCCGTGAACATGCAGAAGACTGGCACGTTGACATTGAGCATCTTTTTTTAAGCGGTTTTTCTTCAGGCGGACATCTTGCTCTGTGCTATGCTGAACATCGGGATGTTTCGTTTCCTAAACCTGCAGGACTAATCTTAAGCTATCCGGTTATTTCAAGCGGTGAGTTTGCACATAAACCCAGTTTTGAACATCTGCTTGGTTCCGACACCGGCAGTACGGAATACGAACAGCTGCTTGATACCGTAAGTCTTGAAAAACATGTGGATGCAAAAAAAGTTCCGCCGGTATTTTTGTGGACAACCTGGACCGATCAGATTGTTACCGTAGAAAATGCGCTTATGCTTGCCCGTTCGCTTAAAGATGCAGGCGTTAATACAGAACTGCACATATTCCGCAAAGGACCGCATTCACTCAGTCTTGCGACAAAATATTCCAGTGCAGGTGCTCACGAAAAAAATGATGCCTATGTTCAGACCTGGACTTCGCTTTTAAAAAACTGGATCTTTTCTATTCTTGATGAAGGAAATCTATAACTTGCTTTAGTTTTTGCTGTGCCTGTTCAACTCCCAGATTGTATACGCGCTGAAGTTCATCTGCATTGCGGGGCAGGGGATTTGTGTGAAGGCTTTCTTCTGGTTTTATGACAACGATGCTTCCTTCTTTTTCTTTTTGCATGACATATTCTTTCTGATGATTGTACATGATGTGCCGCGTTGCAAGTGCGTTAATCATCTGCGGAAATTCTTTCATCCGAAGTTTTACCAGCGGAAGAAATTTGTTGGGCGATTTAACATACGTGTCAGGCTGAGTCAGAATGACAACAATGCGGTCGTATCCTAAGCTTTCAAAATATTCCAGCGGAATTGAATCTGCCATTCCTCCGTCTAACAGTTTGTATCCGTCTACTTCTACTACATTTGAAACAAGCGGCATAGATGCAGATGCCCTGAACCACTGATAGTCATTTCCGTTGCCGGTAGTACACTGGTGATACACCGGTTTACCGGTAAGTACATCGGTTGCAACACACCAGAAGTCCATGGGGTTAGCACGGAATGTTTCTACGTCAAACGGATCCAGTATGTCGGGAAGCTGGCGGTAACAGAAATCGGCATTAAAGATATCGCCTGTTTTGAAAAACGACGATACGCTGCAATACCGCCTGTCTTTGCAAAACCGTTTGTTGTAGCGCAGTGCACGTCCCTGCTGCCTTGACTTAAGGTTACAGCCAAAGGCTGCTCCTGCAGAAACACCGATTGCTCCGTCAAACGTAATGTTGTTCTGTAAGAAGGTGTCTATAACTCCGCAGGTGAACATACCGCGCATAGCTCCGCCTTCCATAACAAGACCTGTTTTCATATTGCTTCCCCTTTAATCCTGAATAAATCCGTGGGTGATCAGCCAGATGCGTAACAGTTCATTCCATTTATATTCATTCATAAATGTTCCGTCTGCCATGCCAAAGCCGTGACCGCCCCATTCATACGCAACAAACGTAACATCGGCTTTTTTTTGTCGCAGTGCTTCTGCAAGCCGGACAGCGTTTTCAAATTTTACAACCGGATCATCTTCGCAGGCAACCAGATACACCGGCGGCATTGAGTCGGGTACGGTAAGTTCCAAAGACCAGGCATCTTTCTGCTGCTGAGTGGGTCTGTTTCCTAAAAGACTGTGCCGTGACCAGAAGTGTGCTATGTCGTCCTGCATGGATACTACCGGATACACGGGTATGACAAAATCGGGACAGAGGTTTACCGCTGTTTCTATGCCTAAGTCAGAAAGTAAGTTTGTGTCGTTTCCGTGTTCTGCTGCCCAGGTAACCAGATGTCCCCCTGCGCTAAAACCAATAAGACCTGTCCTGTCTGCATCAAGTCCCCACTGTTCTGCGTTTTCGCGTACTAACTGAATTGCCCTCTGTACATCTTCCTGCATTGCGTTTGCATGGTATCCGTCTTTTGCGGTTCGGTATTGCAGAACAAATGCGGTAACTCCCTGACTTGCAAACCAGCGTGCAGTAGTGCGGCCTTCTTTGCTTAAATCAAGGTGATGATAGCTTCCGCCGGGACAGACAATGACAGCGGTTCCGTTGGGATTTTTGGGAATGTAGGATTCTAAAAGTGCGTGTTCTGTCTGCATGCCGTCTATGCCCTGCCAGATGAACATGCGGTGTGGAATTGGTGAAGCGCATACCGTAAGCGTACAGAACAGAAAAATGCATGCCGTTACGATATGCGTTTTTTTCATATTTCGCGTCCGTCTACACTGCGGGCTGCACCTGCAACTGTTTCGTGAATAAGTTCAGTCATTTTGCGTGCGGCAATGGCCTGTTCTTCGGAAGCAAAGTCTGCGGTTTTTATCTGTTTCAGAAGGTGCATGTCATACACGTACATCTGCGTGTGGTTAAAAGAAAACCAGGGATCATGTTTGCCCAGACCGTATTTGTCGGTACCGCCAATGTATACCGGCTGAACATCGTAGCCTGTTTCCAGGGCAATGCGTGATGCTCCGCGTTTAAACGGTTCTGTTCCGTGACGGGGAGTGCGGGTTCCTTCCGGGAAGATGATAAGGTTTGAGCCGTTAGACAAAGTTTCGCGTGCCTGCTGAACCATCTGTTCGTAACCCAGTGTATTGACGGTATAAATCTGACGGATAACACCTGCCAGTACCGAATGAGCCAGTCCGCCTTTTACAATGCAGTCTGCGTTGGGAATGAGTGCAATCAGATAGACAATATCGAGAGCTGACGGATGGTTTGCAACGACAATCTGAGAAGACAGTTTTTTGAATTCCTTTTTGTCGTTAGTGGTCAGCTTTGAAATTCCAAAAATGCGCAGGAATACAATAAATCCGCGGAAGGTACACGAGGTGAATACGCGTGCAACTTTGGTAAAGCGTTTTTTGGGATGAATGAAAATGCGCATGATAAAAATAAGGAGTGCAACGACAATGCTTCCTGCTCCAAAAATTACATATGCGAACATTTTTGCCAGACAGCGGTAAATGTACACCAGCCAGTTTTTTACCGGCGGTAATCCTTCGGGGCTGTATCTGGGATCAACTTCCTTTTTCTTCATGCGAAACCTCATGCTGTGTGCGTAAGCAGGTACGACAGCAGGTGCTGTGGTGTGCTGCAAACGTCTTTTATGTTTTGAACAGTCAGCTGTACGGTACAGTCACTGTCTTTATGCAAGCCCATCATAACGGCAAAGGCAAGCGGTTCGTATCCCCGCTCAGGTTTTACGGTGCCTTCCGGACTTTTCAGCGAGTCATAGCAGTCGCTTACGTATTCGTCAGCATAGACGAATAACACATTGCGTTCATCGCCGCACAGTAACGGTGCAATGCCTGCGGAAACGGCTGCCGGAAAATCCTGCTTAGCCGGAAATACTACCGAATAGCCCCGTGTAAGGTGCAGGGCAATGGTTGCAAGGGCAATGGGCGTATTGAATACCGAAAGCGAAAACGAAGCCGGCAAGATTTCTTTATCCTGAATCAGCTGCGTGTTGATATCACCTTCGCGGCCTATTTCTCCCCTGAATGAAGCAAACACCTCTGGACATTCTGCTGCCTGTGGAATTGCTTCTATACAATCATGCACTACCTGAACGGTCATACGGCTTATCTGACTTAAGCGTCTTCTGAACAGAGGGCTGGTAAATGTCAGTTTGGGTGACTGAGAGCTTATTTCAATCTGTCTGTTACCCGCTGCCCACTCGGTCCAGTCCTGTACGGTTTCCATTCCCGGAGCCCAGGGAAAGGGTCTGGACATAAAAACAGCCTGTTCGTCCGTCATAGCGTCAGTGTAGCATAAACCCTATGGTATTGCAACAATATGATTTTTTCTATATAGTGTACCGTATGGAACTTGAGATAGATGCGCTGAAACAGGAGATAAAAGAAACCATAATTTCTTCCCTTATGCTGGAAGATATTACTCCTGCTGATATTGATGATTCTGCACCGCTTTTTAATGAAGGCCTTGGTCTTGATTCCATAGACGCTCTGGAACTGGGCGTGGCACTCAAACGCACTTTCGGTGTGAAATTTGATGCGGATGATGCCGATCAAAAGAGTCACTTTGCATCAGTTGATGCATTGGCACAATATATTTCTGCTGAAAAAGCAAAGGAAGGAAACAAATGACAAAAGACGAACTCTTTGACAAAGTAAAGGGCTTGCTGGTTTCTGAATTCGAAGTAGAAGAGAGCGCAATTACTCCCTCTGCAAACCTGGGAGACGACCTCGATCTCGACTCTATCGACTTTATTGACCTGGTCGTTAAGATGAAGGATTTTGTTCCCGGAAAAATCGATCCGGAGATTTTCAAGACTGTAAAGACTATGCAGGATGTTATTGACAAGCTGCATCCTTACGTCGAGAGCGTAAACTAAGCAGAGTATGGCGCCAGAATGAAGACATTCTTTAAGGTGCTGTTTTCTGTTCTAGCTATTCTCTACCCGGTGCTGGTATTTACCCTGCTGGTAGTTTTTAAACTGCCGGTCAGGGTTTTGTCGTTATGTGCAATAATACTGGCACTTGCACTGTTTATCAGTGTGGCAGCAGCCCGTTCAGGCAACATGGAAAAGGACAAGAACTTTGCGTTTGCCGTTGTCCGTCCGCTTATCATGTCTGTGCTGCTGCTTGTTGCGGCTCTTGCCTGTTTTTTTACCAATCAGTCTATTTTTATTAAACTGTATGCCGTAGCCATCAGCGCTGTTATGCTGGTGCTGTTTCTGGTTACGCTTGTTTTTCCCCCTAACATTATCTATACCATTGCAACGCTGCTGGATAAATCAATCAACGGTTCTGTTAAAGCTCCGTATGTAGAAAAATACTGCAGAAAAGTATGCATTGCCTGGTGTATCTTTTTTGTTATAAACGGAGCCATTTCTGCATACACCGCATTCTGTACGAGTGATCTGGTGTGGTCTGTGTACAACGGCGGAATTTCCTATGGACTCTTAGGACTGATGTTCGTTATAGAATTCTTTATCCGCAAACAGGTGGACAGAAAAATGCCGGCGGTTCATACCATAACAACTTTTACTGCGGATTCTCGTTCCGATGATTACATACTGTGCTATGACGGAATCCGTTCCCGTGGTTCAGTAAAAACCTGGTACGATTTTCTGACTGACTGTGCACGCATGCGCATGTGTATTGAAGCGTACGACAAAAAAGACTGGATCCTGCACTGTGAAGATTACTGGTATTTTCTGGTTACGTTTGTTGCCCTTCTGCAGTGCAGAAAAACAATTCACCTTACTCAGAATATTGCAGATTCCTTTATCAGAGAGATAAAAACTCCGGAAAGAATGTTTATAACCGATCAGCAGGTAAACGATTCTGATGCAATTCAGATTGCAGATGTTATGGAACGCTATAATCCCGTTGACCGGCAGATACGCATGACTCCGCATATTGATGCAGAGAATACCGATATCCGCATGTATACTTCCGGCAGTACCGGTAAGCCTAAAGCTGTCCGTCAGCGCATGAAGGAATTTGAACTGGATAACGCCTTTATCATTTCAAAGTGGGGACAGGAATTACTTTCCCGCTATCTGGTTACGACGGTAAGTCAGCATCATATCTACGGATTTCTGTTTGGAATCAGTCTTCCGTTTTCACTGGGTGTTCCCTTCCGCAGAACCCGCATAACTATTCCTGAAGAATTTGAACTTCTGAATGACGACAAATACATGATTATTGCAACCCCGGCTTTCTTAAAGCGCACGGTTGATACGTATACAGAAAACGAAACGCTTCCGCTTGAGGACTGTTTTATCTTTACTTCAGGCGGTGCTGTTTCTGAAGAACTTGCAAAACGCGTTACAGAAGTGTTTGGTTTCTGTCCGCTTGAAGTGTATGGCTCTACTGAAACGAGCGGCATTGCATACCGTAAGCAGTCTGTTAACGGACTTAAGTGGACACCGTTTGACAATGCAAAAATCTGGAAAGGTGATGACGGATGTCTTCGCATTATTTCTCCGTACATAAAGGATCCTGAAGGTTTTGCAACTGCAGACATGGTTACCATTTTTGATGACGGTACCTTCCTGTTGAACGGACGTGCAGATTCAATCGTAAAAATCGAAGAAAAGCGCATTTCTCTTCCTGAAGTAGAAAGCCGTATTCTGGAATCAGATCTGGTTTCGGATGTAAAGGTTATTGCTCTGGAAGATAGACGGCAGTATCTTGCGGCCGTAATTGAATTGAACGAAAAAGGAAAGCAGAAGTTCAGGGGAGAACGCAAACTGGTTCTGAACCGGTACTTCCATGACTATCTTACCCAGTGGTTTGAAAATGTACTTATTCCCAAGAAGTGGCGTTTTGTTGATCACATTCCGACAGATGTTCAGGGAAAAAAACATAAAGATGAAATTGCAGCACTGTTTGCTGCAGAGGAGGACTGATGTCAGAAAATCAGCATTCAATTGAAAACGAAACAGTAGTAAGCAAATCAGAGGATGCAGTTGTTTTATCATTTATTGTTCCTGCATGCTGTGATTTTTATGACGGACACTTTCCCGAATTCAAGCTTTTGCCCGCAGTAGGTCAGTTTGAAATTGTGACACGCTTTTCAAAAAAATATTTTGGAACGCAGCGCTATGTTCCGTCGGCACGCAGAATGAAATTTTCAGCCCCGATTGTTCCTGATTCACATGTTATTCTTGATATGAACTACAACCGTGCAAAACAGAATGTTACGTTTGTGCTGTATGAAGAAGGCAACCGCGAAAAAGAATTTTCTTCCGGAACCTTTTCCGTTCTGCCTCAGGAGTCTTAGCGGTAATGTCGCAGTTTTCACCCGGCATTATCATTCCTACATACAATCATGGTGGACCGCTCAAAGACGTTATACGGGAATTAAGCAGTTTGAACATTCCTCTGATTATTGTCGATGACGGTAATTGCGAAAAACAAAAGACGCTTATTAAACAGGCTGCTTCGCTTAGTCCCAATGCAATCATCATTACGCGCACAAAAAACGGCGGCAAGGGAAGTGCAATGAGCGACGGTGTGCGCTATGCACAGATTCTTTCGCTTACCCATGTACTTCAGGTAGATGCAGACGGTCAGCATGATCTTTCTCAGGTAAAAGTATTTCTGGATGCTGCTCAGAAAAATCCTGATAAACTAATCAACTCGTATCCTTCGTATGATGATTCTGCTCCGGCAATCAGAAAGAATTCGCGCTGGTTTGCAACAAAGTGGGTTCACTGGGTAACCCTTGATTCAGAATCTAAAGACGTGCTGTGCGGCTTTCGGGTGTATCCCATGGAAACATACATACAGCTTTTGGATCAGCATGCATGTATAGACAGCCGCATGGGGTACGATGCAGATATCTTAATTCATTATCTTTGGAAAGGAATTCAGCAGGTACAGCTTCCTGTTTCGGTTACGTATCCTAAAGACGGAGTTTCAAACTTTCATCTGGTACGGGACAATATGCGCATTTCGCTTGTGTTTGCACGCGCAACATTCGGTATGCTGTTCAGGCTTCCGGTACTGATTGCACGTTCTGTAAAACGTAAGCATGCAAAGGCAGCGGCATGAAAAAAACTTCCGTTCAGGTAACACTCCTTTTGTTTCTGGTAAGACATGTTCCTCCTTTCTTACGCTTTTGCATGATCTGTATCATCGGTACCTGTTATTATCTTGGTTCCTTTAAGGCACGCAAAGCAATCCGTCAGTTTCAGAAACAGGTAATTGCATCCGGCGGAAACATAAAACAGGTAAGCACGTTTAAGACAATTCTTTCGTTTTCCTTTGCACTGGTAGAAAAAGTGCAGGGCTGGTCTCACGAAGGAAAACAAATTCCGGTAACCTTTTCTGATGATGATATTTCTCTTTTGACACAGAGCATTTCTAACGGCAAGGGTGCGGTGCTTGTGGGTAACCATTTAGGCAACATGGACTTGATGCGCTGCATTGCACTCTACGGAGGAATGACACAGGAAAAACCGCTGACCGTTACCGCAATCCGCGACCTGGGTGCAACAACTTCATTTGACAACAGTGTGAATGCGCTTGATTCCAACATGCTGCTGTATGCAATTGATGCAGGTAACATAACTCCCGCAACCATAGAACTTTTGCAGGAACGCATAGATTCCGGCGGAATTGTTGTCGTTACCGGAGACCGCATTCCGTCTTCGCAGTCAGAGCGTACGGTATGCATTCCGTTTCTGGGTAAGGACACTCAGTTTCCTATAGGTGCGTATGCTATTGCGTCAATGCTGGGTGCAGACGTATATTTTATGACAGCCGTAAGAAAACAGACACTGATGGTGAATGCAGAATACAATATGTATGTATCGAAGTGCCCGGTAAACATGACGTGCAAACGTTCTGAACGTAACGCAATGTGGGCTTTATGTGCCCGGGAGTACGCTTCTTTCTTAGAAAAATATGCAAAACTGTATCCTTTTCAGTGGTATAATTTTTTTAATTTCTGGAGGAACGAAAAATGAAATTTGTTCGTAAATTGACTTTGGCCCTGGTACTTTTGTGTGCAGCTGTTGCCGTACATGCAAAAGAAGTTACTATTGATGATGTATGTGCTTCTCTTACCGCTCATCCGGTTACAACCGGCAGTTTCGTTCAGGAAAAGAAATCTGCTGCAATCAAGCGTCCGCTTAAATCCTACGGTACCTATATTTTTACCAAAGACGGAATTGTCTGGAATACGACAAAGCCGTTCAAATCAACAATGGTAATTACCCCAACCAGCATTGTGCAGACACAGGCAGATGGAACTCAGACTGTTGTAGACAGTTCTACCAGTCAGATTTTCGGAACCATTGCCGAAATGTTTTCTGCGCTATTTGGAGGAAACCGAGCCGCTCTTGAAAAGCACTTCAGCATTAAGACGGTAAATACTTCAGAAGGCTGGTCGTTGATTCTTACCCCGAAAGATGCTACCATTGCTTCCGTTATGAATCAGTTTACGCTTTCAGGAACTGTTTCATCTGGCAAGGTAGAGCTGAGTTCGCTGCTCATAGAAGAATCAAGCACTGACTCAATCCTCTACACATTCTCTGATCAGGTATACAAAGAGGTTTTGAGTAATGAAGAAAAAGCTTACTTTACCGCAAAGTAATCGTTTTTATGTGTGGCTCTATGTTCTGTTCCACGCTGTTGCAATCCTGCCGTTTCTTATTATGCTTGCGGCGGGATGTGGACTTAACTTAGACGCAGATCTGTTTAACATGCTGCCTCGTAACACAGAAAGCAAGGCAATGAATCTTGCTGATGAACGCTTGTCAGATCAGACGGGGCAGAGTGTTTACGTACTTGCTTCTCATGATGATTTTCAGATTGCAAAAGAGACGGCTCAAACCGTATACGAACAGTTAAAGGACAGCCCTAAGTTTTCTTCGCTCTCTTTATACAGCGATACGTCTGCCATTGATGAGATAAATGATTTTGTTCATCAGTACAGATGGAATCTCTTAAACGACAGTCAGGTCCAGCAGCTTTCTACCGCAGATGGAGCCGCTCAGTTTGCAGACAGTGCACTTGCTTCTGCCTACAGTGCGTTTACCATGACATCGCTCGACTACCTTGAAGAAGATCCGTTCTTACTGGATGAAACTGAAGTACAGAATTATCTTGCTTACGTTCAGGATGCGGGAACTGCAATGTCTTCTAAAGACGGTGTGCTTGCATCTCAGTATGAAGGCAAATGGTATGTGCTTATCCGAGGTGTGCTCAGCAAAGAAGGTGCAGCCCTTGCCAGTTCTTCAAACGGTATTGCTCAGATTTACAACGTATGTAATCCGCTTGAAAAAGACGGCGTGCGTTTTGTCTATTACGGAACTCCCTTCCACAGTCATGAAAGTTCAAACTCTGCTCAGCATGAAATTACCTTCATTTCTGTAGTTGCATTCTCTGTTGTCATCATCATGCTGATTGTAGTGTTCCGTTCTCCGCTTCCGCTTTTGTCTTCTCTTTTTTCCATTATTATTTCAATTGCAACTGCCTTTTCTGCAACCCATGCAATCTTTGGTAAGCTGCACATGCTTACGCTGGTGTTTGGAACTTCGCTTATCGGAAGCTGTATCGACTACAGTCTTCATTATTTTGTTAACTGGAAAGCAAACGGAGAATTAAAAACAGGTTCAGAAATCCGTGCACACCTGATGCGTGGTCTTGTGCTTTCGCTGCTTTCTACCGAAATCTGTTACTGCATGCTTTTGTTTGCTCCGTTCAATCTGTTAAAGCAGATGGCGGTATTCTCAATGGTTGGAATTATGAGTTCATTCCTTACCGTTGCGTGTATGTATCCGTTATTCCCCATTCCGTCAGAAACAAAGCGTCATCTTCCGGTACTTAAGCTGTACCGCGTACCGACACTTGCACACAAACATCCTAAGGCTCCGCTGTTTATTACGGTAGGTCTGCTTGCACTTGCGGGTCTGGTTCTGGGTATTTCTCATAAAAACGTAAAAGTGCTTAACGATGTGTACCGCCTGTATACCATGAAGGGCCGCCTTGAAGAAGATACAAAACTTGCAGATAAAGTTATTGCCTACTTACCCGGTGCATGGTTTGTTGTTTCCGGTAACGACGTTCAGCAGCTGCTTGAAAACGAAGAAGCAGTTACTCAAAAGCTGGTTGAAATAAACAAAGGAAAAACCGGCGGCGGTCTGGTTGCAACTTCGCGCTTTATTCCTTCAATAAAAAAACAGAAGGCTTCATATAAGGCAGCCGCAAATCTGTTACCGCTTGCAGAAGAGCAGTACGATATGTTTGGTTACGAAAGCGAATATGCTTCTGACCTTGAGCAGCTGTACCGCGAAGCAGACGGACAGTATCTTACGCCGGATGCACAGCTTCCTGAAGAAATTGCATCGCTTATCGGTTCGCTGTGGCTGGGTGAAATTGACGGAAAGTATTACTCTGTTGTAATGCCGACTTCCATTACCGATGAAGCAGCATACCGTGCAATTGATGCCGCATCTGATGATGTCTTCTTCATGGATAAGATTTCAGATATCGGACAGAGCCTTGATTCGCTCACGAAGATTATTCTGCTTATGTTTGCAATTGCATACGTAGTTATTGTTGTCGTGCTTAAGTTCTTCTACGACTGGAAGCAGACTTTAAAGATTGCATCTATTCCGCTTCTGAGCGTTGCAACGATTGTTGCAGTGTTTGCAGCAAAAGGTGACTATCTGGAATTCTTTGGTATTACCGGAATGATTTTGGTGTTTGGTCTGGGACTGGATTATGTCATCTACATGATAGAAAACAATAAGCGTCACGCAACCGTAGATTCGCTGAATACAGAAAAAGCAAAGCTGGAACCGTTTGCAATTCTGCTTTCGTTTGTAACGACGGCGGTTTCATTTGGTGCGCTTGCAATCAGTACCTTTGTTCCCGTGCACTCTCTGGGACTTGCAATTTTCCTGGGACTTGTCTCGGCATTCGTTGCAACACTGTTTTAATATATAGTCTCTTTTCTTGAACATATACGCAAAATGCGGTATAACAGATATTACTATGAATAGGAAACTTTTTGTTTTACCGCTTTTAAGTGTATTGTTGTGTGCAAGTCTTTTTGCTGCTCCCGCTATTGAAGACAGTTTCTTTAAGGATTATGTAAGCAAGAACTGGACTACAGAAGACGGTCTTCCCGGAATGACTATTGCCGACATGATGGAAGATTCCAAAGGGTATATCTATGTCGGAACCTATGATGGTCTGGTCAGATTTGACGGCGTAGAGTTTACCACCTTCAGCCGTGCGACAGATGAAAAGTACGACTTTGCAACAGCACACTCACTTTTTCAGGATACAGACGGAAACATCTGGGTTGGTCATAACGACGAAGGAATTTCCTGCCTGTATACCGACGGTTCTGTAAGAAAATACACTGTCAGTGACGGTCTGGTAAATAACAAGATAAATGCTCTTTGCGAAGATTTAAATCACAACATCTGGGTGGGAACTGCAGCGGATCTGTGTTACATTACTCCCGAAGGAAAAATACAGATTCCCAGACGCGATGAAGGTATTGACGAAAAAATCATTGTCAGCGATATGTTCTGTGATACCGCAGGTCGTGTCTGGATTGCAACCGGAACAGATTTGTTTGTGTATGAAGAAAAGGTTTTAAAACGCTTTCCTGGTTTTTCTAAAGTTGATTCAAGAGATGTGTTCAGCGTCCGTCAGGATAACAGCGGTGCCCTGTGGTTTGCAGTGTGTCCCTGTTATGCAGTTTGCATCAAGAACGGAGAAGAAACCGTATACGACATAAGTCACCCTGAAAAGAAGCCGTCATCGGTTTCTATGGTTATGCAGGATTCTCTGGGTAACTACTGGGTTGCATGCGATGCCGGTTTGACAGTTATTCATAACGGTGAATTTTCATATTTAGATACCACCAACGGTCTTCCTGATGATGGTGCAACAGTTCTTATCGAAGACGACGAAGGAAACATCTGGCTGGGACTTAACCGCGGCGGACTGTATAAATTAAGCAGAGCAAAATTTCTTACCATTTCAACAGAAACCAGCGTTAACTCTATCTGTGAAGATACATGGCGTAATGTAACCTGGATAGGTTCAGATAAAGGTGTACTGTGCTATCAGAACGGAAAGTTTGTAGATACTGAACTGGGAGAACTTACTAAGGGCTTACGCGTTCGTCATGTCGGTTTAACCAGTGACAATGAAATTATCGTTTCAACATTCTCTACTGACATTCCGCAGATACGCATGACAGCACGTGATGAAATAACAACCTGGTCTGTGGATGACGGCATTGTAGGAAACCGTGACCGTGTTTCAATCAAGACTAGTTGGGGTGACTACTATGTCGGAACGGCACAGGGACTTACGGTTATCCGCAAGGACGGAAAACTCGACACCATATCAAAGAAACTTGAAATGGAAAACAACTACATCATGTGGCTGTATGAAGATTCAGAACAGCAGGTATGGATTGGTACAAACGGTGGCGGTGTATATGTCCTTAAAGATGAACAGGTTATAAAACACTATACCACGAATGAAGGTCTTGCAGGAAACGTAATCTTTAAAATCTATAATCAGAATGATCGCATCTGGATTTGTACCGGAACCGGTCTTTCTATTCTGAATACACAGAATGGTTCCATTGTTAACTTCAACTCGCTTAACGGTCTGGGAACCGACAGTGTATTCCAGGCTCTTATTGATTACACGGATACAGTCTGGATAACAACAAACAAGGGTATTCTGTCTGCAAAGATGTCAGAAATGCAGGATGTCATTGACGGAAAGCGAAAAACGCTTACGGTTCGTTCTTATGGTAAATCTGACGGTCTTGATACCGGCGGTGTAACTTCTACCTCCTGCTCACTCAAAGATTCTCAGGGGCGCTTATGGTTTACACTGGTGGACGGCTTTGCTATTTATGATCCGGTAAAACTGGGAGCAAATCAGCATATTCCCCGTATTGAAATTCAAAACTACATGATAGACAACGAAAGCTATGATTATCACGGAGAAGAGATTATTGTTCCGCCGAATGCAAAACGTTTGAGCATTAAGTATACCGGTCTTACTTCAAACTCTCCCGAACGGCTTCAGTTCAGTTATATGCTTGAAGGATTTGAATCTGAGTATTCTGACTGGCAGGCAACGAGAGTCATTTCGTATACTAACATTAAACCGGGTGACTATACGTTTACCGTAATGGCACTCAATAATGATGGTGTAGAAAGTCTTCCTTCTGTACCGGTGCATATTTCAAAGAAACCGCATATCTGGCAGCGTCCGTGGTTCTGGATTGTGTCAGCATTTTTGATTGCACTTGCCGTGTTCCTTGCCGTAAGATATAAAATCTACACCATGCGCCGCTATCAGAAACAGCTGGAAAAAGAAGTTGAAGAACGGACTCATGAACTTAAGCTTGCAAATGAAAAAGCAGAAAATCTTCTGCTGAACATTCTTCCCGAAGAAATTGCTGTTGAACTTACAGAAAATCCGGATAGAATTATTTCCAGGAAATATCCCAATGCAACGGTTCTGTTTACCGATATTGTCGGCTTTACCAAAATGAGCAGTGTCATGAGTGCAGAAAAACTGGTTACCATGCTCAACAGACTTATTTC
Source organism: uncultured Spirochaetaceae bacterium (assembly GCA_902766125.1). Classification (GTDB taxonomy): domain Bacteria; phylum Spirochaetota; class Spirochaetia; order Treponematales; family Treponemataceae; genus Treponema_D. The sequence goes on along the minus strand of CACXCG010000003.1, from coordinate 68,290 downwards.
TAAATTTGACGAACGTGCAAAGAAAGAAGGCATTGAAAAAATCAAGACGATTGGTGATGCCTACATGGCCGCAACTGGTTTAACCGAAGAAACCGACACTGACAGCGTTAAGAAAATGGTTCGCTTTGCAAAGGGACTTCTGCAGGATGTACGCGACTTTAATGAAGTTACCGAAGCAGGACTTCAGATTCGTGTAGGTATCAATACCGGAGACCTTGTTGCGGGTGTCATTGGTAAGAGCAAGTTCATTTATGACATCTGGGGCGACACGGTTAACGTTGCAAGCCGTATGGAAAGTACCGGTGTTCCTATGAAAATCCATGTCAGCGAAGAGACCTATAATCAGACAAAAGGCCTGTTTGCGTACGGTGAAAGCGTAGACGTAGAAGTGAAGGGTAAGGGCGTCATGAAGACCTTCTTCTTAGGCTGATGCGCCTGTGTGCGTTGACCAAAAACACCCTGTCTGTTATGATGGGCACAATGAAGACAATTCCGTCTGTTACAGTCATGTTTCAGAATCCTCGTCATAAAGCTGGTGTTTTTTGTGCGCTTTTTGCACTGTGCCTTGCGCTGTTTTCTTCGTGCGTTTCCATGCCCGAGGGAGCTGCAAAGTATACAGTGTATGTAACCAATACAAAAAAAGTTCCCCTGCTGTTACCGCGCTGCATGGACGGAACCGTTGACAGCTTAAATCTGTTTACCGGAAAATTCGGAGATACATCGTTTGCACTTCAGATGTATGTCTATGCAGATGATGCAGAAATTTCTTTTGTGCTTTTAAATGAATTCGGTGTTGATATGGGATCGCTTTCGTACACGGGAGACAGCCTTACGCTTGACAGTGCCGTGTTCCCCAAATCACTTAAGCCGGAATACATTGTTGCAGATTTTGAAAACGCTTTTTATTCTGCAGATGCACTGCAGGTTAACTATGAGTTGAACCGCATGCAGTTTGAATGTACAAAAACTGCTTCAAAAGAAATCCGCCGTATTTTAAACAACGGTACCGTAATAGAAGAAATTACAAAACAGAACGGTGTTACTACCATACAGAATTTTTTGCGCGGATACACCTACGTGCTTACACAGGCAGAGGATTAGACATGTCTGTATACGTTTCTAAACCTGCAGTTATGTGTGCTCTTGCTTCGAATGCAGAACAGTTGTGGCAGAAAGTTACGTCTCCGTCACAGGATGCACTTACCCGGGTAACTGCTCCTGCGGGTAACACGCTGTATGCCGCACGCATTAAAGCAGAAGACTGTCCTCCTGCTTCCTGTAGAATTGACATGCACCTTTCCCGCATGCAGTCTGCTTCTCTTAATCAGATTGCAGATGTTATCGAAGATGCAAAGAATCAGTTTGGAAAAGAGCGCATAGCCGTTTGTGTCGGAAGCTGTGACAATGTAAGTGAACGTTCCGTAAGTGCATGGCGTACGTATCTTAACGACGGTGCATTCCCCAAAGACTACACACTGGAAATGCAGAGTGCCGACTATGTTGCTTCCCTTGTTGCAGAACAGTGCGGTATTACCGGACCTGCACTTGCGTTTTCAACTGCCTGTTCTTCGTCTGCCTGTGCACTCATTAAAGCAAGTCAGCTTATCCGCTCAGGTTTGTGTGATGCAGTTATTGCAGGCGGTGTTGATATTGCATCCGATACAACGCTCAGTGGTTTTGGTTCGCTTGAAGCACTTGCTGCAAAAAAGACAAATCCTTTCAGCAAAAACCGCGAAGGAATTACCCTAGGCGATGCCGCTGTATTCTTTGTGCTTTCACGTACACCGTTAAAAAACAATGAGCCGGTTGTGCTTTCCGGTTATGGCGAAAGTGCCGACGCATATCACATGACTTCTCCTGATCCGTCTGGAAAGGGTGCTGCATGTGCAATGAAAAAAGCGCTTGAACAGGCACAGCTTTCCAGTCAGGATATTTCGTATATCAACCTGCATGGAACGGGAACTGTGTTTAACGATGCAATGGAAGCAAAAGCGGTTGACGAAGTGTTTGATCATCGTCCTGTTGCATGCAGTTCAACAAAATCTCTTACGGGGCATACGCTTGGTGCGGCTGCAGCACTGGAAGCTGCGGTCTGCTACGAAACGCTGGTGCACAACCGTAACACAGAAGACGCAGTGTTTCCTGCTCAGGTATGGGATGCAGTAACAGATCCTGCATTACCGCCGCTTGCAATTGTTGACGCTTTGCATCCGCAGACAACAAAAAATCGTGTGCGTCATGTTATGTCAAATTCGTTTGCGTTCGGAGGTTCGAATGCAAGTCTTATTTTTTCACTGGAGGAATCAGTATGAAAATGATTACGTTTGAAGGCGATGTAGTTCCTCAGCGTGTAGAGCGCGATGTAATTGAACAGTTACTTCCGCATAAGGGAAAGATGGTTCTGTTAAGCCGCGTAACCGGTTACAGTCTTGAAGACAATTCAATTACTACTGAATATGACATTACCAAAGACAGTATTTTCTACGAAGAAGGACTGGACGGAATTCCCTCATGGGCAGGATTTGAAATTATGGCTCAGAGCATTTCTACTATGTCTGCAATCATCAAAGTTGCAAACAATCAGAAAGATGCAGCCTGTCCCGGTGTTATCCTGAGTGTGCAGAATCTTAAGGCATCAGTTCCCGTTCTTAAGAATAACACAACGATTCAAATGAAAGTAAAAGAAGAATATAAGTCAGATGATGTGTTCTGTTACAACTGTGCATTGTACGAACACGCCGGTGACGAAACTCCTGCTGCAACGACAAAAATTACCGTTATGGAAATGAAAGACATGGCGTCGTTTTTAGGCGGACTGCAGCAGAATGCAAACTCGTAAAGGTGGAGGTATTGATATGGCTGATGAAAACGAACAGAAGAAGGTGCTGGTAACCGGTGCAAGTGGCGGAATCGGAAGAGCCATTGCAGTAGAAGCAGCAAAAGCTGGCTACTATGTTATTGCACATTACAATCGTGGACAGGCAAAAGCAGAAGAAACGCTTGCTCAGATGAAAGCTGCTGGTGGTAACGGAGAACTGATTCAGTTTGATGTAAGCAATCGTGCAGACTGTAAAGAAAAACTGGATGCACTTACCGAAAAGTATGGCGGTCTGTGGGGTATCGTAAGCAATGCCGGTATTACCCGCGACAATACATTTGCAGGTCTGGAAGGTGAAGACTGGGATGCCGTTATTCACACAAACCTGGACAGTTTCTACAACGTTATTCAGCCGCTGGTTATGCCTATGATCCGCAAGAGAAGAGGTGGACGCATTATTACTATTTCTTCTGCAAGCGGTGTAAACGGTAACCGTGGTCAGACAAACTATTCTGCTGCAAAGGCAGGTATCATTGGTGCAACAAAAGCACTTGCTGCAGAACTTGCAACCCGTTCAATTACGGTTAACTCTGTGGCACCGGGAGCAATTGAAACAGAAATGATTAAAGATGCTCCGATTGAAGCACTGCTCAATGACATTCCTATGAAGCGTGTAGGAAAGCCTGAAGAAATTGCAGCTCCTGTTGTGTTCCTGCTTTCTGATGGAGCAAGCTATATTACTCGTCAAGTTATTAATGTTAATGGTGGTATAAAATGAATTTTACTAAACCGAATGGAAAACGCCGTGTCGTTATTACGGGAGCCGGTATGCTCTCTGGTCTGGGTGATGATTGGGATGAAGCATTTGCTAACCTGCAGTCGTACAAAAACCGTATTCGTTACATGAAGGACTGGGAATTCTTTGAACGCATGAATACCCGCCTTGCATGTCCGTACGAAAAAGAACTGCCTTCGTTCCCCCGCAAAAAGGTTCGCGGTATGGGACGTGTTGCACTGCTTTCTCTGGTTGCAATGGACCGTGCACTTGATATGGCTAAGCTCAAGAATGAAGACGGTTCAATTCTTGCTGAACTGCAGGATGGAAGTGCCGGTATTGCATACGGTTCATGTATGGGAAGCATGTCTGCTATTGTTGATATGGCAGCAATGGTAACCGAAGGTGATGCAACCCGCATTGACAGTCAGACTTACATTAAGTGTATGCCTCAGACTTGTGCTGCAAACATCAGCGTTTACTACGGAATCAAAGGCCGTGTCATTACCACAAACACTGCCTGTACTTCAGGAAGCCAGTCAATTGGTTATGCATACGAAGCAATTGAAAACGGAATCCAGACTGTTATGTTTGCCGGCGGAGCAGAAGAACTGACTCCTCCCGATGCAGGCTGTTTTGATGCAATGGGTGCAACTGCAATCCTTAATAATTCTCCGGAACTGGAACCCCGCGCTTTTGACAAAGACCGTGACGGTTTAGTTATTGGTGAAGGTGCAGGCATGATGGTTCTTGAAGATCTGGAACATGCCGTTAAGCGTGGTGCTAAAATCTATGCAGAAGTTGTAGGCTTTGGTACAAACGCAGACGGAACCCACATCACTTCTCCTAACCCCGAAACACAGGCTGTCTGTATGGCACAGTCAGTAAAAGATGCAGGAATTTCTCCTGACCTTATTGGTTATGTCAATGCTCACGGAACTGCAACTCATCACGGAGACATTGCAGAAACCGCTGCAACCTACAAGGTGTTCAACCGCGCAGTTCCCATCTCTACGACAAAGAGCTACATTGGTCATACACTGGGTGCATGTGGTTGTGTTGAAGCATGGCTTACCATCAACATGATGAACACAGGCTGGTTCCATCCTAACCTGAACCTGGTTAACGTTGATCCTGAATGTGCTCCTCTGGATTACATTAAAGGTGAAGGCCGTGAAATAAAGACTGATTACGTTATGTCTAACAACTTTGCATTCGGTGGTATTAACACATCACTGGTGTTCAAGCGCTGGACAGAATAGAAAGTCCGTCTAAAATAAGAAAAGCCCTTCGGAAAAACCGGAGGGCTTTTTTTATGCAGCATGCAGTAAGAAACTGCTACTCAGAAACTCGCGCAACTCCATCGCCACTTTCACATGCGAAAAATCCTGCATTATATCCGATGGCAGCGGTGTACTTTTTTTGTACGTTGTCTATGAATGCATCAACTTTGTCTTTGTGCACTAACGCAATTGCACAGCCGCCAAATCCTGCACCGGTCATGCGGGCACCCAGACAGCCTTCCTGTTTTTGTGCGCTGTAAGCAAGTGTATCCAGTTCTATGCCGGTTACTTCATAGTCGTTTTTAAGTGATTCATGTGATGCGTTTAAAAGCTTACCCAGCTGTACCAGGTCTCCTTTGTTAAGTGCTGCAACTGCATCCTTTACACGCTGATTTTCGTACACGCAGTGTTTTGCTCTCTTCTGCAGAACTTCATCGCTTATGCATGACTTTGCTTTTTCCCATTCGTCAGGCGTTAAGTCGCACAGGGCTGTTATGCTGTGTCCTGCTGCTTTTAAAAGTGCAAGTGCTTTTTCACACTGTTCACGGCGTTCGTTGTACTTGCTGTCTGCAAGCCGTCTCTGCTTGTTTGTGTTCATGACTACAAAGCGGTAGTCTCCCAGTTCAAGCGGAGCATATTCGTATTCCAGCGTGTTGCAGTTCAGTTTTACTGCAGTATTTTTTTTGCCCACTGCAATAATAAACTGATCCATGATGCCGCAGTTTACGTTCATAAAATTGTGTTCGCTCATCTGGCCAAGTTTTGCAATCTGTATGCGGTCAATGTTAAAGCCGTAGGTTTCGCTTACTGCATAGGCAAAACCGCATTCCAGTGCAGAAGAAGAGGAAATACCGCCGCCTGCAGGAACATTGCTTGCCATAAGGATTTCAAATCCGGTATCGAACTTATATCCCTGTGCTTTCATCTGCGAAAGAATTCCGTTCAGATAGTTTGCATAGTCATTCTTTTTGTCAAATACAAAGTTGTCGTTAATGTCAAAGGTAAAGGTTCCGGGAAAGTGAATGTCGTTGTAAATGATTTTACTGTCGTTTCGCTTCCTGATGGCAACATACAGGTAGCGGTTGATTGCTGCAGGAAATACGACGCCACCATTGTAGTCAATATGTTCTCCGATGATGTTAATGCGTGCCGGTGAAGAAAACACAGAAACGCTTTCTTTTGTTCCGCCATACATTTCTACAAATGCACCAGGAAGATCAGATGGATCGTATGTTGTTGCCGTTAATGAATTCATATAGTACCTCGTTCCTGCATGATAGCATAAGGGGACATCTTGTTCAACAAAGAAAAACGCTGTAGAATGTCGCTATGGTAAAGAAGGTTTATATAATCGGTCACAAAAATCCGGATACAGATGCAATTGTTGCAGCAAAAGCCTATGCAGAATTAAAGCATCTTCTGGGAAAAAAAGAATATATTGCAGCCCGTGCAGGAAAGCTTGCGCCGCAGACAGAATACATTTTTAAGCGCTTTGACGTTGAACCGCCGGAGTATCTTCCTGACTTAAATCCCAAAACCGAATACTACATGAGTGAGTCTTACGAATCGGTTGATGAAGGTGAGTCGCTCTGGAAAGCGGTAGACAAAATGGTAAGCACAGGAGTTCCGGTTCTTTCCATAATTGATAAACAGGGAACCTATAAAGGCCTTTTGAATTACAATGCGTTTGCCCTCAATTCCTTTAAGATTTTAAATCCCAAGCGGAATGATATTTTTACGGCAAGCCTTAAACTGATAGAAAAAACACTCAACGCAACTCCCATTGTTGAATTTGATGCAGATGAATGTTTCAGCTATTCGATTATGGTAGGTGATGATGATGTCGAAACGTTCCGCCGGCTTCTGGAAGAACACAAGACAGAAAATGTACTTGTCATTACCGGTGACCGCGAAGACATACAGAAACTGTGCATTGAATCAAAAGTCCGTGCACTGATCATTACCAAAGATTATCTGGTCAGCAAAGAGCTGCGGGAACTTGCTCAGAAAAATCATGTGTCCATTCTGTTAAGCCACGATTCAACAATGACCACTGCAATGCTTATTGAATATTCTGCTCCTGTCAGTGATATGGCAGAAAAAACAATTAAAGCTGTCTATGCAGATGATCCGGTTCACAAAATAAAACCGCTGCTTGCTGCAAGTCCGACCCGCTGTCTTCCTGTTGTTGACGAAAACGAAAAGGTTATCGGAATGATAAGTGAAAGTGATCTGCTTCACGAACCGAATATTCAGGTAATCCTTGTAGACCACAATGAACCGCAGCAGTCAATCGAAGGAATTGAACATTATGTGATTCAGGAAATAATTGATCACCACCGCATTAACACATTTTCTACCCGATATCCCATTACGCTCATCAATAAGCCGGTTGGTTCAACAAGTACCATCATTTCTAACATGTACCGCGAAAACCGCATTCCTATTCCCAAACAGATTGCCTCGCTTCTTTTGTGCGGAATCTTAAGTGATACGCTCATCCTGCAGTCTGCAACTACAACCGAATACGATGTGCTTACTGCAGAATACTTAAGTAACATTACCGGTCTTGATATTCAGACACTGGGAAATGACATTATCAAAAGCGGAAGTCACATTGGCGGCCGCAGTGCAATAGAAGTTATCCGTCAGGATATGAAAGAATACTCTGAGGGAAAAGTAAGATACACCGTAAGTCAGATAGAAGTTGATGACACAACCGAAATTCTTAAACGCAAGCAGGAATTCCTTGATACGCTTAATCAGGAACGGCATGCAAACGGAACCCTTTTCCATGCGCTTCTGGTAACCGACATTACAAAGCTCAGTTCCATCATGTTCCTTGCAAGCGACGAGAGTTTTGAGCAGGTAGTAAATCTTCCCGAACAGGACGAACACATCTATTATATGAAGGATGTCGTGTCGCGCAAAAAGCAGCTTATCCCCCTGCTGACGGAACTGCTTTCAAAAGCGATTGAGTAGCTGTCAGTTGATACGGGTAACACTTTATGCTATACTGACACCCTGTTCAGCCACAGGAGGTTTGTATGGCAAAGGGTGTCGACTATAAGAAAGCTGGTGTCAATGTAAACGAAGGATATCGTGCTGTTGATAAGTACAAGAAGGAAGCTTCACGTGCAAAAGTGCCCGGAGTGCTTACGGATCTTGGTTCGTTCAACGGAATGTTTGCAGTTCCCAAAGGAATGAAAGAGCCGGTACTGGTAAGCGGTACAGACGGTGTGGGAACAAAACTTGACATTGCTTTCAAATTAAAAAAATACGATACAGTCGGCATTGACTGCGTTGCCATGAGCGTTAACGACATTCTGTGCTCTGGTGTTCAGACTTCATTCTTCCTTGATTATGTTGCATGCGGAAAACTTGATGCATCAGTTGCAGGTCAGCTGGTAAAGGGTGTTACCGACGGTTGTGTTGAAACCGGTTGTGCACTCTTGGGCGGAGAAACTGCCGAAATGCCCGGATTCTATGATGACGGAAAATATGACCTTGCCGGATTTGGTGTCGGTGTTGTAGACAAAAAAGATATCATTGACGGAAGCAAAATCAAAGAGGGTGATGTTCTTATCGGACTTTCTTCTACAGGTGCTCACTCTAACGGATTTTCACTTATCCGCAAACTGGTAAAAAACTTTAACGATCCGTTTGTTGTAAACGGTAAGAAAACCAAAAAGACTATTGGCGAAGTGCTGCTTACTCCAACCCGCATTTACGTAAAGCCGGTTATGGAAGTGCTTAAAAAGTACCGTGCTTCTGTTCACGGTATGGTTCACGTAACCGGCGGCGGATTCTACGAAAACCTTCCCCGTATGTATCCTCATGCAAAGGCAGGAAAAAAACAGTTGTGTTCAGTTATTGTAAACAACAGCTGGGACATTCCTCCGGTATTTGCAGAACTGGTACGCCGTGGTGCAGACGAAAAGAATATGTTCAGCACGTTTAACATGGGAATCGGTTTTGTACTTGCGGTTAAAAAAGAAGATGCAAAAAAGATTCTTGATATGTTCAACAAGAATGCAAAAAAATATCACAAGAACGGAATCCCCGACATGAAAGCGTATGCAATCGGCTATGTAGGACACACAGACAAACCCATCAAGGGCGAGTTCAAAGGTTCTAAGCAGATGACACGTTTTGTTGACGCGGAGAATGCATAATGAACATAGCGGTACTGGTAAGCGGCGGCGGCACAAACCTTCAGGCTCTCATTGATTACGAAAAGGCTCACGCTGACTGCCCGTACCACATTGTGCTGGTGGTAAGCAATACAAAAAATGCATTTGCCTTAGAGCGTGCAAAAACTGCCGGTATTCCTGCAGAAATACGCAGTCCGTTTTCTGTCCTGGGTTCCGACAAAGCAAAAGAAGCTGACCGGGACACAAAGCGCATTGCCGTTTCTGATGCAGTGCTTGACTTGTGTCGCGACTACCATGTCGATGCAATTGTACTTGCAGGATATCTTTCTGTGTTAGGCGGAAAGATCGTAACTGAATATGCCGGCCGTATCATAAACCTGCACCCTGCGCTGCTTCCTAAGTTTGGCGGGGTAGGCATGTGGGGACACAATGTTCACGAAGCAGTGCTTGCGGCAAAAGAAACAGAAAGCGGCTGTACCGTTCACTTGGTTGATGCCGGCTGTGACACGGGAAAAATTCTGGTGCAGAAAAAAGTTCCGGTTATGGCTGATGACACACCCGATACACTGTATGCACGCATTGCTCCCCATGAGCATGAAGCGATGGTTGAAGGCGTGTGTCTTCTTGCGTCTATGCTAAATCACTGATACTGAATACATCGTCGTAGCAGGGGCGTGCGACTATGCCTCAACTCTTACCTTTTAGTCTTTCCCTTCAGCAGTATTATTGATACTGAATATAACTTGACTTTGGCGTTACGGTAATGGTAACGCGGCGGTTCTGTGCTCTTCCTTCAGCAGTAGAGTTATCTGCAATGGGCTGAGTTCCGCCGTAACCCTTGTAGGTAAACAGTGAGCGGTCAAGACCCTGTGCAACCAGTGCTTCTATGATTGCCTTTGCGCGTTCAATACTCAGCTGCATCTGACCGTTTGGTTTGTTGACGTCTGCGGTATGTCCTTCGACTAAAATTGAATATTCATTCATCACCAGATAGCGCTTGAGGGATTCTGCAATTTCTATGATGCGCGACTGTTCTTCGGGTAAAAGTTCTGCGCTGTCTGCAACAAACTTAAGGTCTCCCAGTTCAAAACGTAATCCCGGTGGTGCGTCAATGATGATGGTGTCGGGTACCAGTTCTTTGGGGAAGTTTTCCTGAATCTGATTAAGAGAAATATAGTATGAAAGATCTTTGCGCGGTGCACTTACGGCATGACTTAATTCATCACCGTCAACCAGTATGACAACCTTTCCCTGGCGCAATAAATCTCTGTTTTCCTTTACGCTCATAATGCGAAGATAGTCTTCCTGAGAGATGACCGGATCGCAGCGGTTTACACCATATACAGCACGGGCGGTAATCCACAGCGGATCTGAACCGACACGGCTTCTGTAATCGGCAGGTTTATCGCTTGAGCCATACAGAACAATTCCTGACTGGACTGCGATGTTTGCTTCTACCATGTTGCGTTCGTACAGCAGGTCCATTTCGTCAGTGTACACTTTGGGAAACAGGCAGGGTGACACTTTGCTTGAAATGAATTCATTCTTTACCGGCAGTGTGCCGCGTGCATCAATGATAATGCCGCTGTAGGCGCGGGATGCAACACGGTTGATGGGCTGCTGGGGAGTGTAGGGGGTCTTGTGCTTTACCAGAAGTGCACCAATGTTCTGCAGCTGGAGAGAATGCTGGGTCTGCAGTTTTGCTCCGCCAGAGGCAAAGACAGGAGGTGTCTGTTTTCCCTGACTTATCAGGACGGTAAGCTGTTCAAGGGTAATGGTTCCGGACAATACTAAATCGCCCAGAGTGTTTACATCATCAACGTAAATGGAAAGAAGCGGATTTTTAATCAGCTTGGGAAGATTCATCTGAATGCGGTCTACGGCAGATGCTTTTCCGCTGGGAATGACAATGCCTGCTTTCTGAATGTCTAAATCAACAGAAGAACTGAAGGTTCCCTTTCCCCAGTGAATAAAACTTTGAGAAGACATGACTGAGTTTTCAGGCGATGCGTTTCCGCTTGCAATGGCTGATTCTTCGGCTATCATTGCTTCTTCTTCGGGGGTAAGCCGATACTGGTTAAAATACTCTTGTGCTGAAAGGGGTAAGCAAAAGGCACCTGCACACAGGACGCTTACGAATAATACCTTTACTTTTGACTGGATAAAGCGTTTCATTGACCGCACAACTCCTCATTTAAAAATCGGCACAATTACCTTCTGTCCTATAGATAAAATTCCATTTTCTTTTATATTGTTGACTTCACACAAATCTGCAACCGTAACACCGTATTTTCTGGAAATGCCCCACAGGGTGTCTCCCTTGTTAACCGTGTAGATTACCGCATCTGTTGCAACTCCCGCATCTTTGAGCGCAGTTTCAGCCTGTTCTGCAGTTCCTTTGGGAAGCCGCAGCTGGTATTTTGCGCCCGCCGGTGTACAGTTTCTAAACAGCGCAGGGTTTAATCGCGTTACAGTTTCTTTTTCTATGCCGGTAAGGCCTGCAATCTGGTTTATGCTGAACATGCCCGCAACGGTAATGTAGTCAAATTCTTCTATTTCAGAGTCATCTATGAGGTGATTTGCTTCTGCAACATCGTCCAGTCCGTAATATTCTGCATTTTCAACTAAATCTGCAATGGCAAGCAGTTTGGGAACATACAGTGCTGACTGTCCGCTGATAAGATTGTGTTCTGCAAGATACCAGAAATCTTTTCCCTTATTGCGTGAAAGCACCCTGCTCATGGCACCCGCACCGCAATTGTAAGCGGCAAGTGCAAGCGCCCAGTCGTTGAACATGCGGTAATTATCCTTAAGTTTTGCAATGGCGGCATCAGTTGATTTCCACGGGTCATAGCGTTCGTCGTACCAGGCGTTCTTTGTCAGAAACGGTGCCATGCTGTTTTCCATGAACTGCCACAAGCCCGTTGCTCCTGAGCGTGACACAGCACGAATGCGGTAATTCGATTCAACAATGGGAAGATACTGAATGACCGACGGTAAACCTGCTTCTTCCAGCTGTTTTCTGATGTACGGACGGTACGGGGCGGAATCTATCAATGCCTGTACCAGCTGCTGTCTTCCGTGCGTAGTTAAAAACTGATTGTGAAAGCGGTTGCACAGATCGTTATCAATGCCTTCAATATCGAGTGCTTTGCGCTCTGGAAGTTCTTTTTCTGCGGAATCTGCCTCGGGTATTTCTATGTCCGGAAGAATTTCTTCAGTTACGATTTCTTCTTCGGTTTCTTCGGTATTGGTGTCGTTAGAAAGGGTTTCTATCAGTTCAAGAAAATCGTCTTCGGTAAGGAGTACTGGTTCTTCTGTTACCTGGCTTAGTGCAAGAGAGCAGCATAATACTGCTTCACAAAGCAAAGAAAGAATGCGTTTTCGCGTCACAGCTTTTCACCGAAGTAAATGCCTGCCCATTCCCAGCGTCCGTGGATTTCAGGATCTGCAGGGAAGTTGACTTTGCGGAAATACAGATACCATACGTTGATGTAGTTACTCCATCCGGTTGTGCGAAGGTACGCTTCTGTCGGCGAAGAAGAATCGTCAAGTTCGGCACTGTAATAAATACGCTGACCGACCATGTAGCCGCGCATAGAAAAGTTTACCTGTGCGTTTTCGTCAGTGGCGCTCTGTCTCCAGGACATGGCAAAGAAGTTGACTTTTGATTTATAGCTGTCCAAAGCTCCGTAGTTGTAGCTGGAAATTGCTTTCTTTACTGCCGCAACCAGTGCATCCAGAGTTTCAAATGTCCAGTCTTTGGGAGAGTCGTTAAAGTCTATAAGCTGTTTTGCCAGAAGGTATGCGTTGGGGTGACTGCTGATCTGTATGGTTGCTGCATCGTCCTGTTCAAGGAATACCGTAAGCGTCTTAATAGCCTGATCCCAGTCGCCTTCATCTTCGTATTCTAGTGCGAGTCGGTAGTACAGTTCAGTAAGGTTTACTTCGTCGGGGAAGTTGTCTATAAGCTGATTAAAGTACACGATGCGGTTTGCAGAAGAAGAACTGATCTGAATTAAATGCTGCAGGCACAGAAAGTGTACCGATTTTCCCTGTACGGTCAGGTCGGGGTAGTCGTTTATGATGCGTTCAAAATAGTATTCGGCAACAGGTGCTGCATCGCTTTCAAGGTATGCGTGGGCAGTCATAAGCAGCCAGTATGCATTATATGGATCTTCAGGATGAGAGTTGACCCATTCGGTCAAAAACAGTTCCAGGTTTGAGTAATCTTTTATGGCAAGCATGTTGGTCGCAATGGTGTTTACAATGCCGTAGCGTTCTTCCTGTGAAAGATTTGCAGAGGTAAGCAGGGATCGCAGCTGTTCCTGTTCAGATTCTTTGGCAAGACCGGGATTTGAGCAGGAAGTTACCAGCGTAACAAGCAGTGTACAGAAAGCTGTAAGCAGAATAGCGTGTTTTTTTACCATATAATTGATTGTAGCAGACATGAACTTAAATGTAAATGGCACCTAGTGACAAGACCAAAAACTTAGTGTATTCTATACGTTATGAAGAAATGGCTGGATAAAGTAATCAAGGTTCCTCTGACAAAACAGAATATCCTGTTTGCCGTTGTATTGGGTGCGGGGCTTCTGCTTCTGGTGCTGGGTATGTGTCTGCTTACCCTCAAGTCTTTTGAAGCTCAGACAACGTTCCTTCCCGTACTGCTTATGGTTTGTGGTGCGCTTACGCTGTTTGTCGGACTTGCCCTTATGCAGAGCGGGGTTGCGCTTTTTGTAGGACTGTTTCTTCTGCTTACCGGAATTCTTTCGCTCTTAGTCATAGGACAGGTTGTTCCCGTTACCATGAAACAGATCTGGCCTGTATTCGTCATTATTGCAGGTGTGTCTCTTCAGCTTGCCAGTATGTATTCAACGCAGCGTGTACGTTCAGTCTATCTGTTCCCGGCAATTGTGCTGTGTGTTTTAGGCGCCTGTTTTTTACTGTTCTCCTTTAATATCATTACTGATTCTCTGGTGCGGGTCATGGTTACCTGGTGGCCGCTCATTTTAATTGTAATCGGTGTTGTGCTGATTGTTCTGTTTTTGATTCAGCAGCTGCATCATTCTGATTTTCCGTACATGGCAGATGATTCTTTAGTGGAGACTGACGAAGAGTGACTTGCGGTAAACGCAAAGCAGCAGGATTTATTTTCTCTTTTGCGTTGTGTTTTACACAAATCGTCTTGCTGTGGTCGTGTGCTTCGACACCTAAGCCCGCTGCAAGTACCGAAGAACCAGTTTCTGTTCTGGAAGATGAAGAAGAGCCGTATGTTCCCTCCGAAGATGAAACGGTAAGCATTCCTATTCCCAAACAGACATCGCGTTCGTATTTTTCAACCATCAGTTCTACTATCATGGCGCAGGTAGAAAACGGATCTCCTGCATCGCTCAAGCAGGCAGCGCTTTCCCTTAGAAAATCGGGCAATGAAGGTTACGAAGAAAACGAAAAAGTCCTTTTAGTTACCGTTACCGAAATGCTTACGTTTGCCTATCCGTCTCAGAATGTCAACTGGGAACTGCCGTCGGTAGACCGTTCAAACTCTTACATTGGTGCACTTGATTCGGCGCGTAACAGCATCTACGATTCAAGTACCGGCAACACTGACTTTCTTACGCTGGTGCTTCCGTCCTTTGTGCTTTTGAAAGACAGTGTTTCTTCAAATTATTATTCCATGGCTGAATCAGCATTAACACAGGCTCTGCAAAAACGCAAGGATTCTGTTATTGCAAATTATCTTATGGGGCTTCTTCAGGAAAAAAAAGGAAACCTCAGTTCTGCACTGTCGTACATAAAAACAGCCTTCAACGGTGCTAAAGACTGTATTGAACTTGCGCGTAAACTTGCGGATTTAAGCTATAAAAACGGAGACTATGCGCAGTCGTATGCAACCGTTCAGACATTTATAAAAACTTATCCCTCTGACAACACGCTGCTTTCTGTGGGTGCCCGTGCCGCCTATGCTCTGGGTAAATACGATGAAGCAGAAGAACTTGCACTCAGGGCAAATCAGCTTGAAGGCGACAACCTTGACTATGTACTTCTGCGTGCGCAAATCCTCATGAAAAAGGGCGACTACATAAAAGCATCTTCTTTGCTGGATGTGTATTCGCGTACAAACCGTACTTCCCGTGATTATCTTTTACTGCGGTCTCAGCTGCAGCTTGAATGGAACAAGAGTGCCTCTAATGCTGCTGAAACAATTGCTCAGGCACTTGCCCTGTATCCGTCAGACAGTGACGTATTGCTTCGTGCCGCAGAAATTGCCTCTGCATCAAATTCTCCGGTTGGCGGAAAGACAGCATTACAGCTTGCCAGTGCAGTTCTTGAGAAACAGAGCGATAACCTGTCAGCTTTAAGCATAAGTATTGCAGAACAGGTAAAGGCAGGTTCCTGGTCTTCTGCGTATTCGCTCAGTTCCCGTCTGATTGCCCGAAGTGATGCTCCTTCCGGGGCTTCTCATACTCATGCTGATATCTGTATTGCGCTGGGACGGACAGAAGAGGCATGGAATTTAGCTTCACGGCTGTACGAACAGAATAAGTCTGACGAATCGTGCCAGCAGACATACATTAAAGCGCTTATTGCAACCGGCCGCAGTGAACAGGCTTCCCGTCTGATTGATACGCTTTTAAACAGTGCCAGTGCCCGCATGAAAAGCTTTCTGTACTATCAGCGAAGCCGCCTGGATGCAACCGAAGAAGCAACCCTTGCAGACCTGCGTTCAAGCCTTACTGCAAACCCCCGTAACGAAGATGCCCTGTACCGCCTGTACGAACTGTATTACCAGAAATCTGACTGGCGTCGTGCCCAGTATTACCTTAAGCAGGTAGTTGCTTTAAATCCTCAGGATGCACGTCTCTTACGCCTTAATGCCGAATTAGACACCCTCCTGCGCAAATAAATAGTGTCTTTGACGCTCTCTTGAATAAAAGCCTGAATAATGTTAGACTACTTCACACTATTTTTGAAAAAGGAAGGAATCCGTAATGTCATTTATTCCGTTTTTACAGTCCGCTACTGACACAACAGCAGCTGGTGCTGCAGGCAGCAATCTGTTCATGTTTTTGCCGCTTATACTGATTTTCGTCATCATGTATTTTTCATGATCCGTCCCCAGAACAAAGAGCGCAAAGAAACAGAAAAGAAAATCGCAGCACTTAAGAAAGGAGACAAAGTTGTTACCATCGGAGGAATCCACGGTACTGTTGTAACTCCTAAAGAAAAGACACTTGTCATCAAAGTAGACGACAATTGTAAACTTGAATTCAACCGCACTGCAATTGCAACTGTTATCACCGAAAAAGATGTAAAGGATGATGGCAATGCAAAAAAGAAGGCGGAAGAAATAAAAGACTCAGACAACGAGGCAAAAAAAGATGAGTAAGAAAAGCCGTCTGGCAATTATCCTGACAGTTCTTGCACTCTGCTTCTGGTTCCTGTGGCCGTCGCTCAGCTGGTATGTGCGCACGCCTAAGGATGCTCAGGCACTGGCGCTTGGCTCTCTGGAAAAAATCAAAGACTATTCCAGCTCTAGTGCTCAGAAAGATGTAGAAGCACTGAAAGCTCAGGCAAAGGAAAATCCCGATGCACTGCTTACCGACGACCAGAAATGGTTGCTCAAAGCAGCCCGCAAAAACTACAAGGCAATGGGTAAAGAAGCTCCGTCTCCTATGACACTGCGCGACGCATTGCTTGCATTCGACCGCGATGAACTTACCGAACTGATCGAAAAGCGTTATCGTGACGAAATCCTCAAGAATAAAAACTACTATAAAAACTCAGTTAAGCTTGGTCTTGACTTAAGCGGTGGTATGAATGTCATCGTTAAGGCAGACCTTGATGCAGTAGTTGCTTCAGTAGGTGATTCTTCTATCGATGTAGATGCACTCAAAGAGCAGGCTCTGCAGCAGACAATTGAAACACTTACCAGCCGCATTGACCGCTTTGGTTTGAGTGAACCGGTTATCCGCCAGCAGGGTGAAGACCGCATTTATATCGAACTTCCTGGTGCTGCAGAAACCGATCAGATCAATTCAATCATCATGGGTAAGGGTATCCTTAACTTCCGCGTGGTTGATTCTGATGCAACAAATAATTTCCTGTCTCAGTATATGATCTACGGAGACAGCCTGTTTGATTCAAAAGGAAAGCTTGTTGATGCTTCCCTGATTCCTGAAGATTGCGAAGTTCTGGGGTTCTACACACAGGACGATTATGGTCTTGATCTACTGAATACTCAGATGCCGTATGTTGTCGTTAAGAAGGAAGTTCTTCTTGACGGAAAGTGCATTAAGAAAGCAGACATCGGACAGGAACAGCTGACCGGCCGTCCTACCGTTAACTTCGAACTTGATTCAGAAGGTGCACAGATTTTTGGTGACTTTACTGCTCAGAATGTAGGAACCGGTATTGCAATCGTAAGTGACAGCCGCATTAAGTCTTATGCAACAATCCGCGAAGCAATTCCCACCGGTAACGTTCAGATTTCCGGCTTCAGTCAGACAGAAGCACAGAACCTTCAGAAAGTACTGCAGACCGCTTGGCTTGATGTACCTCTTACGGTAGAAAGCCAGCAGGTTATTGGTGCTTCTTTAGGTGATCAGGCAATCCGTCAGGGTGTGTTTGCTATTCTTGCAGGTCTTGCTGCAATCATGGTATTCATGCTTATCTGGTACAAGGGTGCCGGTGTTAACGCATGTCTTGCTCAGGTGCTTAACCTGTACATCATGTTCAGTATCTTAAGTGCATTTAACCTTACCATTACACTGCCTTCTATCGCAGGTATGATTCTTACTATCGGTATGGCAGTTGACGCAAACGTACTTATCTTTGAACGCATCAAAGAAGAACGCCGTCTTGGTAAAGATCGTGCAACTTCAATTGCCAACGGTTTCGGTAACGCACTGTGGGCAATTCTGGACTCTAACATCACAACATTCATTGCTGCAATCTTTATGTCTCAGCTGGGAAGCGGTTCAATTCAGGGATTCGCAGTAAGCCTTGCAATTGGTGTCTGTTCAACTGTGTTTACCGCACTGGTTGTTTCACGTCTGCTGTTCGACTTTAATACGGAAGCAGTTCACAAACAGAACATCAGCATTGGTTGGGGGATTAAATAATGAAGAAGATAATTAAATTTCATAAAGCATTCCTCGCATGTGCTATTTTAAGTTTACTTGTGATTGGTTTCGGACTGTTTGGGTTCTTTACTAAGGGATTAAACTTTAGCATTGACTTTAAGCCGGGTCTTATTGAAGAAGTTCGTATTGCTCCTGCTGCAATGGAAGTAACCTACAGCGGAGAAGCAAATGTTACTTTGGATGTTTCCAACACTGCAATTGATGTTGTTATTTCTGGCGTAGGTGCAGAAAACCGCACACAGACCTTTACGTTCGGACAGAACAATACGGTGTCTCTTATGGCTGATGCACTTAACACGGTAGAAGGTGTAAAGGCAACGGTACTTGGTTCGGCTACTGCTGATTCTTACGGACTGTATGTTGACAGTGCTTCAACAACACGCCTTTCTGATGATGCAAAAGTGCTTCTGTATGTTCCGGTAAACGGAGCTGCAACTATTGATCAGGTTCGCAGTGCTGTTGCTTCAGTTTCTGATGCTCAGGTAAAAGAACTGGGTACAGAAGATGCCCGCAGTTTCCAGATTCGCGTTGGTGTAAGTGATGAAGGTTCCAGCGAAGAACTGCTTTCTTCAATTGCTAACGGGTTAAATACTGCCTTTGGTGCAGAGAAAGTTGCCGTAGTTAAGACAGACTTCGTAGCATCATCGTTCTCACAGACACTTGCACGCAAGTCAATCCTGCTTGCACTTGCTACCATGCTGCTTATCTGGCTGTATGCAACAATCCGTTTCCACTGGGACTTTGCTCTGGGTGCTATCATTGCTTTGCTGCATGACGTTCTGATCATGCTTGCATTCATTACCTGGACTCAGACAGAATTCTCTACCACAACACTTGCCGGTGTTCTTACCATTGTCGGTTATTCAATCAACGCTACGGTTGTTATTCTTGACCGTGTGCGCGAAAACATGAAACTGGTAAATACAAAAGACTTCAATGATATCCTTGATAAGTCTCTGACAGACACACTGAACCGTTCAATCATTACAACGGTAACCACTCTGTTTGCAGCAATTGCACTTCTGGTATTCACCACCGGAAGTATCAATGACTTTGCAAAGGTACTTACTGTCGGTCTTATCTCTGGCTGTTACTCTTCTATGTTTATCAGCATGGGATTCATTTCATTCATGCGCCGTCACTGGGAACCGGGTGAAAACGCAAACCGCGTTCGTCCCCGCAAACAGACAGCACGTAAATTTGCAGAACAGTAATTGTGCTGTGTAAGCAATGGAGCATCCCTGAAAGCGTTTGTTTTTAGGGGTGCTTTTTTTATTTCTGGGGGAATACATGAAAGTCGTCCGTGCCGCAGTACTGGGCTATTGCATGGGAGTAAAGCGTGCTGTCGAAAGTGCGGAAAAAGCGCTGTCCTGTCCGCATGACTCAGGCTGTGTGTATACATTAGGACCGTTAATCCACAATCCGTCAGTGCTTGCTTCTCTTTCTGAACGCGGACTGAAAGTGCTTGATGCAGAAGACTTTTCTAATCTGACTCCAGACGATACGGTAATCATTCGTGCACATGGAACAACTCCGCAAACTGAATCCGACATAAAAAAAACGGGTGCCTGTGTTATAGATGCAACCTGTCCCCGGGTTCATGTAAGTCAGAAGCGTGCATCAGAATGGTCATCAAAACAGTATACGATTATCATTGCAGGTGACAAAAATCATGGAGAAGTAACCAGTATTGCAGCGTATGCAAACGGACAGTGTGTGGTAGTTCAGACTCCGGAAGAAGCGCAGTCTCTTGAACTCCCTTCACATTCAGTTCTGCTTGCTCAGACAACGTTTAGTCCTGATCAGTTTGCACAAATTGCTTCAATATTAAAACAGAAAAATCCCGACCTTAAAGTATTTGACTCAATCTGTACGGCAACCCTTGAACGCCAGCAGGCATTACGGTCACTTTCAAATGTTGACGGAATCATTGTCATTGGCGGCCGTAATTCAGCAAATACAAGAAGACTGTATGAGTCAGCCCTTACGCTTGCTGCTAAAGCATGTCTTATAGAAACGGCAGATGAAATCCCAGAAGATTTTTTTGAACTTGAAACCGTTGGCATTACCGCCGGAGCCAGCACGCCCGACAGTGTCATAGATGCCGTAGAAAACCGTCTTACCGGCAGTGCTTTAAAATAACTTGGTAATATGTTACAATTCCAGACATCTTAGGTTTTAAAAATATGGGGGTGCTCCATGAAAAAGAGCGTATTTATGCTTGCATTACTTATAGTATGTGGCAGTGTGTGGGCGTATAATCCACCGGTTGGTAGTGAAGATATATTTGAATTCTCTGATCCGGAGCTGCTTTCGGGTGCGGGTTCTGCAACAGGAGGTCCCTTAGCTTCCGTTGTTCCTGCATCGATTACGTTTAATCCTGCGCTTACGGCTCTGTCTCAGCGTACTGCGGTAAACGCAAGCTATTCGATTGCATTCGATACAGCCTCTGATTCATCATTCGGACATTTTATTCAGCTGGGAACCATTCTTCCTAACCGCTGGTGCGTCATTGCAGCAACAGCTCAGGCTACCTTTGCCGATATGACCCGTATGGATTTAGGACAGAATATTATCATTCATGCAGGTGCTTCAAAAGACATTACAAATAAACTTTCTGTTGGTGCAAACATTTATACCGGATTTTATTTTGGTGACACTTCTGATTTTACCATTGGTGCTGATCTGGGAATGATTTACCAGTTTGATAACTTTGCCTTTCTGCGTAAACCGCGCTTAGGTATTGCACTTTTAAATTTAGGTAAACCGCTTTCCGATTTAGACAGTTCGTATCCTTCTATTTTGACACCTCGCGTTTCCTTGAGTGCAACGCTGTTTGAAGAACGCGGTTTTTCTGGAGCAGTCAGTGCAGATGTAAGTGCTCCGTTCTTTCAGAATGTAATTGTTGATACGGCAATCGGTTTTGCATACAAGAGCATTGTTGGTCTGACTTTCAAATGGACGTTCAATGCACAGGAAGCAGCCCGCGGAGTTCCGTTCAGCTTACCGGCAATCGGTGTGCACATACGCTTTGCAATCAATTCAAATAAATTTTCAAGCAGGAATGAAGACTGGGAACAGAGTGAATTAGGTCCGTCTATTGCATGGCAGAACCGCTATGACGGTCTTCAGATTATAAGCACAGGAATGCACATGGATCTGGGACTTGCAGATACCACTGCCCCTGAAATCATCTTGTGGGATGGTGAGGAGTAATGAATATGATTTTTCGTAACAAAACAAAACTGATTTTTACTTTTGCGCTCTGTGTGTGTACTGCACCTGTGTTTGCAGAAAAAGGTCCGGTATACATTTCGCCCAACAATGACGGTATTCAGGATCAGCTTGAAGTTCCCCTGCAGATAAAAGAAAAGCGCTACATTGCAGAATGGAGTTTTATTATTTCTGATGCAAAAGGAAACATAGTGCGTATCATCGGCAATAAAGACAAGCGCCCCGATTCAATTACGGTAGGTTCGTTCTTTACGCAGTTGTTTACTCCTAAAGAGGGAGTTGAAGTTCCTGACACGGTTATCTGGAACGGATATTTTGATGACGGTTCTCTTGCGCCCGACGGAACCTACTACTATCAGTTTTCTGCAACGGATGATAACGGTAACACGGCAACCACATCAAAACTGCAGGTTATTGTTGACAATACCGCTCCGCACATTTCACTTACTCAGCCTTCTGAATCAGAAAAGACTTTCGGTGAAGGTGCAAAAGCAACGCTGCATATAACACAGTCTGGTTCTACGGAATCCATGTGGACAGGCATGATTGTTGATAACGAAAACAATGTGAAGAAGACCTTTAAGTGGACTCAGAGTGCTCCGCTTTCTCTTGACTGGGATGGTACTGATGATAACGGTTCAATTGTTCCTGACGGTGTGTATTCGTATCGTGTTGTCTCAACAGATGAAGCAGGAAACACTTCAGATGCAGCACAGATTGCAAACATCATTTACTCTGCAGAAAAACCTTCTGTTTCCATTTCAATCGCATCAGACAAATTCTTTTCTCCTAACGCAGACGGTGTAAAGGATACGGTATCCCTTGCAGTTTCAATTGCAAAGCCTGCTTCAAAAACAAATGCGCTCACTTCATGGAATGTAGATATCGTTAATGCAGCTGACGGAACTGTCGTTCGTTCTTACAGCGGAAAAGACAATCCTCCTTCTTCAATTGTGTTCGATGGAACTGACAGCAAAGGAAACCGCCTTGCAGAAGGACGGTACTATGCTCAGGTAAATGCAAAATATCTTAACGGATACGACAGCGGAATTAAAAAGTCTCCGGTGTTTGTACTTGATGTAACCGCTCCTCAGGCAACTGCTTCTGCAGATGTAGAAACCTTCTCTCCGGATGGCGATGGAAATCAGGATGCACTTCTGATTATGCAGCGCCAGACCAGTGCCGCGGAACCTGAGTGGACTGGTGTTAAAGAATGGACAGGTACTGTTATTTCAAGTTCTGGCAAAGTGGTAAAGACCTTTAACTTTGGTTCTAGTGTTGAAAACCGAGTTCTGTGGTTTGGAGAAACCGATGACGGTTCTCTTGCACCCGACGGATCTTATTCGTATACGCTGACGGTCACCGAAAAAGCAGGAAACACTGCAAGCTTCAGTACAAAACCGTTTACACTGGATACTTCAAAAACAGAACTTGCACTTTCTGCATCTGTTCCCGCATTCTCTCTTAATCCAAAGAGTTCTGTTAAGTCAGTTAGTTTTATTCCGTATGTAAAGGCTGCAAGCGGAATCAAGTCTTATGACCTTATCATTACCGATAAATCTGGAAAGACCGTGCGCACCATAAGCGGTACTGGCTCAGTTCCTGCTTCAATCGTATGGAATGGTCTGGACGATAGCGGTAAAGCATGTGCTGACGGAACATACAGTGCAACGCTTACAACAGTTGCAAACAGCGGTACTCATTCAAAAGCAACCAGATCAGGAATTGTGCTTGATTCTGCAGCTCCTGAAATTGTACTTACTGCTCCGTACATTCTGTTCTCTCCCGACGGTGTGTCAAAAAAGCAGAACATTCCGTTTACAGTCCAGGCAAGTAACGAAACTAAGTGGACGGGAACAATTGTGTCTGAATCAAATGCTAACGCTTCTCCCGTAAGAACATACACATGGCAGGGAACTATTCCTTCGTTTAATTGGGATGGAACTGATGAAAAGGGCAACGTGGTAAAAGACGGCTCGTATGTACTTACCATTATTTCTACTGATGCAGCGGGTAACACTGGTTCAGCACAGATTAAACACATAACTGTTGATACCCGTGAAGCAAAAGCCTACGTCACTGCAGACTATGATGCAATTTCTCCCAACGGTGACGGTTTCCGCGACAGTCAGAAGTTTGTAATCAAAACAGCATTCTCTGATTCAATAGAGTCATATACGTTTAACATTGTCTCTTCTTCAGGACAGATTGTACGCACCTGGACTCAGGATGATTTCAAGTCTCAGTTACCTGCTTCAATTACATGGGATGGAAAAGACAAAAATAATTCTGTATATGAAGGAACGGTTACCGGAAAACTGCACATTGTCTATGCAAAAGGAAACAGTGTAGATGCAGTAAGCGTACCGTTTGTCTGTACTGCAACACCGCCAGTGCTTTCGGTTCAGACTTCACCGCGCTACTTCAGTCCTGACAACGACGGTAACGATGATGACCTGTTCATCAAGCTTAAGTGTTCAACAAAAGCAAAACTTTCTTCATGGTCATTTGTCATAAACGATCCCAACGGACGTGAGTTCTGGCGCACCAGCGGAAAGTCTGCAATTACCGAACAGCTTGTATGGGACGGACGCGGTTCTAACGGTGAACTGGTTCAGTCTGCAATGGATTATCCGTATGTCTTTACCGTAACCGATGAACTGGGCATGACTAGTTCTGTTGAAGGAAAAATCAATGTTGATGTTCTGGTAATCCGTGTGGGTGACGTTCTTAAGATGCAGGTTCCGTCTATTATTTTCCGCAGCGACAGTGCTGACTTTGGAATGGCGGGACAAAAAGAAGCAGACGGCAGAACCATTACTTCCGGTATTACCGCAGAACAGAAGGCTAACAACGAACGCGTACTTAAACGTATTGCAGAAATCCTCAAGAAGTTTGAAGACTACAATGTAACGATTGTTGGTCATGCAAACCGCCTTACAGATAATCCCAACGAAGAGACGGTGGACAATCCTTCGCAGTGGGGACCGGCACTTATTCCGCTGTCATTGCGCCGTGCTGAATATGTACGCCAGCAGCTGGTAAGTCTGGGTATTTCGTCAGGCCGTCTTTCGGTAGAAGGTAAGGGTGGTACAGAGCCTGTTGCCAACACCAAAGACCGCAACGTAAACTGGAAAAACCGCCGTGTTGAGTTTATACTGAATAAATAGCGGAACCTATTGACAAAATTCTTCGGATGTAGTACTATCACACTACATTCGCAAGAATGATGCTCCCTTAGCTCAGTTGGTAGAGCAACGGACTGTTAATCCGTCTGTCGCAAGTTCAATCCTTGCAGGGGGCGCGAAAAGAACTCTGTCTTAACCGGCAGAGTTTTTTGTTTTTAAAGGAATTTTTGATTTAAATAGCGGCAAGAATTGAACTTCCTTACATAAAAATGCGCTTTCACCAAAAATAAATAAAAAAAATCTCATTTTCCCCCTCATTTAGTGTCCATTTTTGATTTCCCGCGTCTATATCTACAGTGTATGGCACGAAAGAAAATCATCGTAATTGTGGCAGCCTTAGCATGTCTTGCATTAACGCATCCCTGTGTTGCACAGCAGACATCCGGTTCAATGCTTGAAGGCTTTGAGTTTGTAGATCGCGAATACACCGAGTTGTTTTACATGCTCAGTCTGTATTCGGGAATTTCAATTTCTGCGGATGATACTGTTTCTGGCCGCGCAACATTCCGCTGTACCGGCCAGGATTTTGAACAGGCGTTTGATTTGTTTCTGCGGTCTCAGCGTTTATACGTAATCAAATCAGATTCAGTCTGGACGGTAACCCGTCTTCTTTTTTCTCAACCGCAAAAAGACAGTTCCCTTTGGCAGATGGATGCAAGTGACATGACTCCTTCACGGATTGTTGAAAAAATTGCAGTTTTCTTCGGCTGTGAAATTTCCTATGACACGCTTCCTGACACACCGGTTTCAATTCATGCAGAAGGAAATTCTGCGCGTCAGTTTGTCGCGTCTTTGGTGCGTCAGCTGGGTAACGGATACTCACTGAGTGAAGACAGTGGCTTTCTTCGTATTGTTCGCGAAGTTCAAGTTACACCTTCGCAGCGGACAGCAGTAAATACTTCTTCGCGTACGTGCAGCGTTACCGGCTCTGCATCTTCTGACAGTTTTTGCGTCGATGCTCAGAATGTAACCGTCAGTGAATTACTTGAAAAACTGTTTGCATTAACCGGCTTTCAGTTTGTGTTCAGTTCTGTTGCCCAAAATCAGATTCAGCATATTGTGTGCAAAGATGTTTCGTTTGCATACCTGATGAATCTTTTGCAGGAAGAATACGCGGTTCAGGATGTCGTGGTAAACGATGTGCATTACATTGTCGGTGCAGGGCAGTGGAAACAGTATGTGCTTTCGTTTATTTCAGCAGAAAAATGTGTTTCACTTCTGGCAGCCCGTTTTGGAAAACTGGATACGGTTCTGCTTCCCGGTACAAAATCATTTTTATGCAAAGCATCTGATGCAATTCATACACAGATAGAATCATTTCTTGGATTGTGTGATATTCCCCTTTCGCTTTATACTGTTCAGCTTCAGTACATTACCGTTAAAGATTTACTGCAGCATCTTCCGCCTGCAATTTCTGCACCCGCAATTACACAGACAACTCAGGATACGCAGTTTTTCTTTTCTGGAAGTGATGCAGAATATGAACTGTTGTGTTCACTTCTGGAAACGCTTGACACTCCGGTAAAAAGAGTCAGATACGATGTGCTCATAATTCAATATCAGAATACTGATGATTTTTCTTGGGAACAGTCTCTGTCAGCAAACCGTCTTAAACTGGGAGACAAAAATGATGTTTCTGCTTTGTTAGGTTCTGTGCTTAGTCTGAATTTGAATGTTGTTTCTGCATTCGGACTTGATTTTGCAGCATCGTTACAGTCTGCACTCAACAAAAATTATGCATCTGTTTTTGCAGATACAACGTTGTACGGAGTAAGCGGAAATACCATATCCTTCAGGAATACAAATACCTATCGCTATCGTGACAACAACATTGACCCTGCAACCGGTAAGCCGGTGTATACAGGCGTTACGCGCGAAATTGTTTCCGGTTTAACTCTTGAGATTACCGGCTGGGTAAGCGGCGACGGTATGATTACTTCAAATATTACGGCGTCTGTTTCACGGCAGGGAGCAGATCTTTCTAAAAAAACGGGTAATCCTCCGCCTACCAGCGAAAAAATGGTTACGACACAAGTTCGTGCAAAAAGCGGAGAACCGATTATCTTAAGCGGTCTGGTACAGAATGAAACTTCATCTGCTGAACAGGGAGTTCCGCTTCTGTCTCAAATCCCAGGTTTAGGAATGCTGTTTAAATCCCTTTCTTCTTCAAAGGAGCATACAGAAATGGTCATCTATCTTGTTCCTCACTGGGAAGTAGACAGCACTGAAGAGGATGCTTCTGATGAAAAACAGTGGACCGTAAGCCGTGTAATTACCGAATTGATTCCGGAGGTATGTGATGAAAAATGAGTTTCTGCTTTCACCGGCATTCTGTCTGTATAATAAAGTTGTAGTCCTTTCTCAGAGTTCAGAATGTATTGTGTTTGGACTTGTTCAGAAAAACAATGATGTATGTGATCGTCTGATTCGCTCCGTAAAGCTTTTCTTTGGAACAACCTGTCCCCGCATTGAGTTTTCTGTCTTAGCGCTTTCAGAGTTTACCAAAAAAGTAAGCAGTGTTTTTAAATCTGATGAACGACCGTCTTCATTAATCCGCACAGAAAGTGAATCATCATCTGAACAGGCAGAAAATGTTGCCGCCGCCTTACTGGACAGTCTTCTTGCAAACGCATGCGATATGAATGCAACAGACATACATATAGAAGGCTTGTGTGTGCGCTTCAGAATCAGTGGAATTCTTCGTGAACATGAAAAACTTGATAAAACGATTGCAGTGTCGCTTATCCGTCGCATAAAGGTTCTTGCAAATCTGAACGTTGCAGAATGCCGGAAACCTCAGGACGGACAGTTTGCGTTTTATGGAATGAATCATCACCCGGTGTATGTGCGTGTTTCCTGTGTCCCCGCGGTAAAGAAAGAAAAGACAGAAGCAGAAGAATCCGTTGTCCTTCGTTTACTTGATGTACAGCGTATGCCGCTTGCACTTTCTGCTTTAGGTTTTAAACCCCGTCAACTTGCTGCAGTTCAACAGATGTGCAGTATTCCATTTGGTCTTGTGCTTATTTGTGGTGCAACAGGTTCAGGAAAATCTACTACTGCAGGAGCAATGCTTGAGTACATGCACGCTAAATCCGACGGAACAAAAAAATTAGTCAGCATAGAAGATCCACCGGAGTATGTGTTGCCCGGAGTTACACAGATCGCAGTCCGCACGGACACAGGATTTGATTTTTCTGACGTGCTCCGTTCTGTGTTCAGACAGGACCCCGATGTAATTATGATTGGTGAAGTTCGTGATGAAGCTACGGCTCAG
This sequence comes from uncultured Spirochaetaceae bacterium, assembly GCA_902766125.1. Taxonomy (GTDB): domain Bacteria; phylum Spirochaetota; class Spirochaetia; order Treponematales; family Treponemataceae; genus Treponema_D. The sequence continues at coordinate 40,418 of CACXCG010000003.1, read as the reverse complement.
ACAGCAGTGCAGGCAGCGCTTACCGGTCATCTGGTACTTGCAACGCTCCATACTGCGACAGCTTCTCAGGCCGTCATGCGTTTATGTGAACTTTCCGTAACCCGTTCTGTTGTTCAGGCAGTTCTTCGAGGCGTTATTGTTCAGCGCCTTGAAGCAGGTGTGCTTGCTGCAACGGTACGCCGCTACCGTCAGACTTACTGTCATCTGCAGGAGAGAGCATGAAACAGAGTATACGGTTTTCGTTTACACAGGCTTTATCAGAACTGCTGATTTCTGGTGTTTCTCTGTATCAGGCATGTGCTGCGTTGAGTCAGATGAAACAGGTAAATAAACAGCTGCGGGCGGTTGCGTATTCTGTTCAACAGAAACTTTTTCATGGTGAATCTGTATGCGACGCCCTGTTAAAGACAGAACAGCTTTTTGTACCCCGATGGTATAGAGGTGTCCTGCTTGCCTGTGAAAGATCCGGTTCTTTGCATAAGGCGTTTTCTTTTTTGCATGAACTTGAAAATCAGCTTTCACAAAGCCGGGAACGTATTTGTGCAGCGCTTTTGTATCCTGTTTTTATTGTTGTTCTTGCATTGTCAGGAACCGTACTTCTCATTCTTAAGGCTCCAGATTTATTTCCTGCAGTTGACAGTCAGTTTTATTCTACTGTGTTTGGTGAAGTACTGTTTGCACTTTTGTTTTTTATTCCATCGGCTTTCGTTTTATGTCTCTTTGTCTTCAGTGCATTTTCAGTTGATGAGTTTTTGCTTGTCTGTATTATAACTGAATTCTTACTTTCTGAGCGCATGAGTCTTTTTGAAGCATTGGAACAGTCACTGTATGTATGTAAAAGCGGTTCTAAACTTGAAAAAACGTTATGCGAATCACTGCAGCTTTTAAGGGAAGGCTATTCTCCGGTAAGTGCACTCGAATCACTGCATCCTTCAATGGGAATGTATCTTCGTATTGCAGAACAAACGGGAAATCTATGTAATGCATTTTCTCAGATAAAACAGGCAATTTCTTCTGAAAAGAAAAGAAAACAGACTGTCTGTCTTTCACTTTTAGAACCATCACTAATCCTGATTACCGGTATGTATATTGCAATCTTACTTAAACAGATTTTCTTACCCCTGCTGTTTGCGTGGAGTATATAACAAGGAGTCTTTATGAAAAAAAGGAGAAATCAGAATGAAACATCAGAAAGTGGTTTTACTTTTGTTGAAACGCTTGCAGTTCTTGCAATTGGCGCACTTCTTTCTGCAGGAGTTGGAATTTCTGCGCTTAAAGCACTTGATCAGGCAAAAACAGTTTCGGCAAAACAGACAATCGCACAGTATAAGGCAGCGCTGCAATCCTACTATCTTGACTGCGGTGTCTTTCCTACCGAACAGCAGGGGCTTTCTGCACTGTGGCAAAAACCGGTGCTTGTTCCCGTTCCCGAAGGCTGGAGCGGCCCCTATATTGACCGGTGTGTACAGCAGGATCCGTGGGGAAAAGCATACACGTATGCACCCGACGGAAGTGTGGGGTATCCGGGAGCTGCACCTGCAGGGCTTGCATACGTCATCTATTCATTCGGAGCAGACGGAATAGAAGGAGGCAATGGGAAAAATGAAGACATCTGTTCATGGAAGTAAAACTGAAGGTTCTGTATATTCAGCAACACTCTGCATTATTGCAGCAGTATCAATTGTACTGTTTTCGCTGACTGCGTTCATCAACGTACGCTATCAGGCTGTCTGTGGTCAGTACGAATCATTTTACAGAGGAGACCAGGTGTATGAAATTGATTGAAGTGATTTCCTGTTGTGCAATTCTTGTAATGTGTGGTGCTGGTTTTTTCTTTGCGGGAAAATCTTGTGCTGCAGTTTTTCAGAAAACATCGCTGTTATATCAGGAACTTACGCACGATTCTTTTGTTGTTGGCGGAATGACACAGGCTGTTCAAAACGGAACGGTAAGTGATTTTGTACACGTATGCCGCAGTTTGTGGCCGGACGAATCAATGACCGTCTGCGTTAAAACAAACCTTCAGGGAAAAACAGTGTACGAATGTGAATGGACTCATTTAGGTAAGCGGAAGGGAACCTGCATAACTAACGGAGGCGACAGTGAGTAAAAGACAGATTATCCGCCGTGACGATTATGAGTTGTATTCAATAAAGATGCCTTTTTTACTCAGAAAGAAGCAGCGCAACCTTTATATTTCTCGACAGCTTGAAAAAATCCATCCTCGTTTTTCTCAAAGATGCTGCATCGATTCAAAGTATTATCTTTCTAAGAAAGGACTGTTTGCCTCTGTTGCCGTTATGGATACAGTGACGCTTGCAAAATATAAGGGTAAACAGACTGCCCGTTTATGTCTTGAAGAAAACAGGAATCGAATTGTATTCAGCATGCATAATCCCTCTTTATACGCATTTGTGCTGTGTGCATCCCTTACTGTTATATTTTTTCTGTCTTATATGCTTTCTGGCTTGTTTCTGGGAAAACAGCAGATGATTGAACAGCCGCTTGAAACTGTTACTGCCATAAGTTTAGAAGATGATTCTGTTTTAAGACTTTCAGCTGTTCTTGATAATATATGTACAAATAAGGGAATGCTTAATTCTCTTAGTGTCCTGCAAAATCAGATATCGCTTGAAACGACTGATTGTTTTCCTGAGCAGGTAATAGTTCATGAGGAAAAAACTAATTCTCTTGTTTCAAATCTTTCCTACATAAACAACGAACCTGTATTTTCTGTTTCGTGGACAAGATCAGCACAATCATTATATTCGCCGGTAAGTGATTCTGAATTACTTTCAGAGCAGCTCCGTTCCCTTGTAAAAAAAAGCGGGGTTCATATCCAAACTGAACTTACCGGTGCAGCAGGTATGATCTGTTTTTCTGAACTGCAGTCTTTTTGTTCTTTTATGCAATCGCTTTCTGATTTCTGTCTGGAGCATGATCTTGATTTTTTTACATTTACGTGCACGAAAGAAGGAAATGTGCTGGCTGTTTCGTTTGAGCTGGCTCGTTCTGAATGTGTGCAGAAAATCCATTCGCTTGTTGCAATGTACAGTCTGCTATTTACTCCGGTTAAAGAATCTAAGCCGGTTGAAATTCGTGAACAAACAGTTGCATGGAATCCTGTCGGAACCGTTTATCAGAAAGACGGATCGTTAATCAGGTTTTATCTTGATGAAAATGGAAAAATAAAAGGAGTGTATGAATGAAAAAGATTTTGTTTTTCAATTTTTGTATTCTGCTGTTGTCATTGTGTTCCTGTCAGACAAATCCTTTACACGTGGATACAAAAGATGCGTATTGTTTTTTCTGTGCAAAAGATCAGAAGCCTGTTGCAGGCTATTCAGTATTTGATGATGAAAAAATGATTGCAGTTTCAAATGTTCAGGGCTTTGTCTGTATTCCTCCTGAATGTATTGACAGGGTACTGGTTGCAAAAAAGGCAGGCTGGGAAACAGTCAGGTTTACGGTAAGTCAGTCTGCAAGCGGAACCGTACTTTGTATTTCTGTCCGTCGGTTTGAAGAATTGTGCTCTGAGGCTGCCCGTCTGCTTTCATGCGGAGATGTACAGGGCTCTGAAAAAATAATCGCAAAAATGGATGGAGAAAGTTCTGTCATTCGTACATTTGAATCAGTAGCGGCTTACAAATCCGGTGACCTTAAACGTGCGCAGAATCTGCTTATGCAGGTTAACAGTGAAGATAAAGCGGTATCGGCTTTTGGTTTACTTTTGAATGCAAGGGGGAGTGATGAAATTTCAGAATAAATTTTGTTTACTGTGTCTTCTGTCTGTCTTAACTTTTGTTTCCTGCAGTCAGCAGAATGCCAGTCCTCCGTATGTCATTACGCAAAGTTCTGTCCGCGTCGGAAGCAGCGGTTCTTTGTACCATGCAGCCGGTGCACATTTTATTGTTTCAAATGTAAGTGATAAAACAATCCGCTCACTTACCCTGTGTTTTCTGGTTTTTGATTCAGACGGAGATGTCTGTCTTCCTTTGGGAAATATGGTTGAGTCAACATACCTGCAGAAAATTAAACCGTTTCAATCGCGTGAAATTGTTATCAGTCTTGATTCAGTGCTTGGAGGTCATATCAATGCTCCGTATCAGGTGGAAAATGCATTTGTAAAACAGATTTTTTTTTCTGACGGATCCGTGTGGGAAGACCCGTTTGGCTTGTATGCAGCTTAGGAGGCAGGATGAAAAACTTTTGTGCATTTATTTTCAGTATGCTTTTTTTTGTGTCCTGTCAGGGCTATGTTGTCGTCTCTAATCCGGATGATCCGTCTTTTGGTCAGGAAAGTCCAGGTTCAGAAAGAGAACTGACACTCGTTGTATATCTTGCTGCTGATAACAACCTTGAATCTGCTGCACTGGAAGATATGAACGAAATGGAAGCCGCTATATGTAATCCGCTGGTAACTGTTCTTGCACTGATAGACAGAAGTCCCGGATACGATACCAGTGACGGTAACTGGAGCGGTACACGTTTGTATGAAATTGTGCATGATGCAGACGGCATGAACCGTACGCTCTGTTCAAAACGCATAGACTGTCCTGTGTTAGAAGTGTATGCAAACAGAGAAACTGAACTTGATATGGGTTCTGAAACGACACTGTGCGGCATACTCTCCTTTGCAAAAAATATGTATCCTGCCAGACAGTATGGTCTTGTCATGTGGGGGCATGGAACCGGCTGGAGAAGCGGCTTTGAATCTTCTGTATCTGCAGAAAAACAGAATGCTGTGCGTGCTTTTGCCATAGATGATACCAGCCATTCGTATCTTGCACTTTCTAAACTTCGGAATGCCATTGACCAGAGTATGGAAGGAACAAAACTTTTATTCATTGGTTTTGATACCTGCTTTGGCTTTGAATTCGAAGTTGCGTATGAACTTCGAAACTGTGCACTCTGGTTATGCGGCTGTGAGGGAACAGAGGCAAATTCAGGATGGAATTACAAGCAGTGGTTTGATTCCTTTCTGCATACGGTTCCTGATGGAAAAGAAATCTGTATGATGGTTTCACAGCAGTTTTCTTGTTCTGCAGACTGGTCCTTTGGAATTGCTGATCTTTCAAAAATAGAAAATGCATTTATCTGCTTTGACAGATTTGCACAATTGTGTTCTTCGTGTGTAAGTACAAAAACTGACCTTCAAAAATTGCACGGCTGTTTTAATCTGGCTCAGTCATTCTGTGTTTCTGGCATAGAATCAGATTTATATGTAAATGTGTGCAGTTTGACAGAATGTTTAATGCAGGCATTTCCTCTGGTAAAAGAAAACGGACTTAATACGCTCTATGCGTTACAGAACTGTCTGACTTCTTTCAATGACGGAAAGCATTTTGCACTCGGTGTATATGTCTGCGATATTGATGCAAACGGTAACCGGCTGCTTTTGCCACAAAATGCCTATACGAAAGGGACAGACGCAGAAAACCAATGTTCATTTGTGCGTGATTCTGCGGGTTATGTTCCAACAGTAAGCGGTTTATCGACTCTATTGGATAAACTTTTTAATACGGAAATCTAACGGAGGAAAAAATGAAAAAAAATATTGCAGCAATTTTATGCCTTTTTATATCTGTTTTGGCATTTGCAGAAAAGATTGAATATGGTGGAACTTCGTATTGGATTGGACCCGGACAGAAAGGTTCAATGATAGAAGAAGAGATAAAAAAACGCATAGATGAAGACAATAACAACAAAGCGGAAGCTGCCCGAAAAGCAATGGAAGAAGCAAGACAAAAAGAGGCTCAGCGCCTTGAAGCTGATCAGCGTGCTGCGGAACAGAAGAAACAAGAAACTGAACGAAATAGAGAAGAAGCCTTGAAGAATAATATTGCAGCACAGTCAGCACTTTCCGAAGCGCAACGGAAAGTGCAGCAGGCAAAACAAAATGGAATTTCAGAAGATTCTGCAGAGTTCTTAAAACTAAAAGCACAGATGGATGCTGCACAGGCAAATGCAGATGCAGCATCAAATCGTTTTGAACAGAGTAAGAAAGATTGCGAAATTGCTTCAAGTGCATATAATTCAGCATCAGATGCACAAAGGAACTATGAACAAAGATTGCGTGAAGAACAAAAAGAGCTTGAGTGGCTTGCTCAGGAACAGAGTTTTATTGTCGAAAATCTTGATGTGCTGCTTTCGAATGTCTCTGACGAAAAGAGAGCATCAATAGAAAATCTCCGTAATGATCCTAAGACCTACGCTGAGTTTATAAAGGAAGTTCAGTCTGTTCCTCTGTATTCGGAATATAAACGGTATGCAAGAGATCATGAATACTCGCTGGAAGGTATGGAACCGCCTGTTGCTGTGGGAGATCCGGTTCAACTCGCTACAGGTAAATATTATGTTTCTCTTGATTTGACCGACTTTCCTTATGGAAAAGAAGAATTTAAAATAAATCTGTTTAATGTTACCGGTTTTTCCGGTACGGGTGCCTTTGGCTACGGATGGCTGTCGTCACTTGATACCTGCATTGTTCGCGGAAAAGCTGAAAATCTTTTAAGTACATACGTTTCACTTATAAATAAAAAGAATAAGTTATCCGGCTTGAAGAATAAGCTTGACGATATAAGCATTCTGCTTGAAAAAGCACTTGATGTAAATAATCAGATAGAATCTTCAGAAGCATATCTTGAAGCACAAGCACAATCTCTTGAATCAAAAATGAACGCTGAGCAGACCGGTACGCAGAAAAATCTTTTGATTAGCAGCATAATGCCTTCCGAACTGACTGACGGCGGTTCTGATGTGCTGTATCATGTTTCAGAATCAGGAACCGTTGGCATTTTTCTTTATGACAGTTCCGTTAGCAGATGGGTTTGTGCAAATAATCTGTTTAAGGAAAATCCGTACATTGTAGAATCAGAAGACGGCGGCTATGTTTTGTATGAAACTGATGGCCTTGTTAAAGAATTTAATGAATATGGACAACCGGTGGAATTCAGAAATGCGTATGGCAGCTCAATCTGTTTTAAGTACGATACGGTTACCAAACGACTGATATCGGTTTTTCACAAAAAAAAGAAAATTATTTCAATTGAATGGAATGATAAGGGTTTTGTTGATTCCGTTTACAATCATCTGAATAACACAAAGTACAGTGCAGCATATACAAATAATTGTTTGACCGGTTTGCAGGACAGTTTGGGAAGAACCTGTTTTGTATATGATTCAGATTCTGATTTGTCACGCATCATAAAATCGGATTCCAGTTATATCAGCATTGAATATGAACCAAAAGAAACTGCCGGGACTAAGCGCGTAATCCGTGTTCAGAACGAAGAGGGCTGGTCGGAATACTTTTCCTACAATGATGAAAAAAATACGTTGACCTATACCGATGCAGACGGTTTTTCTACTGAATACTTTTTTAATGATTCAAAACAGCTAGTTAAGGAACTGTTTGCTGACGGTTCGTTTGTATTGCGTTCATACGATGAAGACGGAAACATGATTTTGCGAAGAGATGAATCCGGTGATATTTACTATTCTTATGATTCGTGCGGTAACATAATGCAGTGTACTTATCCCGACGGTTCACATGAACGCTGGAATTATGATTCTTATGCTAACAAATTACTTTCTCATATAGATCGGGACGGCGTTCCCACAGAATACCAGTATGATCTGCACGGAGAATGTACTGCGGTAAAACGCGCCGGACAGACTGTACTTGAAATAAAACGAAATGAATGGGGCGGAATCAGTTCAATAAAAGGTAATGGTATAGACTGTACCTGTCTGTATGACGAAAACTATAATCTAGTTAGTGACGGCCTTGTTTCGGTAACATATTCAGCAGATAACAAATTGTCTTCTGTATCGGACTATTTTGAAAATGAGTCAGATTTTTTTTATGAAACTGACTGTAATGCAGAGGCGAAAACAGATTCATCGCAAATGCAGACTGCTGTTGTTAAAAACAACCGGGGCGATGTAATTGAAGAACACAAAATTGACCTCTTGAGCGGAAATGCAGAAGTATATATGTATACTTATGATAAGCGTCACCTTCTTGTTGCAGCGTATTCAGGATACGGACAGTCGCTTTCAAGTGCCCGTAATTCAATGCGCTGTATTGCTCAGTTTGAGTATTCTCCTGCAGGCAGACTGATCAAAAAAACATTCTGGAACGAAGGTGCTGCGTGTGAACATGATGCTCCTGGAATTTCTTACGCGTATACGTATAACTGCAAAGATCAAATTGTCAGTACAGAAACATACTTTGTTGATTTTACTGGTCAGAAAACAGGTAACAGTGTTGAAACCACATACAGTTATTTTTCTGAATCAGGTAATGCGGTATGTGAAGTTTATAAAAATCAGCACCTGTGCAATCGCATTACGTATGACAGAAACGGAAAGCCCGTAAAAGTAACCGATGCAGAAGGAAGATCTGTTTTTGTAAGTTATACACCAAGCGGTAAGGTTTCTAAAATTACGAATGTCTACGGCGGTGTAGAATCGTATGTATACGATCCGGTTACCGGTGAAATAGCAGGCGTTATAAGAGACGGCCTTGAAACTGAGCATTTTACATATGACAGTCAGGGAAATCTTATCAGCTGCAGTCAGGCAGATGGATCTGAGACAAAGTATGAGTATGAATATATTGACGGATTAAAAAGAAAAACAATCCGTACCGCTTTAGGAAATGAATCAGTTTTGTTTGACAATAAGGGAAGATCAATTTCCCATACTGTTTGCAATGAACAAAATGAAATCATTTTTGATATGTCGGTTTGGTATGATGAAAAAAATCGTAATGCTGTTTTGAGCACTGCAGATTCAGAAAAACGGTATACATTTGATATGTCAGGTAATCAGACCGGTTCATCAGAAAACGGCTACGAACTTGTGTATAATTCTGATGGAAGCATAAAAGCAGTTTTTAAGAACGATGGTGTGCAGAAGTCTCTGGTGTGTACGTACGCATATACTGTTTTTGGGCAGGTTAGTCAGATACAGTATTCAGATGGAACGGTATACGATTATTATTACGACGTTTCCGGTAATCTGCTTACATTTAAAGTTAACGGTAAAACGGTGTGGCAGGGAACCTATACTGATGCCGGGAAACTTCAGTCAGAACAGGGACTGCTTGTGCCTCTTAGAAAATATTCGTATGACCTGAGCGGTAACCTTATTTCTGTTTCTGAAAACGGTACTGTGCTCTTCACATATGTTTATTCTGATGATATGAAAACAGTGTTCCGTTATGATGCTTTGGGAAATAAAACAATCTTCTGCTACGATGAGTGGGGAATGCTTTGTTCGGTGACAGACAGAAACGGAAGCGAAGAATCATTCCAGGAAAATAAAAGAGCTAATTCAATTCTTTCTTCTGACAGAAACGGAAAAACAAGGCTGATAGATTACAATCCTGCACAGGGACAGACAGTTATTTCTTATCAGAGTGGAAGAGAAGATGTTCTTCAAAAAGATATGATGGGAAGAATTGTGTATGGTTCAAAAACAGATACCGATGCTAATTCTTCTGTTTTCTTTGAATACGGTTTGTCAAATACATTGTGTTCGGTTTGGGCAGACGGAAATCAGATTCTGTATGATTATGATTCAAATGGAAATAAAATTTCTCAGGTTACAGACAGTTGCTCTGTTTCTTATTCGTATGATTCTGATGGAAGAATAGCGAAAGTTCAATGCGGGGAACTGTTTAGAAGATACTCATATTCCGATAACGGAAAGTGTATGGTTACGGTTGATCAGTCCGGGACAAAAACAAAATCTGTGTATGATGAATTGAATCGGCCTGAATATTTTGAAGTCCGTCTGAATGACAGTCAGCTTGTTTTTGCACAAGGGTTGCTGTATGACGAAAACGGTCATATTTCAATGGAAGTTGTGTTCAGTAACGGAATGATAAAAATTCTTTGCTACGAATATGATGAAAATTGCCGCCTGACGAGCGTAAGACAAACACTGACGGATGAGCTGATTGCATGTACAGAGCGTGAAATTTTGCAGTATGGATTTGTGCCTGAAAAAATCAGTCTGTATCCTCCGATGAATCTAAGTTCAGGACAGGATGCATTTTTTAGAACAATAACTGAGCGAATGGATGTAACGCAATTACCTTCGCTTAGCTGCTGGACGGAAAACTATTGTTTTGATGCAAGCGGAAACCGCATAAAAAAATCGACTCCGTTAGGTTCTGTTGTTTTTTCTTACGATGCAGAAAACAGACTTATTTCTTCCTGTATAGAAAATCGGGAGAATTCTATATCGTATGTATATGATGATAATGGAAATCTTATAGAAAAAAAATCTCTTTACAAGTGGGAAACTCTCGAGTATACTGAAGATAATCGGATTAAGAAATATATCTGTTTCGATGTCCAGTCGGGGAGTCAGTCAGAAACTTCTTTTTCCTATGATATTTTTGGACGCATGATTCAAAAAGTGAATGCAGATGGTTCTGTGATACACTGGCTGTATGACGGCGTTTCATTTAGAAAAGTAAAGGAGTGGACAGATTATCAGCAAATGAGTGCCAGTACACATGCTTCCGATGTTCGATACAGAAAACTGACAGACACTTCTTCTTTTGATGCACGATATTTTGTGTATGCAGATAATGAACTTGCGTATCAGATCATTGATGGAAGACCGTATTCCTGTTTTTGCGATAGTCATAATAGTCTCCGTTCCTGTATTTTAAGCGATGGTTTTATAGAAACACTTGATTATACTGCAGATGGTATGCCGCTTTATTCTGATTCCCGGACAGAGTCAAACCTTTTTGATCATTCGTATTGCGGTAAGCGTTTTGACGCAGATATGAATGCATTTGATTTTGGGTACCGTATGTATGATCCTCTAACCGCACGATTTACAACCGAAGATCCTGAACGCGATTCTGTAAACTGGTATTCGTACTGCAACGGAAACCCTGTTGATTATACCGATGATCTGGGACTTGAAGTCCGCATTGTTGTTGATATGAATAACATGACACTCGAAGCTCAATATATTATAGATAATGAAGTGATTCTTGCAATTTCTACGGATAATGGAGTAAGAGATCCTTGGCAATCACCTGTTACAACGGCTGTTAAATCTGGTGATACAAGAGAGCGATCTGATACCAGCAGATCACAGAGTTATAATAAAGGATCAATTTGGACAGTTCCTACAAAATTTCCAGCAGGTACCTGGAATGTTATTCTTGATACAAATCAAACCGGAATTACAAACTATGGAGGATTTTGGCTTCGAACATATGCGATTCAAGATGAACAGCTTGTCTCCGGTAAGAATGGAGATTTGCTTGATTCGTTTTTTGCCGGTTCTGGATACTGTGTGCATATGACGAAATCATCAAATACAAATGGATGTGTTGGAATCCACGAACAATACATAATGGATGCCCTTGCAGAAATGATGATTTTAAATACTGCGGCCGGGGAGACAAAGGCAACCATAGAAATTAAGTATTCAAATCCGTATGATTCTGCTTCTGTAGAATATTATTCACCTAAAGGCGGTGTAAAACAACCTTCAAAAATACAATAAGAGAGGTATACTTTTATGAAAAAAACTGCGTTTATTTTATTTACGGTCTGCTGCATGTTTGGTGTCGTCTCGTGCAATAAGTCTGCGCAGGGGGAAGCTGTTGATGTAGAAGTTGAACGTGCTGCAGCTCAGGAGAGAAGAGCTCAGCGGCAAGTACAGGTCAGTACGACTCAGCAGAATGAACAAGTAAGTGTAAGTCAGAAGGAAACTGAAAAAAGAGTTTCTGTGCCTGATCCAACAGGTCAATTTGAATTGATTGATGGTGAAGTATGGAGAGGAACTGAATTATTGCTTAAGTTAACAGATGCATCAGAAATTACCTTTTTAAATGATAATCACTTATATAGTGGATATGAATCTTGGAATAAATTAAATTATTATTTTGCAAATGAGCAGACGCATGAACTTACTCGTCTGTTTGAAGAAACTAATGAGTATCATGCAAGTGAACAAATTATTCATTGTCAGACATATGCATTTGGTCATTGCAGGCTCCCGGATAAATCTATATGTGTTTTTCAGGTTAGTCAGGATGGTGTCATAGAGCATTCTGTTTCATTCAACGGATATTTTGAAGACCAGGCTTCTTTGACATATGATTCATATGCAAAAAAAATTGAATGGAAATCAATTTTTATTGATGGTGAACAAAAATGGATTATTGATACAGAAAACTGGACTGCAAAAATGACAGCAAGTCTTTATTCTATGGATCCCAAAGAAGCCATCAGCACAGAGATGTTTATTCAAAAAGAATTAAGCAAAGATCCAATTACTTATACTTCTTCTGAGGGACGCTCACTTTCACTAAAAAAAGATTTGTCAGAAATTACGGTTGATGGTGTGTCGTATCCCTGTGTTGCAACGGAAGAAAGCGGCATGCAGTTTATTTCGTTTGGCGGAAAAAAATATCTTGCGCTTCGTTCTGATGCAATGTGTCTTTTGATTTCGCAGGATGAATCTGTCTTCTTCTGCGGATATTTAACAAACTATGGAAAAGAGCTGTCATCTTCTTCTGTAATAAAAGCATCTTCAGAACTGTCGGAAAAAGGAGTATCTTACGCCGCTTCAAACCTTAATAACTTAGCAGGAAAGACACCGTGGGTAGAGGGGAAAGCTGATACCGGTATTGGGGAAAGTATTACAATTACTTCTCCCTACGAACTTGATGCCGGCTACGGTGCAATGAGCGGTTTAATTATCTTTAACGGCTATATTTCTGCGTCAAATCCTGCATTGTACAAAGCTAATGCACGCATAAAAAAAATTCAGGTGTGTAATCAGAATGGCACGTCATTAAGAGAGTTTACGCTGGAAGACACTCCCAATCCTCAGGTAATCATATGGAATAAACAGACCGAAGAAGTAACGCTTAAAATAGTAAGCGTGTACGAAGGTGACAAATACACAGATACCTGTCTTTCTGCTCTTTTGCCGTTACAATACATTAGTGCCTGGGTGTTTGATGTTAAATACGACCCGGACTATAGATTTTAAGTCGTTTCAAAAAAAGGTGGCACGGATGACACCTCTTATTCTTAACAGTTAGTTCGTCAAGAATTTTCCGCATTGAGCGGAAAATTCTTGAGCTATAAAAAAATCCAAGGATGGATTTTTTTATAGCGGAATATTACCATGTTTCTTTGCAGGGGCAACATGCTGTGCTTTTTCTGCTAAGAACTCAAGGCTGCGGGCAACGCGCTCGCGGGTTTCTTCCGGGTTGATTATTTCGCTGATGTAATTGCGCTGTGCGGCAACGGTCGGCGTCATAATGGTATTGCGGTATTCCTCTGACTTCTGTGCAACAAGAGCTGCCTGTGCAGGATCTTTCATTTCTTTTGCATACAGAATTCCCAGTGCTCCTTCTGCACCCATAACTGCAATTTCTGCTTTAGGCCATGCGTACACATAGTCTGCTCCCAGGTGTTTTGAACACATTGCAATGTATGCTCCGCCGTATGCTTTGCGAGTAATAACGGTAACTTTGGGTACGGTTGCTTCACTGTATGCGTAAATTACTTTTGCTCCGTGACGGATAATTCCTTTCTGTTCTTCATCGGGACCGGGTAAGAATCCGGGAACATCAACGAAGGTTACCAGAGGAACATTAAAGCTGTCGCAGTAGCGTACGAAGCGTGCAATTTTATCTGAAGCATCGCAGTTCAAAAGTCCGCCGATGTTTGCGGGATTGTTTGCAACAATGCCGACTGACTTTCCTTCAATCTTTGCAAAGCCAACAACTGATACGGTTGCAAATTCCTGCATAACTTCAAAGAAGCTGTCATCATCAACAACGCAGTCAATTACATCACGGATATCGTAACCGCGCTTTGATTCTTCGGGAATAATTTCGGTGATTTTCTTTGCTTTTTTGCGTTCATCAAATTTGAATTTTGCATCGGCAACAATTTCTTCACCGTAGTAGTGCGGAATGTAATCCAGAAGACGGCGTACTTTATCGTAACAGTCTTTTTCATCGGGACAGCGGAAATGAGTTACACCGCTTTTCTGTGAATGAATTGATGCTCCACCCAAATCTTCTGCACTGATATCCATAAACAGAACGCTTTTAACAACCTTAGGTCCGGTAATGAACATCTGGCTGATTGAATCAACTGCAAAAATAAAATCGGTAATTCCGGGTGAATAAACTGCGCCACCGGCACAAGGACCTGCAATAATGCTTATCTGAGGAACTGTTCCTGATGCGCGTACATTCTGATAGAACAGATCGCCGTATCCGCACAGTGCATCAACACCTTCCTGAATACGAGCTCCGCCCGAATCATTGATTCCGATTACCGGACAGCGTGCTTCGATTGCTTTATCAATCAGTTCTGCAATTTTCTGTCCGTGAACTTTTCCAAGACTTCCTCCCTGAACGGTAAAGTCCTGTGCATATACGGCAACTCTTTTTCCGTTGATTTTTCCAAATCCGGTAATAACACCATCGTAAGGAATGTCTTTTGTTTCCATTCCGAAACTGGTGCATGTGTGACGCGCTGCTGAATATATTTCGTAAAAACTGTCTTTGTCGCACAGTGCGTTAATGCGCTCTATAGCGTGCAGTTTGCCTTTCTGATGCTGCTTTTCAATGTTGTAATTGTACTTAGCCATTGCCTACCTCTATAAGAATATATTGTCTGAATTGTAGCATGCTGTTCAGTATAAGTCAATATGACATTATTTGAGATTTTGTCATATTGCGTTTTTTTCGATGTATTCTTTAGCTTCTTCAAGTTCTGCCCAAGTGCTTGCCCAGGGATACGTTTGAGCAAATGCTTCTACGATAGCGTGTATATCATCTGTCTGAGATGCCTGTACCGTTTGTGCATACTCTGCATAGAATTGATTTATGTCGCTTATGGTTTCAACTGAATCTTCTTCAAGGGCGGTTACCTGCCATCTGTCGCCGGTGTAGGTGAGGGTTACGGTATCTGTGTTTTTCAGGACATGCAGTGCATCAAAGCCTTCGTTAAAGATAAAATAAAACTGTACGGTGTGCTGCGTTGTGTCGCCTTTGGTAAGGGTATGTCCTTCTTCTTCGGTGACTGGCTGTTTGTGTGTGCGTACCGTCGGAATGTCCGGATGCAGTTGTGCCTGTGTTCCGTCAATATAAAAATGTGAAAGGCCGTACAGATTGTATGCCTTGCCTCTGTTATGAACAAACCAGTCTGCCGGGGGAACTGTCTTTCCGCTTCCGTTGTAGGTTTCCATTGTCTTTGCGGTTACATAAAATCCACTCAGCATATCGATGACGCGCCGCATCTGTGAACCGGAAGAACTTGCCTGCAGCGTTACAATGTCAAGGTTACTGTAAGCACTGAAAAACTGCTGCGTTACTTCCTGCGAATTAAGTCCCGCTGTTGTTGCGTGTGAAAGTTTATTCTGATACACGGTGATTACAAGGAATGTAATGACCGCAATAACTGCTGCAATAATTGAAAGAAGGGTGATGTGCTTTCTGAACCAGCGTTTGATTTTTAGCCGTCTGTTAAATGATTTCCATGCAAGGTTGTTTTGAGGATTTTCACAAAATTCTTTGGGTAACGGTTTGTCATCTGCAAAAAGATCGTACAGCTGGTTTACCGGAAAATGTATTGTTTTTGAAAACTGATTTTTCTGTGCGGATTTTTCTGTGCTGTTTTTTTCTTCTGATTCGGTGATTGACTGTGCTATGGTGTCGGTTAGCGAAAGTTTGTCTGCGCTTGCTGATTTTTTGTGAACCTGAACTTTTGCTTTTCTTCGTAAGGCATTGTCTACAAAGAATGCAAGAAGCGGTTGTGTCTTTGCTATGTCGGGACGTGCAAGCGTAAGCGGAATAAAGTTTCTGTCCTGTATATCCTGTATGCGAAGATTACTGTCTTTCTGCGGGAATGGGACCTTTCCAGTCAGTGCCTGATAGGTAAGGACTGTCTGTATAAACTGTATTGCTGCATCGCCTTTTAGCTGCGGATTTTTGTAATAGCCGTCAAGGAGTGCACGTTCTTCGTTTGCAGTTCCGGAGACTGCCAGGGTAAATAACTGCTGGGGTAAAAACAGAATGCGGCTTACCACACCGTTATTCTGTTCTATCAGCATACCGCCTGCGCCGACTGCAGGAATTTCACAGTCTGTCTGAATTGCGTTTTCCAGTGCGTCACAAACGTATGCGACTGCTTTTCTTCCTGCTTCGTGCGTAGTGTTGCCGGAAAGTAAATCAGAGAGCGTAACTCCGTTAAAGGCAGTTCCGGTTAACAGAACGGTCTCAAAGCGGCCGTTCTGTTTTAGTGTTGTTGCGTCAAAACTCCACGGCTCAAAATGCCAGCTGTTTTCGGTACGCGTTGCAAGCAGTCCTTTTTCGTGCATGCTGTCGGTAATGCGTGCCTTTGCACTTGCATTCTGAGTCATATTTAAATCAAGCAGTACGGTGGAGTCTTTGCAATAAACTGTCATTAGTGCTTTCCGTTTGTTCCGTACAAATACTTAAAGTAATCCATGCTGGTGCTGTACGTTGTGTCAAAATTCTGCATGGTTGTCTTGTAGGATTCAAGACTCTTCCAGAACTCATAGAACTGCGGGTCACGGTTGTAGGCTTCTGCGTAAATGCGTGCTGCTTCTGCGTCAGCCTTACCTTTTGTTTCCTCGCTGATTCTGTAGGCTTCACTTTCAATGGTGCGCTTTTCGTTTTCAAGACGTCCTAACCATCCTGCGCGTTTTGCTTCACCCAGTGAACGGTATGCCTGTGCAACCTGATTTCTTTCTTTTATCATGCGGCTGTAAACGCTGGAAGTAAGTTCATCCGAATATTTTATCTGACGGGGAACAATGTCAATCAGTTCAATTCCGTATTCTCCTACCATCTTGCGTGCTTCATCTGCCATTTCTGCACACAGTCTGTCGCGGCCTTTGCTGATAGTTTCGTTTGTTGTTCCTGCGTTAACCAGAGCTTCAATCTGTGCGCTGTCGTCATCTTCCATATCTACCAGCTGAGTTTCTGTGTCTGTGTGTGTTTCGTTTATGATGTTGCTGGAGCGTACGATTTCACTCAGGCGGTTGCGCGTAATGACCGTGCGGGTTGCTGAATCAATAATGTCACTCAGCTTTATGTCTGCTTCTTTTACAGTTTTGAATGACTGATAGAACAGAGCCGGATCGTTGATTCTCCATCTGCTGGTGGTGTCAACAATAATAAACTGATTTTCGCGCGTAGGAATGCGTTCTGCATCTCCGTCAAGTGATAGAATAAGTGAAGGGTATTCGGTTACTTCATCAATAAACGGAACTTTTACATACAGACCAGCCTGTGTGCGGGAAGCGACAATCTGTCCGAAGCGTGTTACCACTGCCTGCTGATCTTCGCGGACAATATAGAAGGGAAGTCCCCATACAAGGACAAAAAGTACTGCCAGTGCAATGACTACAGATGTAAGTGTTTTCTTTGTTTTTGCTGCCATGGTGTCCTCCTTAGTTAGATGATGTCAGATTCTTTACGGGAAGAATGTTATCAAGCTCTGAGTCGATGAGCGTCTGCGGTTTTTCGCCTGAGCCAAAGATTTCTTCCATTGTTTCAAGATACAGACGTTCACGGGTAATGGCGGGTGCTCTGCGGTATTCTTCATACACTGCATTGAAGCGGGCAACATCACCCAGTGCACGGTTAACGCGTTCAGAAGCGTATCCTTCTGCAATCTGAATCTGACGGTCGGCTTCTCCCTGTGCGCGGGGAATCTCTGCGTTGTAACTTTCTTTTCCTTCGTTGATAAAGCGGTTCATGTCCTGAATTGCCTTGTTGACATCTTCAAAGGCATCCTGAACGCCTTCGGGAGGAACAATGTTCTGAAGCTTTACGGCAAACACATCTATTCCCATGCCCAGATGATCAAACTGAGCGTTCATCATTTCAACGGCAAGATTTTCTATATTACTGCGTTCTGAACTCATGATTTCAAGAATGGCACGGTCGCCTACCAGTGAGTTGATTACTGAACGGCTAATGTCGCGGATGGTCTGCTTTTTTTCCTGTACGCTGAACAGCCACTGTCTGGGGTTTACAATGCGGTACTGAATAATCCATTCTACATCGATGATGTTAAGGTCACCGGTAAGCATGGTAGATTCACTTACGATATCGTTCTGATATACATTGACGGTTCCGCCCTTAAGTGTTTTGAATCCAAACTGTTCTGTCTGAACTACTTTGTTTCCGGGAACAATATACTTGCGGTCTATGCCAAACGGCAGCTTAAACTGCAGTCCGGGTCCCAGTGTTTTTTCATATCTGCCGAACCTGGTAATGACAGCCTGTTCTGTCTGATCGACAACGAAAAAGCTAGAAAAGAAAATTGCTGCTGCAGCAATCAGCACTGCATACAGTATCAGATTTGAAGGTTTTAAAAAACGCTTTACCTTTGCTTTTTTTTCTTCTGTCATAAACACTCCTGAATTTAATCTGGCGCATCGGGGCGCATGAATTTAAATGTAAGCAAAAAAACGTATAAATTCAAGCGAAATCACAAAAACTATGCTATAATATGCTCAGAAACGGAGGAAGACATGGCTTCTGAAAAAAAAGGTAAAAAAGGCTCAGGAAAGGTTATCTGGTGGATTGTACGTAAAATTGTGTTTCCGGTTCTGCTGGTTGCAGCCCTTGCCACAGGCGGATGGTATGCATGGAAAATGCTTTCGGCCCGTCACGTTCAGAAACTGCATACAACGCTTGAGACTCAGGTTCAGAAAGTTGCAGAGCTTACCGTTCTTAAAAATACGTTTACCGATGTTGTTTCAATTAAGGCTTCCCGCATCGGGGGACTTGCAAAGGCATACAGCATTGTCAAATACCGCGGTATAATCAGAGTGGGAATTGCAGACGTTACAAAAATCACTATAGAACTTTCTGAAGACGGAAAGTCTGCAGTGGTGCATGTTCCCGCATCGGTGATTCTGGGTAACGATATTGAAAGCGAATCGCTTGAAGTGTTTGATGAAAAGAAAAGTGTGTTTGTTCCCATCGGCACTCAGGAAATTTTTGATGAAATCAAACTTGATATGCAGGAAAACGAATCACGCATAAAAGCGCAGGGTGGACTGTTGGACGCAGATGTTCAGGTTCGTGCTCTGGTTGAATCAATGGTAAAGACTGCAGGCGTAGAACAGGTTAAAGTGCTTACCATGTACTAATCTGCATACTGTGCAAGTTCTTCCCAGCGTTCATAGCACTGTGTAAGCCGTTCACTGACTTTCTGATATTCCTCATTTGCCTTGCTGATGGCATCGAAGTCGGTTCCGCTCATAATCTGTTCCAGTTCTTTCTGCTTTTCTTCAAGTGACGCAATCTCCGGTTCAAGGCCTTCAAATTCTTTCTGCTCTTTGAATGTAAGTTTTTTCTTGGGAGAAGGAGTGCTTTGTTTCTGTTCAGTTTTGGGTGCAGCATTCTGAGGCTCTGATTTTAAAAGCTTACGGTATGCAATGTATTCGCTGCATTTTCCCACATAGCCGCTTACTTTTCCGTCGTCTTCAAGAATAAACAGCGTGTCGGCAATTTTATCCATAAAGTAACGGTCGTGGCTTACGATTAAAAGGCAGCCCTTGAATTCCAGAAGAAACTGTTCCAGAATGTTCATGGTAAAAATATCAAAGTCGTTTGTCGGTTCATCTAGAATGATAAAGTTTGGGTTCTGCATAAGAAGCCGCACTAACAGAAGACGCTTTCGTTCTCCGCCGCTTAAGGTGCTGACTGCTGAATGCTGAATCTTTCCTTCAAAACCAAACTGTTCCAGAAACTGCGATGCACTCAAGGTTGTTCCGTCGTTCATGTGCATGACTTCTGCTGCTTCCTGAATGTATTCCAGAACGGTAAGCGATGTGTCTTTGAGTACCGGGTTCTGTTCGTAGTACGCAATGGCAGTGTTGACTCCGCATACAATGCTTCCTGCATCAGGCTGAATTTTTTGTGCAATGATGTTTAAAAGGGTTGTCTTTCCTGAGCCGTTGTCTCCGAAGATTCCGATTCGTTCTCCTTTGTTAAAGGTGTACGAAAACGAATCCAGTACGACAGACGGTTTTGTTTTGGAAGCAAATCCCTTGGGGTAGTTTTTTGTTACTGAATGCAGTTCAAGAATTTTTCCGCCCAGACGTCTTCCTGCAACTTCAAAGGTAAAGCCTTTGTCTGCAGAAAATTTTTCTCTGTTGATGAGTGCCATGTCGTGCTGAATACGGGCTTTTGCTTTTGTTCCGCGTGCACAGGGACCACGCATAAGCCAGTCACGTTCAAACCGCAGGACACTTTCTATACGGCGTTCGGTATTGGCTTCTATTTCTGCTTCGATTTCTTTTTTTTCAAGATAGGTTTAATAGTTTCCCACATACAGTTTTACATTGCCGCGAAACAGTTCGTAAATGTGATTGCACACTGCATCCAGAAAGTAACGGTCGTGCGTTACCATAAGGACGCTCCGCTCTGTCTGAGCCAGATAGTCCTGCAGCCATGCAATGGTGGTTATGTCTAAGTGGTTGGTTGGTTCGTCAAGCAAAAGCAGCTTTGTGTCTTCTACCAGCACCTGCGCAAGTGCAACTTTTTTTAACATGCCGCCGGAAAGTTCACCCATGCGCCGGTCCATGTCGTGAATGCCCAGTTCAGACAGAATGGATGCAACCTGTGTTTCGTAATTCCACAAGTCTTTTTGTTCCATGAGGGCAGAAATTTCATCAAACTGTTTTTGAACTGCGTCGGTGATGCCGTTCTGCATGCGGTCACAGATTTCTTCATACTGACGGATAAGTGAAAGTTTAGGAGAGTCAGATTTAAAAATGTGCTGACGGATAGTGTCTTCTGCGTTAAAGGTTACGTCCTGCGGTAAAAAAGAAACACCTGCTTCCTTGTTGATGACAATCGTGCCTTCATCTGGCTGCAGAACTCCCGCTATGGTATTGAGCAGAGTAGATTTTCCTGTGCCGTTGCGACCAATGAGTGCAACTTTATCTCCCGCATCAAGTCCGAAAGTTACGCCGGAAAACAAAGGCTTTTCGCGACCGATGCGCATAAGATTGTTGACGGAAAGTAAATTCATGCGCTCAGTGTACCACACAACGCAATTCTGTTCTACTTTACATTTTGAAAAAAATCAGATACACTCCATGAAAGTTTGGGGGCGTAGCTCATCTGGTAGAGCATGTGGTTCGCAATCACAGGGTGGTCGGTTCGAGTCCGATCGTCTCCACGAAGAAACAAACCGACCACGCGGAGTGAGCGCCGACCAGGTGGGAGGAAAAGCCGACAGGGAAGGCGGCGAAAGCGAACGGAGACGCTCTGGCGGGAGCAACAGGAAGTTGCGAACAGAAGCCGGGGTTCGAGTCCGATCGTCTCCAGTAGTACAGCATGGGAAAAAAAATCAGAACAGGTGTTCTGGCGGGAATGATTTTTTGCATTATCCTTTCTGCCGGATGTACACCGGAAAAATCATCATACATCGGAACAAAAGCTCCTTCTGCAAAGAAATGCCCGGGTGACATTGTCTTTTCTGACGGAAGCTGCACTCCCTATTCTTCAGAACTTTCTCTGACTGATGAGCAGAAACAGTCTGTCTTTGCCGTTGTCTTTTACCGTGGACGTGCATGCTCGAACGACGGAAAAAAACGTACGCTTGCAGTAGGGCTGCATCATTATCCTAACCGCTGTGCCTGGTCTTTAAGCAAAGCAGAAGCGTCTAAACTGCAGGTCAGCCCCATTGTCTGTACGCCGGTGCGGAATGGCAAAACCGTAACGTTTGAAGGTGATGTTGACGGAAGCGACAATTTTTTTCAGATTGCCTCTTTCTTGACAGAAACCGAAGCCTGTGCTGATGACACTCAGACACGTTCTTTGTATCCTGCATTTTCTTTTGCGCTTTCGTACGGTTCGGAAACTTGTTTTGAAGACGGATGGTATCTTCCTTCTGTCTGTGAACTGTACCAGCTGTTTCAGAATAAAGCAGTGGTAGAAGCTGCCAGTGTTCTGTGTGGCGGAGACTGTTTTCAGGACAAGTGGTTCTGGTCTTCAAGTCAGTGTGGTTCCAGCAGGCTGTATGCATACGACCTTAACTTTTTAGCGGGTGACTGGAACGAAAACAGCAAGTTTTACGAAGAATATGTCTGTGTCATCCGTGAATTGTGACAGTTGAAACATTCAGGCAAAAGTCTTATACTTCAGGCACTATGGATAAAGATTTTGAAGCATTGGACAGTGTTGTTGGCCGCATTCCTGATTTCCCAAAACAGGGTGTTCTTTTCTATGATATTACCGGAATCCTGCGTCATCCTGAAGCATTCAAATACTGCATCGACCGCATGGAAGAAATCTACAAAAATAAAAAAATTGATGCCGTAGCCGGAATTGAAAGCCGCGGTTTTATTTTTGCTGCTCCCTTTGCAGAACGCATGGAAATCCCCCTTATTTTAATCCGCAAAAAGGGAAAACTCCCCGGAAAGACCTATTCCTGCAAATATGCGCTTGAATACGGCACTGCAGAAGTAGAAGTTCACTGTGCAGACATTCAGAAAGGACAGAATATCCTCCTTATAGACGATCTGATTGCAACCGGCGGAACGCTGAAGGCTGCAAAAAACCTGGTTGAGCAGGGCGGGGCAACCGTTACTGATGTTTTTGGCGTTATTGGACTTCCCTTCCTTAACTATGAACAGGCACTTGCTCCGCTTACGGTTACGACCCTCATTAACTATAATTCTGAGAAGATGTCGTAACGGTTCAGGGTATTGTACTAAATGGCAAAAAGCGGTATAGTTACCGCATAATCTTTCTATAAAGATAGGAGTATTTTTATGGCTAATGTTAGAGTTGCTATCAACGGATTTGGTCGCATCGGTCGTTTGGCTTTCCGCCAGATGTTCGACGCAGAAGGCTACGAAGTAGTAGCTATCAATGATCTTACCAGCCCCAAAATGCTGGCTCACCTTCTGAAGTATGACACCGCTCAGGGTGGATTCATGGGACGCATTGGTGAAGGAAAACACACTGTTTCTTCAACAGACGACTCAATCATCGTTGACGGAAAAGAAATCAAAATCTATGCAGAAAAAGATGCTGTTAACTGTCCTTGGGCAGCGAACAAAGTAGACGTTGTTCTTGAATGTACTGGTTTCTACTGCTCAAAAGAGAAGTCAGAAGCACACATCAAAGCTGGTGCTCGCAAAGTTGTTATTTCTGCTCCTGCAGGTAACGACCTTCCCACAATCGTTTACAATGTAAACCACAAAACACTGAAACCCACAGATACTGTTATTTCTGCAGCTTCTTGTACAACTAACTGTCTGGCTCCTATGGCTCAGGCTCTTAACAACTACGCACCTATCCAGAGTGGTATCATGAGCACAATCCACGCTTACACTGGTGACCAGATGATTCTTGACGGTCCTCAGCGCAAGGGTGACCTCCGCCGCTCACGCGCAGGTGCACAGAACATTGTTCCTAACTCAACTGGTGCTGCAAAGGCTATCGGTCTGGTTATTCCTGAACTGAACGGAAAACTCATTGGTTCAGCACAGCGTGTTCCTACACCTACCGGATCAACAACACTTCTGTTTGCTGTTGTAAAGGGAAAGGACATCACTAAGGAAGGAATCAATGCTGCAATGAAAGCTGCTGCAACTGAATCTTTCGGATACAACGAAGACGAAATCGTTTCTTCTGATGTAATCGGTATGCGCTATGGTTCACTCTTTGATGCAACCCAGACAATGGTTTCAAAGATTGACGACGACACCTATCAGGTAGAAGTTGTTTCTTGGTACGATAATGAGAACTCATACACATCACAGATGGTTCGTACCATTAAATACTTCTCTGAACTGAAATAGTTTAGAACTTTGAAGTTACAAGAGGTCTCCTTCGGGAGACCTCTTTTTTATGAGTTCTCATTATCGTTCTGTTTAATGCACAACGCTACGCCCTTGCTTGCGTTGTGGGTATGACAATGAGAACTCATATACTGAACAGACATTTTCGGGGAAAAGGTTGCGAGTGACGCAGCAACCGCCGAAAATGACGAGCGCCCCTGCGCGAAGGGGGAGTACAATTAAATACTTTAGCGAACTGAAATAGTAATATTTTTCTTTGCTAATGAAGGGCTACCTAGGGGTAGCCCTTTTTGCTGTTTGTTTTAAAAAAAAGTATCTTTTATCAAACAAAAAAAATGGAAGATTTTATGAAACGCACTCTGAAAGTTTTTGCATGCGTGTTAAGCGTTCTTACTCTTGTAAGCCTTAGTTCTTGTAATTTTGCTCTTTCTACCGGACACGGCGGTGGCTCAGAAAGAACACAATCATTTACTGTTGAATTTGACAGTGACAATGGAGATGAGCTTATAACCCGTACAGTCCGGGAAGGACAGTGTGTAGTGCCTCTCGAAAATGAACCCGTAAAAGAAAACTATGTTTTCCTCGGCTGGTATGACGGTAACGAAGAATTTAATTTTGATACTCCAATCCGCTCAAATGTTTCGCTGAAGGCAAAATGGCTTGCCCGTACGGTAACGCTTACTAAGACCACAAATGACTACGGAAGATCAACTGTCACCGCAAGTCAGCTTGAAGCATATGTAGGAAGAACCGGAAAATTCAGAATTGGTGCCTGGGTTAATGCTATAAATGCTTCAATTTCAGGAACCTTACGCTATGGTACTTATTCAAAATCTTTTGGTAGTGGATCGGGAAATACTAAAACCCTGATAACCGACAGCGTTGAAATTACAAGTGGAACAGATCTTACTGTTTCTATGGAAAGGACTGATTATTACATTCAATACATCACTTTCACGCTCGACTAAACAGTAACGGTCACTGGTTAGTGTTACACTTCCTGCATGGTTTCAAAGAACAGGCAGTCGTGCTTGCACTGACCGGTGAACGCTCCGTTACAGGGTGTCATCCTGCACAGTGTATGCGATTCATCGTCTTTGCGTGAGATGCGTTTGCGGACGGCACCTACTGCTTCAAAGTTCTGTTCTTTTCCTTTTTCCATTGCAGCACAGGTATTTATCCACAGTACATTGCAGTCGTCATGTGCACAGACATCGAATGCCTGCTTAAAATCGTAAGAGCCTGTTGAAAAAGACGGAACAATAATCAGTGTCAGTTTAAAACACCGCATTAACTGTTCCATGTATTTTGTGGTAAGAAAATCTTTGCAGATTAAAATGGCAATGCGGCCGATTCCTTCAAAGTGCAGGATGTTTATAACACGGCTGGGAATAATTGCTTCAAGATATCCTGATCCTTCAGGTTCAATGCGGAAGGAATTCTGTTTGTTCTGAGTGTAAAGGATTTCTCCTGTCTTATCTAAAACGGTAACGGTGTTCTGCTTGTTCTGCCACACAGAAGGCAGCACTATAAGCGACGGAAGTTTCTGTTTTTCCTGGTCACTGAGTGCGTGAATGTGGTTCTGTATGTCGCATACGGTGTCGGGGTTTCCCAGTATTTCGGGGAATACGATGATGTCCGTGTTTTGTGATGATGAGTGTATTATTTTTTTCCACACCAGTTCGTTGTCGGTTTTCCATCCGTCTTTGTCGTATTCAATTTTAAAATACTGAACTTTATCTTTGTCGAACAGCTGTGCTGAAAATTTCCGTTCGCTGCGTAAGGCACTTGCGGCAAGCGTCAGTTTTTTTGTGTCTGCAAAGTGCGGAAACAGACTTCCGGGTAAAAAAAAGTGCTTGTCTATCAGTTCACCCAAAATAGAATTTTCCATAAGCAGCATGTTGAACAGAAAGTTATCCATGCGGTTGTAGCAGTGAGAAAGCCGGTGCTTTCGTTCCCACACACACGAACAGCGGGGTAAAAGTCCTATGCCGGTAAGCTCGCGGTTTGTATTAAGCACGGTAGAAAAATCATCCTGTTCCAGTTCTGCAATTTTCTGCTTAAGCAAACGTTCAAGGCTTAAATCAAGCGTCTGAATTAATCCCGTTATGGCATACGAATCATTTTGTTTCGTAAGTGTCTGTATAAGTGCATTCAGACTTGAAAAAAACTGTTCAGTAAAGGTGTCCTGTGTAAGCTGTGCAATGCGTAATTCATCACTTTGTTCAAATAATTGCGGTACTGCATTTTTTATGAGCAGTGCAATTCTGTTTTTTTCTGCGCGGGAAATGCAGCTGTACTGAACAAAAAATTCTTCATCGCAGGTGTGTATGACATGCGAACACAGGGTTGCGACGATGTTGTAAATGTTATTCATGTGCACTCCACAATGCACAGTATGCCTGAGTTCGGGCAGCAAAGCGTTCTGTCTGTAACAGTTTTTGTACTTCTTCTTTTGTGTACCAGCGTGCTTCTATTTCTTCCATGTCAGAATCACTGGGTAAGATGGTGCCGCTTGCTTTTCCAATAACGACACTGTTTTTTTCGTTTGAAAAACCGACTGCAGAATAGCTTTCCTTCCACACTTCATCAATTGCATCAAGGGTAAGCCCTGTTTCTTCGCGAAGTTCCCGTGCTGCTGCCTGTTCTGCACTTTCTCCTGCATCAATCAGTCCTGCGGGAAAGTTTATGACCCATTCAGCAGGAGCCATGCGGAATTCTCTGCTGAGGAGGATGCGCTTTTTTTCTGCATCGTGCATGATAAGGACTACGGCATCAACGCGATTATTGTGTAAATCTTCCTGCGTGCTGATGTTTTTGTTGCGACTTATCATTTCGTAGGTCTTTGCACGGCCTTTTTCGGATTCATACTGAATGTCGTAGCGGGTAATAAATTTTCCCTGATGAATTTTTTCTATACCCTTAAACTTCATGCGCGTTTTCCTGTTCTATTTCTGGTATGTGTCCAGCAGTTCTTTTGCATGCTGCAGGGCACGTTCTTTGTTGTTGAGCGAAAGGTTAAAGAAATCTGCTGCCTGCTGCAAAGAAAAGCCTTTTGCAATCAGTTCTGCGTGACACAGACAGCGTAATCCGACCGATGCTGCAAAGATGTCCAGTTCGTATTCGGAAAGTGTTTTCTGTGCAATGCGGGAAGCAAGCGGTCCGTTTTCTTCAAGCATGGCCTGAATGTCACCCAGTTTTGTTTTATGCAGCCACGAAAGCTGTTCAATGTAATTTTCGGGAGTGTCATCAAAAATCTCTGCGTGACAGGTTTGTGCAATCTGATCCAGGAACGAACGCATCTTGTGACTGTACTTCATGTATTCTGCAAGAGAAACTGCATCAATCGGAATGTCAGAAGAAGCATCCGTAACAATTTTCTGATGTACGTCTTCGGTGTAAGTGCTTACGGTGTCGCGGATGCGGCTAAAGTGTTCGTCGGCAATTTCCATAAGACCTGCAAGGCGTGAAAAATCTCTGCTTACTGCCTGCGGAATGCCAAACTTTGTCTTGTAGCCCAAATCATGATTCATGACTGCCCAGGCATGCTGTAACAGTGAACACATCTGTACTTCAAAGCGTTTCCCCTTCAGTTCTGCGGGAACAGAACCGTCGTCTTTAAGCGAACAGATGTAGTGGACTGCCATGTACCCGAAGGAATTGACATCTAAGACATTGCGCTTGTCTATGGAATTGTCCCAGTCTATGTCGAAGGCGTCAGAAACTGCCTGTGCAATTGCATCTACATCATCTGCAAAATAGCAGATAATACGGAAGCCCAGAATGTCGGTAATATCCGAAAGGGAAGTGTACTTGTCACCTTTACGGTGTAATTTACCCGCAAGACTGTTCTGTTCCTTTACGCGGTGAATGATGCCGTATACCTGAGCGCCGCTTTTTGCTACTGCTGCATTCAGAATCTGGTCTGCAGTCTGAGCAAGCTGTTCAAACTGCGGCTTTTGTTCTCTATATTCGTTAAGAATCTGCTGTTCATGTGCTGTCATGCGTACAGTATAACACAGGCCGTGAGTTGACGCAATCGTATAAATCCGTTAATATAGGATTCCATACAAAGTCTGCCGGAAATCCGGCGTGGAGTTAGAAAATGGGTGTTGTAAGAACTATCCTTTTAGTAGCATTTATTATTGTTTGTGTTCTTCTTATTCTGCTGGTTGTTGTTCAGAATGATAACGACAGCGGTATGGGTGGTGTATTTGGCGGCGGACAGTCTGCTGCATTTGGTGCACGTTCCGCTTCTGTGCTTACAAAGACAACCGCTGTGTTTGCAGCCTTGTTCCTGGTTATTGCATTTTCACTTGCACTGCTCAATAAAGCACCTGCATCTGATGTGAACCTGCTGGAAACTGCAGAACAGGTTGAAGGTACTGTAGAAGAAGCTGCTTCTACTGCCGGTTCTTGGCTTGACGAATAGCAGAATGCTTATGGAGGATAAGGCAATGATACTTGATCAAGTATTCTCTCCGGAGAGCGTTATCCTGAATTTAGAAAGCTCAGACAAAGAAGAGCTGTTTGAAGAACTGCTTGAATCAATCGTTGCCGTTCAGCCCGAAATAGACCGTGCACAGGCTCTAAGCGCACTGCGTGAACGTGAGTCAAAAATGAGCACAGGAATCATGCACGGCATTGCAGTTCCTCACGGACACTGTCCCTGCGTAAAGAATGTAGTTGGTGCCATTGGCATAAGCCGTAAGGGCATTGACTACGATGCGCTGGATAAAGCACCTGTGTCGCTTGTCTTTATGGTACTTTCTGCACCAGAAGAGACAGAGCGTCACCTTAAAGTGCTTAAAGCTCTTGCTTCTATATTACAAAATCCGATGTTTGCAAAGCAGATCGTAGAGATGCAAAATGCACGCCAGGTATATGACCTTGTATGTCAGTACGAGGCTTCTTTGGCGTAATAAGGTGGTAAAGCGTATGGCTGATGAAATTGATGTAATTCAGCACCTGCTTGATGTTGAACGCGAAGCTGATCAGGTCATTCAGGATGCACAGAAAGAAGCAGACAGCCGCATTGCTCAGGCCCGCGCAAAGGCAGACACTCAGTTTAAAACCCAGTACACGCAGATGTATGCTCAGCTTGAACAGGAAGCTCAAGAGCAGATGAAACAGGCTGGGGTACATCACGACACTGAAGTTGCATCGTTCAAAGATTCCTTACAGTCAACTCCCAAAAATAACGCGGCGTTCAATTCGCTTATGGATTCCATTTTGTTCCGCTAAGGAACTGGAGGAAGGTCGCGTATGGCAATGGATAGTTCAGCCGCAGACAGCTATGTGTACGCAAAAGCAAGCGGAATGCTTGCCTCATCGTATGTAGGTCGCCGTGCTGCAAAACTGTTTTCTGTCCGCACTCTGCATGAACTGTGGGATCTGGTCTGCGAAAAAGAAGTTCCCGCGGTTCCCGAAGCAGTACTTGCCAAACTGCTGGAAATTGAAGCACGTGATCACTTTGTTGAATCCTATAAAAAACTCATTTCAAATTACGCAAATCCTTCTCCGGTACTGGTTTCTCTGGTGCATTTTTTTGATTACGACAACATAAAGGAACTGGGAGCTGCCCTTTGTTTTAAAGAGCACGACATGCCTGCCGTAGTGGATACAACTCCCTTCAGCCTGATTCAATATGACAAATGGCCTGATATAAAAGCAATGACTTCAGGTTCAGTGCTTTCGTGGTATGACCATGTTCCCGAACTGAGTGAACAGCAGGCAAACGATTACCGTCTTGACGTCCAGTATCTGCAGGAACTGTGGGCTAACGTAGAAAAAACAGATTCCTCCTGCCGTACCGAATTAAAACGCTTACTGCTTGAAAAAATCCGCATGGAAAACATACTGTGGGCATTGCGTCTTAAACTGTATTACAATATGTCTTCAGAGCAGATAAAAGAACATCTTGCGTATTCGACAGACAGAAAACTGTCAAACGATGTGTTTGCAAGTGAAGCAATCCGCATACTGGACTGGGACATAAACAGTTACGAGCTGTGGCAGAAGTGGAAGTTTGCACGCTATCTGAATCCTCACGAAGAAGGGGTAGTGTGGACCGTTGATCCGCGCTGGATAAGCAATGCTCATAAAAAAGAATATGTTGCACACGCACTCAGAAGTTTTCATTCGTTTCCGTTTACCGAATGTCCTTTAGTGTGCTGGTTTATCGTAAAGCGTAACGAACTTGATGCCATACGTACGGTTTCAGAAGGACTTCGCATGAACGTAAGCATGAAGAGTGCAATGCAGACCGCAGGTGTAACGGAGGAAAGCAATGGCTAAGACAACAACAATGCGTCTTGTAGAGCTTATGGTTCTTAAACAGGATATACAGAATGTGCTCCTCTATCTGGGTAAGGAAGGCGACTTCCAGTTTCAGAATGATGTACGGGGCGAAGCTGAACCCAACGAAGACCGTGCTCTGTTTGAAAAACTTTCTCATGTGCGTTCTTTCCTGGGAATTGCAGACCTGGACGGATACCATGCACCGCTTGAACTTCCGACACAGGAAGACCGGGATGCCTGTAATCATCTTATAGAACTTGCAGAACAGATTCATCAGAAAGAACTTTCTTTATCAGATAATTTAAAACGCGTCAGTGATGCCGCAACTGAAGCACAGTCATTTGCAAACCTTAAGGTGTCGTATTCAGAACTGGAATCGCTTTCGTTTTTAACCATGCGCATCGGAAAAATTGCACCTGCTTCGTATGACAGTCTGGTTAAGGCTGTAGGAAATCGTGCGGTAATCCTTAAACTGGGTGAAGACGGAAGCCGCATTATGGCTGCCTGTTCTAAGAATGCACGCTTTGCCCTGGATACAGAACTGAAAGCACATCACTTTGTTGAACTTGCCGTTCCTGCTGACTTTAAGGGCATTCCCGACGACATGCTTGCAACGCTTGCTGCTCAGAAAGAAGAAGCTCAGAAAGCCTTTGATGAAGTTCAGGAAGAACGCCGTAACTTTGCACTTGCTCATGAAGAACAGCTTAAAAAACTGCTTCAGGCATTTTCTCTTATGTCTCAGGTTCATGCAGTTCAGGATGGACTGGAATCAACACAGTTTGTCTACCGTCTTACCGGCTGGATTCCTGCGTATGCTTCCCGTGACATGATGAAACGCATTGATGCAATTACTGAAGGCAGAGCCGCACTGCGTGAGTATGCACCCGATGAAGTTGCCGCTGTTGTTTCCGGTCAGGAAAAAGTTCCAACAAAACTTAAGCACGGAAAAATCGTCAGTAACTTTGAGCGCATGGTGTTCAGTTACGGATCTCCGCTGTATGGAACCATTGACCCCACACCGTTTGTCGCCCTGTTCTTTACACTTTTGTTTGGCCTTATGTTTGGTGATGCAGGTCAGGGATTTGTGTTCCTGCTGATTGGAATCCTCATGCACAGAAAACTGTTCAAGCTTGACGGCTGGGAAAAGTTTGGCATTGTGTTTATGGCAATCGGTATAAGCAGTATGATTATGGGTATTCTTACCGGCGAAGTGTTTGCCAACGCAGAACTGCTTGCTCCCTTCAGCAGATGGGTTACCGGTCTGTTCGGAACGCCGCGTGATCAGATTCTTCCCATGATGCCCAGTGGTGACAGCCAGTCCATTATGCGCATGTTCATGTTCTTTGGATTTGCAGTTGGTGTCGGCTTTATCATCAATACAACCGGTCTTGTTATTAACATCATAAATCAGTTTGCACTTAAGCATTACGGTAAGGCTCTGTTTTCAAAGACTGGTCTTACGGGTGCCTGCTTCTTCTGGTATGTCGTTGTCTTTGCGCTGCGTCTTGCGTTCTTAGGTCACAGTCCTGCACTGTACGACTGGATTATCATTGGAACCCTGCTTTTGCTTACTGCTTTCGGAGAACCGCTTACCCGCCTTGTAGACGGTGAACGTCCGGTATTGGAAGACGGTCTGGGAACTGCCATTATCAGTGCAGTTGTTGAAGTAATTGAAATCGTAAGTTCGTATCTTTCAAATACCGTCAGCTTCCTGCGTGTCGGTGCGTTTGCGTTGGCACATGCGGTTCTGGGTTACATCATTGAAACACTGTGTGTAATGGCTCCTGCCTGGGGCGGCATACTGATAAGCATTGTTGGAAATGCGATTGTTGTCGTGCTTGAAGGAATGGTTGTATCAATTCAGGTAGTGCGTCTGCAGTACTATGAATTCTTCAGCAAGTTCTTCAATGAAACCGGCCGTGAGTTCAAACCGTTTGTGTTTGAATATCATTCGGTTGCATAAAAAGGAAACATGTCCGGATGCATTGCATTCAGACTGTAATAGATTAGTTTGGTTATAAGAGGTGTTTGTATGAACAAGAAATTTATTGTTGCTCTGGTACTGATGTGTGCAGTAAGTGTTGCTGCAGTATTTGCTCAGTCTGAACCAAAACCTGCTGAAGGTCAGGCAGTAGAAGCACAGGCTGATTCAGGTCTTGCCGGCGGATTTAAGTATCTTGCTGCTGCACTTGCAGTTGGTATTGCCTGTATTGGTGGCGGTATGGCTGTTGGAAAAATCGGTGCTGCTGCTATGGGTGCAATGAGTGAAAACGCAGAACTTTCCGGTAAAGCAATTCCGTTCGTAGGTCTTGCTGAAGGTATTTGTCTGTGGGGATTCCTTGTCGCACTGTTCATTATCCTTTTGTGATTGCAAGGCATTCTGATTGGACTATTTTGTAATTGGAGAACGTGAGCTGGTACTTGGCTTCATGCTGGCAGGCGTAAAGGGTGCGGCGGTTACCAACCGTCAGGATGCACTCGATGCTTTCAACATGGTGACAGGACGCGGTTCTGCATCATCAGCTCTTGTTCATGAAAACAGACCAAAGGTTCTCATTCTTACCGAAGACGTGTCTGACATGCTGTCGGACGAAGTGCTTGACTGGCAGATGAAAGGTGAGGCTCCGCTTATTGTTGAAATACCGGGGCTTGGCGGAAGACTGCAGGGGAAAAAGTCACTGACCGATGCAATTCGGGAAGCAGTGGGAATTCAAATTTAGGAAATTGCTATGGAAGAGTTACGCTCTACAGAAGTGCTTGACCGTGAAATCCGTCAGGACGCAGAAAGAAAAGCAAAACGCATACTTGAACGTGCAGACGAAACTGCTCAGTCTTTGCTGGACGGTGTTGCTGAACGCGTAGAAGCATCGCGTAAACAGGCACAGGAAAAAGCCGGCAAACAGGCAGCACTGTACGAAAAAAATGTCAACGCATCAATTCCGCTTGAAAAGGAACGCTACACCGTATCGTATATCCACGATTCTGTGCTTGATGCATTGAATCAGTACTTTGATTCTCTTGGTGCAAAAAAACGTCTTTCTGTCATTGAGTCACTCATCAGGCGTTCTCTTCCCATACTGGGCGAATCTTCGGTAAAGGCAACTGTTGTTGGTGTTTCGTTACCCGATGCCGAAGCCATGCTCAAAAATATTTTTAAGGATCGTCTTGCTTCCTGTACCGCAGGTGACGTTATGCTGCTTGCCGATGAAGCAGTTCCCGGATTTACATTCCGCGAAGGTGTGATACTTACTTCTGATGCGGGAGTAACCTGCCGTATGACACTTGATCAGAAAGTCAGCGAAGTGCTTGATGCTCACAGTGAAGAACTGTCAAATGCGCTCTTTGACGGGAGGGTTTCAGAATGATTACCGGCACTATTACCCGTATTTCAGGACCGATTGTTTATGCCTCCGGGCTTGATAAATGCGGTCTGTATGATGTTGTTTCTGTAGGCGAAAAAGAACTGATGGGAGAAATTATCCGTCAGGGAAAAAACTATGCAACCATTCAGGTATACGAAGATGTTACCGGAATGCATGTAGGCGAAAAAGTTGTTTCCAGTGAACGTCCGCTTTCTCTTAAACTGGGACCGGGACTTGTCGGAACCATTTACGATGGAATTCAGCGTCCGCTTAAAGAAATGTTTGAACAGGGCGGTGCTTTCCTGCTTCCCGGACAACGCACTGCTCCCATAGACGAAAATAAAAAATGGGATTTCAAAGCCTGCGAATCTGTCGGAGAAGGAACAGAAATCAAACCGGGATTCGTTCTGGGTACTGTTCAGGAAACAGGTTCCATCACTCATAAAATTATGGTTCCTCCTGCAATAAAGGGAACTAAACTTACTTCGTTTAAAGGCAGCGGTTCTTACACCGTTGATGAAATAATTGCGACTACTGACCGTGGCGAACAGATTGCAATGGCTCAGTACTGGCCGCTTCGTAAACCAAGACCGTTTGCACAGAAACTGGAAGTAAGTCAGCCTCTGGTTACGGGACTGCGTGTTGTAGACGTGTTCTTTCCGCTTTCAAAAGGCGGTACGGCTGCAATTCCCGGTGGCTTTGGTACCGGTAAGACAATGACTCAGCATGCCATTGCTAAGTGGTGCGATGCAGACTTAATCGTATACATTGGCTGTGGTGAACGCGGTAACGAAATGACCGATGTTCTTACTGACTTCCCCAAACTGATTGACCCGCGAACCGGACGCTCGCTTATGGAGCGTACCATACTGATTGCAAATACTTCTAACATGCCGGTTGCGGCTCGTGAAGTTTCTCTGTACTCAGGTATTACGCTCGCTGAATATTATCGTGACATGGGTATGCATGTTGCAATCATGGCAGACAGTACCTCGCGCTGGGCAGAAGCTTTGCGTGAACTTTCCGGCCGTATGGAAGAAATGCCTGCAGAAGAAGGCTTCCCCGCATACTTACCGACACGCCTTGCAGAATTCTACGAACGTGCAGGACGCGTTAACAGTCTGTGCGGACAGGAAGGTTCTGTTTCTGTTATTGGTGCAGTTTCTCCGCCAGGTGGTGATTTTTCAGAACCGGTTACGCAGCACACCAAACGCTTTATCCGCTGTTTCTGGGCACTGGACCGCGAACTTGCAAACGCACGACATTATCCTGCAATCGGCTGGATAGACAGTTACTCTGAATATGCAGACGAAGTAAGAAACTGGTGGGATAAGTTTGACAGTCGCTGGGCAGAGATCCGCATTGAAGCACTTGATCTTCTTAAAAAAGAGCAGCGTTTGCAGCAGATTGTCCGCCTGATTGGTGCCGATGCACTTCCTGACACAGACCGTCTTGTGCTTACCGTTGCAGAAATGATAAAGAACGGATTTTTACAGCAGGATGCCTTTGACCCGGTGGATCAGTTCTCTGTTCCGCAGAAGCAGGTGCATATCCTTGAGCTGATTATGTCATTCTACACACAGGCTCTTGAAGTTATAAAAGCAGGCGCTCCGCTGGTAAAGGTAACGGAACTTCCGGTGCGTAACGAAATTGTACGTGCAAAGTCAAGAATTGCAAACGAACAGGTAGAAGAGCTTTCTACTATCGCTCACCATTTGGACGAGCAGATGGCAGAACTGTCACGGACTTACCGTAAGGATGCAGCAATATGAAAGGAATAGAATACGCAGGATTAAATGCCGTTGACGGACCTATCGTCGTGGTAAAACGCAGTGAAAACTCCTTCTACGATGAAGTTGTATACGTGCGCGATAAAAACGGTGAAAAAAAGACTGGCCGTATCATTGACTTAAATCAGGATACTGCAGTAGTACAGGTGTTTGGAACTACAACCGGTCTTGACCTTGATGAAACAACGGTAGAATTTCTTGATGAACCCATGGAACTTCGTGTGGGTCACGGACTTTTGGGACGCATCTTTAACGGACTGGGAGAACCCATAGACGGATATCCCGCCATTGTTTCAAGCAAGAAAGTTAATGTAAACGGTAACCCCATTAACCCGTATGCGCGTGTGTATCCGCGTGACTTTATTCAGACAGGCATTTCTTCTATCGACGGAATGAATACCCTTATCCGCGGACAGAAGCTTCCTATCTTCAGCGGTAACGGTTTGCCGCACAATAAACTTGCAGCTCAGATTATCCGCCAGGCAAAACTGCGTAACAGTGACGAAGAGTTTGTTATGGTGTTTGCCGGTATGGGAATCAAATACGACGTAGCTCAGTTCTTCCAGCATACCTTTGAAGAAAGCGGTGTTCTTTCTAAAGTAGTTATGTTCCAGTCGCTGGCAGATGCACCTTCAATCGAACGTATCATTACTCCGCGTTGTGCGCTGACTGCCGCAGAATATCTTGCGTTTGAATGCAACATGCATGTTCTTGTTGTTATGACCGATATGACCAACTACTGCGAAGCGCTGCGTGAAATTTCTACAACCCGCGGTGAAGTTCCCGGTCGTAAAGGTTACCCCGGATACCTGTATTCAAACCTTGCAGAATTGTACGAACGTGCAGGAAAAGTACAGGGCTCTACCGGAAGCATTACACAGATTCCGATTCTGACCATGCCCAACGATGACATCAGCCATCCTATTCCCGACCTTACCGGATATATTACCGAAGGACAGATTGTTCTTGACCGTGAGTTAAGCCAGAAGGGTATGTATCCTCCGGTAAGCGGACTGCCCAGCTTAAGCCGTTTGATGAAAGACGGTATTGGTGACGGCATGACCCGTGAAGACCATGCAGCGGTTTCAAGCCAGCTGTTTGCCTGTTACAGCAAAGTAAAATCAATCCGTAACCTTGCAGCAATTATTGGTGAAGAAGAACTTTCTGAACTGGATAAACTGTATCTTAAGTTTGGTAACGAACTTGAAGCAAAATTCTTTACTCAGGGTGAATACGAAGACCGTTCCATTGACGAAACACTCAACCTGGGATGGAAAATCTTAAGCATTCTTCCCCGCGAAGAACTGTACCGCATTAAAGATGAATTGCTTGACAAGTATCTTCCTCTTGTAACGGAGGTACAGTAGTTTATTATGGCACGGCTGAACATTGCTCCAACAAAATCTAATCTGCTCTCAATAAAAGAACAGCTTGCGGTAAGTACGGAAGGCTATGACCTTCTGGAACAGAAACGCGAGATTCTGGTTATGGAGTTAATGCGCCTTGTCGAAAAAATCAAACTGCTGGAAAAAGATATTGATGCCTGCATTGCAAAGGCATATCCTGCACTTAAGAGCATGCTCATGGCGGTTGGCGGTGACCGTGTTGAACGCATTGCACATTCGGTGGACTATTCGTTTGACATTACCGAAAAACCGGTTATTGTCGGCGGTATGGAATTTACCAGCATAGATGTAAAGCTTCCCGAGCGGCAGCTGTTCTGTTCTTTTGGCGGAACCTTCCCTGACAGTGATGAAGTAATGGCTGACTTTTTTGAACTGCTGACACTTTTAACTCAGATGGCAAGTATTCGTACTATTGTGTGGCGCCTTGCAATGGAAGTTAAAAAAACACAGCGTCGTGTAAATGCTCTGGATAAAATGGTTATTCCTCAGGATAAAGAAACCGTAAAATATATTGAAAGTGTTCTTGAGGAACGCGAACGTGAAAACGTATTTGTGCTTAAGAGTCTTAAGAACCGGCAGAAATCACAGGGGGGTGCAGTATGATTAAACCGTTGTTTCAGCGTGTACTGGTTGCGTATGACGGTTCAAAAGAATCGCTTCAGGCAGCGTTGTACGGCATCATCATGGCAAAGACACTCAAATGCCAGCTTAAAGTTGTTTACGTCGTAGATACGGCAACCATAAAGCATCTTGCCCTCAGTAAATTTCTTGTCGCAGAAGAAGCAGCCTCTGCAGAAACAGCCCTTACTCAGGATGGGGAACGGAATCTTGCGTATGTAGAGCAGCTTGCAAAGACTAAGGGTGTAAGAATTCAAACACAGCTTTTGCGGGGCGCAGTCTGGTCACAGATTATTGCAGCCTCTCAGGATTTTAACGCAAACGTCATTCTGGTTGGTGGAAATACAGCTATACGCTCTGCAACAGACCATAATGTAGTGGGCTCAAATAACCGTGAGCTTATAAACAGTGCAAAGTGTTCTGTTATGGTTGTACGCGAACCGTATGTTGAACAGCTTTTCAAACTCGCCTGAAGAACGGGGTGAATATGAGATTATTGTTAGTAGAGGATGATGTTCGTCTTTCCCAGGCGCTCGTAGAGATTTTTCAGAAGAACCGTTATGGTGTAGACACCGTGTACGACGGAAACGAAGGCTTAAAGTATGCCCAGAGCGGAATCTATGATGCAATCATTCTTAATGATATGCTTCCCGGAACAGATGGTCTGTCGCTTTTAAAAACTTTGCGTGATGAAAAAAATATGGTGCCCGTCATGCTGCTGAGCGAAAAGGATGGTGTTGCAGACATTGTCCGCGGACTGGATTCCGGTGCCGATGATTATATGTCTAAACCGTTCAATACCGATGAACTGCTTGCCCGCCTGCGCGCGTTAACCCGCCGTAAGGGAGCCATCAGGGAAGAATGTGTTACCTGCGGCGATGTAATCCTTAACAAAAACAACTGCGAACTTCAGAATGCTGCCGGAGAAGCCGTTAAACTGAGCCTGAAAGAATTTCAGATTATCGATCTGTTTTTTGAACAGCCCAGACAGATTATCAAAAAGGAACGCTTTATCGAAAAAATCTGGGGCGGTGACTCTGATGCGGAATACAATAATGTTGAAGTATACATTTCTTTCATCCGCAAAAAGATGGAACAGCTTAACGTCAAGACAACAATCCGCACTGCCCGCGGCATAGGCTATTCTCTGGAAGAATGCGTTTAATGCATACTCTTGCGATTTATTTTCTGTTGCGATAAAATAATGTACAGCGAGGTACATTATGATTGAACGTAACGAAGGATTTTCCAATCTTGCTGCAGGTTATCTGTTTCCTGAAGTAGCAAAGAGAAGACGTGAGTATCAGGCTAAGCATCCTGATGCAAAAATCATCAGCCTTGGAGTCGGTAACACAACAGAACCGCTTACTCCTCACATTGCTCAGGCTATGGCATCATACGCAAAAGCACTGGGAACTGCAAAAGGATATTCTGGTTACGGTGATGAGCAGGGACTGACTGCCCTTCGCGAAAAAATTGCAAAAGTTCTGTATCCCAAAATGGCAAGCGCAGATGAAGTGTTTATCTCTGACGGTGCCAAGTGTGACATTGCACGCATTCAGACGCTGTTTGGAAGCAAGACAAAAATTGCAGTTCAGGATCCCGCATACCCGGTGTATGTTGACGGAAGTGTCATTACCGGTGCGGCAGGAAAGGCTGGTGCAAAAGGTCACCGCGGAGTAACCTATCTTCCGTGTACTGCACAGAACGGCTTTTTCCCCGATCTTTCAAAGATTGCTCCCAATTCGCTCATCTATTTCTGCAGTCCCAATAATCCGACCGGCGCTACCAGCACAAAAGCTGAGTTAAAGAAACTGGTTGACTATGCTCGCAAGAACGGCTGTATCATCATTTTTGATGCTGCCTATTCTGCATTTGTGCGCGACAAAAAACTTCCGCGTACCATTTACGAAATTCCCGGAGCACGCAAGTGTGCCATCGAAATCAATTCTTTCTCTAAACTTGCAGGCTTTACCGGCGTACGTCTGGGCTGGAGTGTTGTTCCTTCTGACTTAAAGTTTGCCGACGGAACCAGTGTAAAGCAGGACTGGAACCGCGTTATGACAACTCTGTTTAACGGAGCAAGCAACATAGCTCAGGCGGGCGGACTTGCAGCCCTTGATGCAGTGGGACAGAAAGAAACAAAGGGACTGGTTGACTATTACCTTGCAAATGCAAAACTGATGCAGAAGACTTTAACCGGCAAAAACTTTGCTGATGCAGGCGTAAAAGTGTTCTATACCGGTGACTCTCCGTATCTGTGGGTTCAGTTCCCCGGATGGAAGAGCTGGGATATCTTTGATAAAATTCTTGATGAATGCCGTGTCGTAACCACACCCGGAAGCGGTTTCGGCCCCAGCGGAGAATCATACCTGCGTTTCTCAAGTTTTGGTCACCGTAAGGATGTAGAAGAAGCCTGTAAGCGTTTAAGCAAACTGGTTCTCCAGTAAGCCGTATATGCGGTGCAGAAGGGTGTAATTTTAAAATTACATCTTTTTGCATCTTGTTTTTTACGGTAACCCGTACGACACTATCCTCAGAATGCATTTCCGGCATGCGGAGTGCACAAGGAGGTTTTTATGATTTGTGTTTTTTTGTTTTCCGTGCTAGTGCTTCTTGGACTGAATGCTGTCTGCATACTGTTTAGCGGCGGTGCTCCCACCCTCATGCTGAACGGATTTGAACTCCCTGGCATCATTGCTATTCTTGCGGTACTTTTATTTCTGTCCGGCTACGGAAAGGATTTTTGTACGCTGTTTACTTCAGCTGCAAAGTGTAAGGCGCTGTCGCTTGAAAAAATCCGTCGTGCAGAACATGCGCTAGACTTTGCAATTAAAGCCCTGTTCTACATCTGCTTTTTCTTTGTGCTTGCGGCAACCGCGTACTATTACATCAATCTTGATATTCTTCAGGCAATGGGTCCCAACCTTGCAACCATAATCTGTTCTGTGTTTTACATGGTTATGCTTGACGCACTTCTTGTTACCTGTAAGGCAGCTCTCAGAAAGCAGGCAGTCTGTGTTATGGCAGAAGAAACTGTTTCCGGTGCTGTGCAAAAAGCTGAT
>CACXCG010000002.1 GCA_902766125.1 uncultured Spirochaetaceae bacterium | reverse complement strand
CTCCAGCGACTGCGTCGGCTCCAGCGACTGTGTCGGCTCCAGCGACTGTGTCGGCTCCAGCGACTGTGTCGGCTCCAGCGACTGTGTCGGCTCCGGTTCTGTTTCTGTAAGCTCCGGTTCTTCAGCAGCGGTTTCGATTACTTCCGGTTCTGTCTCTGGAGCGGGCGGATTTTCGTCTTCCGTGCTTACCGATGAGACTTCTACTTCATCCTCACCTAAAGAAGGAATGTATGTTGTAGCGGCCATTCCACCCTTGCTTGCAACTTCACTTTTGTGTTCTGTCTGCGTTTGTGTTTCCTGTGCCGGTGCTGCATCTGGTGCTGCATTGGGTTCAGGATCTTTTGCAAAGGTAAGCAGCAGTTCGTATACGGCGCTTACCGGATTGAGCTTTGCGTAATAAAATGCGGTATGTCCCGCTGCGTCCTTTGCGGTAACACGGCCTTTTTTACCGGCGCCCAGGAATGTTCCATAAGATATGACTGCTTCGACAACAGCAGGATCTGAACTGTATTGAGCGGCATACATAACGGGTGTGCGTTTGTCTTTTGCTTTTACTGTCGGGCTTGAATCTGCTTTAAGGATAGTATTGATGATATCATACGGACGGTCTGCCTGGAGTGCGAGCATGAGGAACGTTTCCCGGTTTGAACCGAACACCTGTGAGTTCAGGTTTGCATTTGACATAAGGGCAGCATCAATCTGCTGCTGTGTTCCTGTTTTTGCAAGTTCGTAATAGTCTACCGACTCTTTTGCCATGAGCGGTAACGCACAGAATACAAGAACCAGTTGTATACATAAAGCTCGAAATTTCATATTCATAAATTATAAATCCTGAACCATATTTAGTCAATTCAGCGTGCTTTAGCACATACTCCGATGTAAGAAAGCAGTGCAAATACAGCGTACAGGGCTGTTGTCAGGCTGAGTACCGTTACGGCTCCCAGCTTAAATCCCAGAATGACGGCAACAACACCCAGACCCATTGTTAAAAACATATTGGGCAGCATGTACAGCGCAGCAGCTGAACTGTTTTTGATGACTTCTATATCAGTTTTCCACTCCATGCGCGGAAGCAGAAGTCCTGAAAACATTCCCCAGGTGGTTGCGTACAGACACTGAATAATTCCGCAGACAACACACAGAATGATTTCCGCTGCAGAACCTTTTGCGCTAAATGCAAGAATTACATCTGCCAGTACGGTAAAGGGGAGTGTCAGATACA
This sequence comes from uncultured Spirochaetaceae bacterium, assembly GCA_902766125.1. Taxonomy (GTDB): domain Bacteria; phylum Spirochaetota; class Spirochaetia; order Treponematales; family Treponemataceae; genus Treponema_D. Next base: position 4,599 of record CACXCG010000002.1, on the reverse strand, counting down.
GATTAAAAAGCATCTTTCCGTTTATAAGCGTCTTTTTTGCAAGCGGAAGGCTCTGTACGATCCAGTAGTTTTTTCCTTCAAGAGAATAGGAAACACTTGTGGTCGAAGTCATGCCGGTAAGGAAAAAGACAATCAGGGGGACTGCAGGAAGCAGAATACGGATATCCACTTCGTGTCCGTGCGTAAAGAACATAATCAGTTTTTCAAAGCCCAGAATAATCGTAACAACACAGAGAATGATGCACAGTACAAAACCAAGCCCCATGTTAACAATGTAGTTTGTAGATGAGGTCATGCACTTAAACTCTTTAAATGCTACGGACTGAACTGGTGAATGAACGTTTAATTCTTTCAGTGAATATTTTTTTCCTGCAATACCAACCATAAGGCGTGAAACAATCTGACGGTAAAAACGGCTTATGATAAAAAATGCAATTTCGTATACAACAACAGAAACTGCAGCAAACAGCAGAATATGAAGTATGCTTACATCAAGCACTGCTTTTTCAAACCATAGCGCAGGCGGGTACATTTGTGTCATCTGCTTTACTGAATCTCCAGCTGTCAGCAGTACCTGTTCTAATTCTCCATCCTGTGCAATTTTTTCGATTATGAATCTGAGGGAAAACAGAAACAGAACCAGAATGAACATCAGAATTGTCTGTACCAGATTTTTATGTCTGAACCGTGCTCCTGCGGCTGCAATACAGGTCCCGATTGCAGAGGCAAGTACCATAGGAATCATGGGAATAAAAAAAGTCAGTATGATCCAGCCTGCATACACATAGACAGGAGGTTTCACATACAGGTCATAGCCTGTCATCATGGGAAGCGACATACATACTACCCACGGAAGATTTTTTACGTACATGTACAGAAAGCGGGTCGAGACTACCTGTTTGACTGAAAACGGAAGCGACATGGTCATGTCATAATCTGCAGTTGAAAACAGATAGCCGTTTGTTCTTAGCAGACAGGAAATAAATTCAAACAGAGAAATGACAATTACACACAGCGCAGGAATTGTCTGTGCCATTCCAAAAAATCCCAGTGCAAGCGGTGTGCTCATACAGAAGAGAAACAGAAGAATGTACAGAATGATCTGTCCTGCAAGAGAACCTTTCAGTTTGCTCCGCTGCTTTTTATCTTTTTCATACCGCAGCCTGTTTGTTATACTGGTTGAGCGGAGTAAGGTTTTGAGCAATACGTTATTCAGCATTGTCAACAACCTCCATAAAGACATCTTCAAGTGATTTGTTACCCACAAGTTCTTCTGTTTTCCCTGAGGCAACTATTTTTCCCGCTTTGATGATTGCAATCTTGTTGCACAGCTTTTGTGCAACTTCAAGAACATGCGTTGAAAAGAAAACCGCACTTCCTTCTGCACACAGTTCACGCATTATGTTTTTCAGCGTAAGTGCTGCTTTGGGATCAAGGCCTACAAACGGTTCGTCTAACACCATCAGTTTAGGGCGATGAATCAGGGCAGAGATAAGTGCAACTTTCTGTTTCATTCCGTGGGAATAGGAAGAAATCATATCACCGAGAGAACTGGTTATTTCAAACATATCTGCATATTTTTTTATCCGTTCTTCACGTTCATCCTGAGGAACTTTAAACACGTCGGCAACAAAATTCAGATACTGGATTCCGGTAAGGTATTCATACAAATCAGGATTGTCGGGAATATATGAAGTTATCTGTTTGCAGGCAAGCGGTTCTGTTTTGACAGAATGTCCGTCAATAAAGATTTCGCCCTCGGTAAAATCAAGAACTCCAACTACCGCTTTGATTGTTGTACTTTTTCCGGCTCCGTTGTGACCGATAAAACCGAATATATCTCCTGCCTCAATGGTCAGGCTCACGTTGTCACACGCTTTTTTATCTTTACCATAGATTTTTGTATAGTTCTTAATTTCAAGCATAAAAGTTCCTCCGCTTTCAGTATAAACCCTGATTCACGAAAACGCAATGTCTTATTGACTAAGAACGGCTGATTTGGTATTATTTGATACCCCTTGGAATTGCGTATGCAGTTCCCATTTTGACCATAAGGAGACATACAGATGAGAAAGTATGAACTTATGACTATCTATCCTATCGAGGATGATAAGTACAAGGCTGGTATTGAAACAGTACGCACCGACCTTGCAAAATTCGGCACCGAGATCGAAAAGGAAGAACCCTTCGGTGACCGCGAACTTACCTATGAAGTAAAGAAGCAGCGCCGTGGTCGCTTTGTTCTTCTGCACATCAAGGCAAATCCCGCAAAAATTGCAGAAATGGACGCTCAGTTCAAGTTCAATGAAAATCTGCTTAAGTATCTGTTCGTAGTTAAAGACGAAAAGAACGCCTAATCAGGTTGTCTGAATCCGGAGGTATGTATGGCAAGCAGTGATTTGAACAGTGTTACCATTGTAGGACGTCTGACTCGTGATGTTGATATGCGTTATTCGCAGTCAGGAAGTGCTATTGCTTCCTTAAGCATTGCCGTTAACCGTTCCCGCAAAGAAGGTGATCAGTGGATAAGCGAAGCAAACTTCTTTGATGTTTCATTCTTCGGTAAATCCGCAGAAGCATTGCGCCCCTATCTTACCAAAGGAAAGCAGATTGCAGTGCAGGGGGCACTCAAACAGGACCGCTGGGAAAAAGACGGTCAGAAATTCAGTAAAGTGCAGATTGTTGCAAGTAACATTCAGTTACTTGGCGGCCGCTCAGAAAACGGGGGGTCCTCTCAGGGCTACGGCTCTTCAGCAGGACAGGAGCAGGCATTTGCACCCAGACAGAATTATGACTCAGTTCCCGCAGACGCAGATTCGTTCGGCGGAGACGGCGGTGAATTCCCCGAAGACATCCCATTCTAATTTTAAGGAGACCATACTATGGCAGACGAGAATATGGAAAAGGCAGAAAGCCAGACAGAAACAGCTGAGCAGCTGCAGGATCAGGGCCGCGAAGACGAAGCTCGTGGTGGCCGCGGAAAGGGCAAGGCATTCTTCCACAAGAAGGTGTGCCGCTTCTGTGCTAACAAAGCAAAGATTGACTACAAAGATGCAGACGGACTTCGCCGCTTTACAACAGAACGCGGTAAGATTCTTCCCCGCCGCATCACTGGTACCTGCGCAAAGCACCAGAAAGAACTGGCACGCGCTATCAAACGTGCACGCGCTATCTGTCTGCTGCCGTTCGTAGCTGACTAAGGTAATTTTTACCACAATGTTAAAATCGGGCTGGCGATCCAACTCCTGGTGACGCGGTCCGTAAATTATAAGAGGAGCTTGAAATGAAAGTTATTCTGAATGAAGATGTAAAGCATCTTGGCGAAATGGGTGACGTAAAGAACGTCGCAAACGGTTATGCGCGCAACTATCTGTTCCCGCACATGTTTGCAGTTCCCTACAATCCCGAGACTGTAGCTTACTTTGAAGGTAAGAAAGCAGAAATCGAAGCCCGCAAAGAGCAGAAACGTGCAGAAAGCCGCTCTCTCAAAGAGAAGCTGGAAGCCCTTACTGTCGAACTGGTTATGCCAGCTGGCAGCAACGGAAAACTGTACGGTGCCGTTACCAACCAGACTGTTGCAGATTTCTATGCACGCAACGGTTATGAAGTTGAACGCAAACGCATCGAAATTCCCGGTTCTACAATCAAGCAGACCGGTACGTATTCCATCAAAGTTCACCTGTACGAGTCTACTCTTGCAGAAACAAAACTGGTGGTAAAGGCTCAGGAAGCTGCTGATACAAAGGCTGCTCCCAAGGCTAAGAAAGAAGAGGCTGCAAAGCCCGCAGAAACGGAAGCTAAGGCAGAATAAGTTCTGTCTGTAACCGTTTTACAAGGCGCTGTCTGAGAAGGTGTACTTTTCAGACGGCGCCTTGTGTGTTTTAAAAAAAACAGGCTGTGCAAAAGCTGTTACGAACTTGTTATAAAGAGGTGGATTTCCTATGGATTTAAAAGACAAAATACCCCCGCATAATCTTGAAGCGGAGCAGGCTACATTAGGTGCAATCCTTTTGGACTGGGATTCGGTAGGTCAGGTTGTAAGCCTGCTGCATTCTGACAGTTTCTACAGTCAGCAGAATCAGCTTGTCTTTGACGCAATGATGTCTCTGTATGTAAAGGGTGTCAGGGGCGACACGCTTACGCTTATTGATGAACTGACGCGTTCGGGCAAACTGGAAGCAGCAGGTGGTGCCTCTTATATCTCTTCTCTTACCGATGTTGTGCCCACTTCTGCAAATATTGAACATTATGCACAGATTGTTAAGGATGATGCGACCCGTCGTAATCTTTTAAAACTTGCGTCAGAAGTTAAGGCGATGTGTTTTGATCAGACAAAGCAGAGCCGCTCAATTCTTGAAGAGGTAGAACAGAAAGTATTCCGCCTGACAGATCAGGATCAGACCTCTTCGTTTATAGACATGCATGAAGTGGTTGGAAAGACAATTACAGAAATTGATACTCACTTCAAGCAGAAAGGAGCCTATACAGGAATTCCTTCGGGATTTGATGATCTTGATACCATGACAAGCGGATTCCAGAACGGAGAAATGATCATTGTGGGAGCCCGTCCTTCTATGGGTAAAACTGCCTTGGCACTTT
>CACXCG010000001.1 GCA_902766125.1 uncultured Spirochaetaceae bacterium | reverse complement strand
TATTTTATCCTCATATTTTCATTTTTATTTGTTTATACTATAAGCAGATAGTGGAAATTATGAGGATAATAAATTTGCTAGGATAAGGACAGGAACATGTTCTTTTCCCGTATCCAGAGCGAGTTGTCTCCGTAGAGGCGCCGGTAAACGACATATTCCTCTTTTGTTTCAGAGTGGAATGCTACATCTTCGACGATGTAATACTTATTTTTAAAGTGTTTATATATTCCGTGGATTTTTAGTTCGCGCTTTTCCATAAAATTAATCTGACTCCTTATTATTTGTTTCCAAAATTATAGCATAATTTTTTTTAAGTGTCGTTATGTGTCACTTAAAACTGCGGCTTGCGGCATAAAGCTCTTTATCCAAAAACCCTGAAATCTCATCGAAAAATCAGTGTTTTAAACTAGACTATTCATTTTTGACAAAATAACAAAATGCATTTATCATTTATATTATGAAGGAAAGACAACAAATAACAACAGTTTTCTTATTGATTTTTTCAGCAATCCTGTTTTCAGCCTGTGAACAGGACGTTGCCGTTAATTTTCAAATTGGTGAAATTACCGTAATAGACTCAAGTTCGATTTCAGCTTTGAAAGGATATTATCCCGACGGAAAACTATGTACAATTCAACTCAGCGAAGATGAATGGCAAATGTTTTGGGCAGAAAAGAATGATTATCTGACTTCTGCATCAACTCCCTGGCCAGAAGATCACTGTTCGCAGGTAAACAGTTCAAATCTGGTTTTTGGTAAAGACAAGCTTAATGCTGATACTACAATTACAAATTTTAATGAAAACGGCTCGTGGTTCATTGGTGTATTTCCATTGAATGATGACGGAAAATATGCAGGTTTTTTTCATGCAGAAAGTCATTATGATAACAACGGAACAGCACATAAATCAATTGGAGTTGCCTACTCTGATGATTATGGAAGAAGCTGGAATAATGTTCAGCCTGTAATTCTTTCAGAACAAGCAAAAGGTCAAACTCCTGCATGGACAGGAATTGGCGATGGCTGTGTAATAAGAGACAGAACAAATTCTCGCTGGATTTGCTATTATCAGGGAAAGACAAATGTTAACGGTTCTGTAAATAATCGTCTTTGCATGGCATCCTCAAGTGATCCGGAAGGAAAATCTGGCACATGGAGAAAGTGGGATGGTACAAATTTTTCAATTTCAGCTTGTAATACAGAAACAATGACAGGTGGCACAGAATGTGCAATAAGCAATTTATCAAAAGTTGCAGGGGCAAACCCAAGTGTTTCCTGGAATGAATACCTTCAAAGTTATGTTATGGTTTACGCATCCTGGTCACATGAAATTTACATCAGTTTTAGTAATGATGCAATAAATTGGACAATTCCTGTTTACGTTATCGGGTCTTCAGCAAATCCATTATGGTATCCTAATTTAATCAGCGAAAAGGGTGATACTGTATCATTAAAATGTAATCGAATTTATTTTTCATACCAGCAGAATGAAAATGGAATTAGAAAAATTGCATATGTACCTATTGAATTTTTTTAAGTGTCGTTATTTGTCACCTTTGACATTACTAAACCTGTGGAAAACTATCCTCTTCAGAAAATGCCGATCAGTATTGATGACGGTATGTTTATTACTCCACTATTTTCAATGCTCTGGCTTGACAGTAAAGCTTACAAAGAAGGTTCATACCGGTTATCTTTTGGTACAAATCCCGGACCAGATGACGGCGAAGAATTTGAAGATTCAGATGATGGCGAACCTTTAAAACTGCGGCTTGCGGCATAAGTCTCTTTTCCAAAACCCTGAAACCTCATTGAAAAAGCGGTGTTTTTACAGTAGACTATCTGTCACGAGGTACAAACATGAAAAAGTTTACCGTAAAAACACTTACCGCAGTGGCTGTTCTTCTGTGTGCAACCAATGCCTTCGCCTTTGCCGCTAAAGCAACAAAAGCGGCAGTTACCACAACCGTTACTGAAATCAATCAGCACGGTAATACGTACTTAACAATCCGCCCGTCTCTGTTCTCTGCAAAAGGATTCAGCATCAGCGACATTGTTACCGTCACCATCAACGGCAAGAAATTTGACATACCCATCTGCAAAAACTACAGCGATGTTGACACTGGTTCTATGCTGCTCCGTTTAACCGACGACAGCGTATGTTTAGCAATCAACATGGGTAACTTTGCAAAAGAAGCTGGTGCCGAAATGAACATGGAAGTTACCATTACCATGAAACAGCAGTACGGCTACCTGACCCAGTTCCATCAGCGTCTGCTCAAAAGCACCGATGTCCGCTCAGACTATTCTTCTGACGAAGTATTTGCAAACTTCCGCGAAGTAACTGCCGGTAAAATTGCTGCAGGAAGACTGTATCGCAGCCCCAGCCTTATTGAACCGACAACACGTGCTCCGTATGTCTTAAAGCTGGCTCAGCAAGCAGGCATTAAGACAATCGTTGATATTGCTAACTCTAAGGAAAATGCACTTAAAATGGGTGCAAACAACGCTTTCTTCAAGTCTCTGGATGCTCAGGGAAACGTTTACTACTGCGAAATGGCAATTTCTTATGCTGATGAAGCCTTTGCCGCAAAACTTAAGGAAGCACTGGTATTCATTTCAGAACATGAAGGTCCGTACCTTATCCAGGGAAAAGACGGTCAGAACCGCGTAGGTATCATCTGTGCAATGATCGAAGCTCTGAACGGGGCAACGCTCAAAGAAATCAACGATGATTACATGCAGAGTTACGTAAACTACTATGGAATCAAGTCTGACTCTACACAATACAAGGAAATCCTTAAAACCATCACTGCCATGTTTGAAACGCTAAACAACGGTGCTAAAGTTACCGATAAAAATGTACAGAAGGTCGTAGAAAAATACCTGCTGCAAACGGTCGGTTTAACTCAGGCACAGATTGACGCTGTCAAAGCCGCATTGCAGTAACAGCCGTTCCTTAACTGGAGTTGCCGTATAAGAGGACACCTGCTTTACCAGGTGTTCTCTCTGTAGCTGGTATTTTATAATAAGGAGCTACTTATATGGCAAAAGAAAAAAAGGCTAAGGCTAAAAAACTTACTTCAAAACAGAAGCTTTCAAAAATGTTCTGGGGAAGTTTCGCCCCGCTCATCACCATTGTACTGATAGCCTGTACCGTATTTGCACTTGTTTCTGGACAGATCATCCGCTACTATGTCCGTTCAGAAACCGCCTATTCTTCAGAAAAACTTGTTTCAAAAGTTATGGAGCAGTTTACCCCCGCAATGGTAAACATTGAAAACTACTCCAACTTCACAAACCTTACTTCAGATGAAAGCGCATTAAGGGCACTTACCCTTACCCTGTCAGAACCGCTTACTTCTGCACGTGCAATCTACTATGCATCTTCTACACCCATAAGTCAGGGCGGATTTTTTGTAGACAGTTCTGGCTGGATTCCAGAGCCGGGATGGGATGCAACTCAGCGACCCTGGTTCAAACATGCGGTCTCTTCTCACGACAGACTTGTTTTTGAAGAACCCTATGTGGATGATTCAACAGGAGACCTTACCATCACTATGGCAAAGGCATGCCGCGATACCAGAGGCGCTATTTGTGGTGTTGTTGCAGTAGACGTTAATCTTGCAGAACTTACCAAACTGGTCAACGAAATTCAGCTTACCAAATCATGCAAAGCGTATGTCATTACAAAAGACGGAACCTATATGACCAACCCTGATTCAGCAAAGGTTATGAAGGGAAATTACTTTGATGACACTTCGCTCCCCGCAGAATACAACTCAGAAACCTATCTTACCGGCGAACAGAAAAGCTACACTATTGGCAAAACCTACAGTGCCGTTTCTCAGCTGGGAACCAGTCCGTGGTTTGTTGTCATTGAAGGAAACCTTGTTGATTACACCGGTCAGTTCGTTAACACTGTTCTTATTTTTGAAATTATTCTTGGTGTGCTCAGTTTTATTGCATCTGCATTCAACCTGCGACAGATTCTTAGCATGCGTAAAGATGAACGCAGTTTAGGACAGACACTGTTTTCCGAAACACAGAACCTTGTTGTTGCCGCAAAAGAAACTGCTGCAACTTCACAGGATCAGGCCGCAGCTGCAAAAGAAATTGTTGCAACCATGGAAGACTCAACGCAGCTGTCAGAAAACATTTCGTCAAAGATAAAAGGCGTTTCAAAAGTTGCAACCAAAACCTCTGCCGATGTTGCAGAAGGTGTTGCTTCAATCGAAAAGAACATAGAATCCCTGCATGCAATTTTTGATGCTAACCAGCGCACTATTGAAGGCATGAAGATCCTTGATGAAAAAATCGAAAACATCTGGGATATTGTTACGCTGATTAACACCGTTGCAGACCAGACAAAGATTATTGCTTTCAACGCAGAACTTGAAGCATCAACTGCAGGCGAAGCAGGAAAGAGTTTCCGTATTGTTGCTAACGAAATCCGGCGTCTGTCAGATAACATCATTGACGGTATCCGCGAAATTAAGGAAAAGATTACCGAGATTCAGCGTTCTTCAGACAGCCTTATTCTTGCAAGTGAAAGTGGTACCGAAAAAATCAACACCGGTTATCAGAATGCAAAAGAGATGGGCGAAAAATTCGAAAGCATCCGCAGTTCTGCAGAGATAACTGCATCTTCTGCTGATGACATTACCGAAATTATCCAGCAGCAGGCAATTGCTTCTGAACAGATTCTGATTGCAATCAAGCAGATCTCTGCAGGTGTCGAAAACTTTGCGGTTGCAACCGATAACATTTCTTCTTCCGCAGAACACATCCGCTCTCTGTCAGAAAATCTGAACGATGAAGTTAACAGCGAACAGAAAGCAGCTGATGATTACAACAACAGGGAAAAGAAGAACAAGACCGAAGATTCGGAAAGCTCAGAAAAGACAGAGTAAGGCAGGCAGCGGATGTACAACGAGGCAACAACTTTCTTACTTTTTTCTATTCACTCGAAACGGTATGCAATAGAAACTGCACATCTTAAAAAGATTATGCACAGTTCCAAGGCACATTTTTTACCGTTTGTTCCGCAGTACATAGAAGGAGTCATTAACGTAGACGGTGTTGCCTACACTGCAATCAATCCTATTCTGATTTTTAACGAGAACGATGATCCGGAAATTGAAGGACATACCTATCTTGTCTTTAACCGTGACGATGACCGCTTTGCTATGCATGTTTCAAACATTGAACTGTTTCACGAAGCCGAAGAAGAAGACATCTCTAAAGAAAAAGGAATAGTTATGTACAAGGGAAAGCAGATTCCCATCTTCAATACTGATTTGATAGAAGAGATATTACTGCAACCGTGGGAAGGCTGATGGCACAACAATTTTTAAGCGAAGTAACAAAACAATTTCTCTCAGAAACGCGCGGACTCGCAGAAGAACTGCAGAAGTCTTTAAAGCATACAGATGTTTTACTTCCGCACATAACGATGGTAAAAGAAAGCGCCTCTATTCTGCAGTTTTTTCAAGTAAGTCGGCTTTTGACTTCTCTTGAGAATGTGTATCTTGCGCTTGCTGATAAAAAAATTGTATTTACTGATCATTTACAAAAACTGATTCTTCTGGTTCAGGGCAAACTGTGTATGCTCTGTGCTGCAATTGAACAGGAAGGCAGCGATATTGATGAAGACATTCAGCTGTACCAGTTGTATTGTGATAAAGCAACGGTTGGCGAAATTTTTGATGTGGATGTCTTTACCAAAAAGAATGCCGTCCGTAACCGTGTAAAGCAGACAGAAGAAAAAGATGTGCTTATCCAGGTGCACTCAAAGGATGTTTCTGAAATTCTTAAAGAGCACGAAGAAATGATTGCTCGTACCTACAAAATGGGCAGCCTTATAGATTCTCTGAAAGCAATTAAAACAGAAAGCAACATTGGAAAACTGTCTGACATTCAGAAGACACTTGCCTCCGACCTGCAGATTTTACAGTCATCGCTTTTGTTGGCTCATGATGGTGTAACGTCTTTTATTGAAAGTCAGGGAAATAACATTCAGAAAAATCAGACAATCAACGGCTTCTTTGTTTTTGCAAACCGTCAGAAGTATTTTATTTCAACGGAACACGTTACCGAAATTACTTACGAAAGCCCCATGGAATATGTGGTGCAGCAGAACCAGCGGTATCTTAAAATTGAACTTGATGAAGATATTGATAATCCGGAAGAAAGAGTCCGTCTTATTCCCATTTACTCTTTGTCTTCTCTGCTTCCCGGTCAGCAGGAATCGCACGATCAGGTTATAGACACTATTCTGATTACTGAATACAGCGGTCAGGAAATTGGTATCATTGTAGATCATGTCCAGAAATTCTTAACGCTTACAAACAATCCGTTACCGGCAGCATTTGCAGACTTTCCTATTCTGCAGGGAATTGCCTTTGATGAAAAGTACGACATGATTCCTATTCTGTACGTGCCCGAAATTCTTAAGCGCTTCCGTTCTTTGCGCGGATACGACATCAAGAAGTTTGAAGCTAACACGCGAAGAAAAATGTTCCGTATTCTTGTGGTTGATGATTCAGAAATTACGCGTCAGATTGAATCTAACATCTTAAGCGAAGACAATGCATTCATTGATCAGGCATGCGACGGAATCAAAGCACTTGAAATGGCGCGCGAAAAACAGTACGACCTTATTGTTACCGACGACAAGATGCCCCGCATGAACGGACAGATTCTGCTGGACAACCTGCGCCGTATGGAAAACTACGCTCAGATTCCTGTTGTTGTTATGGCAACACATCCTATAGAAAAAGCAGATGCTTTTGTAAGCAAATCGGACTTTACCCGAACCGACTTAGTACATACAGTCAAGGAACTTTTACATGGCTAAAAAAATTCTTATTCTTGAACCGTCAACTACAATACAAAAACTCTTTACTGATAAATTAAAAAAATCAGATGTGGAACTTACATTTGAAACAAACGGTGTAAAGTTTTTATGGTCACTGTTCAGCAACATTCCTGATGTTGTGCTTATAAACGCAAAGACAAATAATCCAAAAAGCATAGAGCTGGTTCGTCTTATTAAGACAATGGAAAAGCTTAAAACTATTCCCGTTGGTCTGTTTGCAACCGGTGACTATGCATTTGAAAACTTCTTTATGAAAAACTGTGGCGCAGACAGTTTTATTCACGTCAATCAGTCAACGTTTGTCTCTGATATAAATCTTTTAGTCTCTCTTTCAGGCAGCAGTGCTCTTTCTATTCCTATGCAGAGCGATGTAATGAAAGATGCAATTATGAGCAAACTGTTTTCGCTTGCAAAGAATCTTGATTCAGTAGAACGCGTTGTCGAAGGCTTTATTGATGTAGTTACCGAATTCTGTGAAGTACCGGCAGCGGCAGTATATCTTATAGAAAACGGAACCCCAACAGAATATTACGTTACCGGAAACAACTTTACCGAAACAGAAACAAAGGAATTCCTTACGGTTTGTACTGACGACTTTGAAAAACTGCATCCCGAACTGAACCTTTCAAAAATTATTCCGCAGAAACTCAACGTAAAAAACAGACTTGATTCATACAGAACAGGAACCGTACCGCTGTCATCATATCAGTGCATGGGACTTGTTTCAGAAGAAAAAGAAAACTTTGGTATGCTGAGCATTGTAAAGGAAGGAAACTTTACTGCACGCCAGCTTGACTTAGTTAAGTACTGTGCAAATCAGTGTTCGCTCATTTTGCAGAATGCAATCCTGATGAAAAAGAAAAATCAGTTTGAAAAACGTGTCCGCAAAGCATTCAGCCGTTTTGTTCCCGAACAGATTATTGATCAGCTTGTTGATGAAGCAGATACTTCGGATACTGTTGCAGCAGGTGAAAAACGCGTCATTGCAATTCTGTTCAGCGACATCCGTTCATTTACCAGCATAAGCGAACTGAATAAACCGGAAACAATCGTTGCCTTCTTAAACCGTTACTTTACGATTATGGTTAACATCATCAAAAAACATGGTGGTACCATCGACAAATTTATTGGTGACGCAATTATGGCTCTGTTTGGTGCTCCGGTCAGTTACGAAGACAATGCCCGTCGTGCAGTTGCAGCAGCATACGAAATGCGTCAGGCACTGCCCACTGTTCCCCTGGAAGATTTAGTCATGCCGGAAGGAATGCAGTTTAACATTGGAATTGGTATTCACTATGGCGATGTTACGGTCGGTTCAATTGGTTCTGCAGATAAAACAGACTACACGGTTATTGGAGACACGGTAAACCTTGCTTCTCGTCTTGAAGGTCTTACTAAAACTTACGGTGTGCAGCTTTTAGTTAGCGAAGATGTTAAGAATGACATTAAGGGTGCCGATTTTATTTTCCGCTATCTTGATGATGTAAAAGTAAAAGGTAAGACAAAGGGTGTTCCCATCTATGCCGTTGACCGCAATCAGGAAGAGTTCAGCATAGAATACCGCGACTGTTATGCTAAAGGTTTGGATTTATACAAGCAGGGTATTTTTAATCTTGCAAAAGAATACTTTGAAAAATCTCTTGCAGCATGTCCCAGTGATAAAGCTTCAAAACTTATGCTGGAACGCTGCGAAGAGTTTATAAAAAATCCGCCGGAAAGCTGGGACGGTGCAATCACCTTCCACACAAAATAGCTTACCAGATTGCAGACAAATCGTTTGCACTAAGCATGCACGGCTTACCGTTTGGTGCCGTTACCAAAAGCCCGCCGCCTGTTATGTTAATGGGTGATGTGGGCTTTACTTCTATAGTGCTTCGTGCTTTGAGTGCAAGATATTTGTCATACATTCCCACAAAGTATTTTTCTCCTTCGCGGATGATGACGTAGTAGAAATCTCCGTACTGAACTAAGTCTGTTGTATCTGCAAGTATTTCTGAACTCTGCAGCTGCATTTCAAGACCTTCTGCATCAATCAGACACAGACGCACTGCCGAATGACCGTCATCAATTCCGCAGACTGCCATGTACAAATCGTCGTAGGTGGTGCTGGTTCCGTCACCGTTATCGAGCGTAATGTTTGAAACTACATACACTGCAGTCCGGTGAATCTGCGTTACCGGTGACTTTTTAACGATGGCACCTGTTGCTCCGTTCAGTGTTAACAGACGGTACAAACCGTTACCTGAATTTGCACCAAACAATCCGGTAACATACTGCGTTGTATCTATTGCAGCAAGTTCTGCCTTGTCCTGTTCTATCTGCTGACGTTCCGTGCGAGTCTCTGTTGTTTTGCGGTCTGCCATCTGCTGCTGAGCGGTTGCTTCTGCCGATGCCTGTTTAGCCGCTTCTGTGTTTCCTGCCTGACGTTCTGCAGTAGCCTGTTTCTGTGCTTCCTGTGCACGTTCGGTTGCAGACACAACTTCGCGTTCTTTTATTTCGGTAAGTTCTTCGCGCACTTCTACACCTTTGTTGGTGTCGTTACGCAATGCTTCAATTACGTTTTCATCGCTGATAACACTTGTATCTACCACAGAAAGATCTGATGTAAGATCACTTAACGGAATGACAATCTGTGTATTGCCCGGCCAGTCTTCCCAGTTAGTGCATAAACCAACTTTCTGTTCATCAAGGTGCTGGATTACCGTAGGCTTGTAACGCTCTTCAAAAACATTCATCTGACCGCGGTACACTGCATTGTACAGCGTAACAAACACTGCAATGGTTTCTGCATCCTGCATATCGTAACCGTAAGCGGCAGACAGATATCCTGCAATGATGCGGCGTAAGTTTTTAATGTGATCAACCTGTGCGTTTTCGTTCAGAAGAAGAATATCTGCATCAAGTTTTTCCTGAGTGGAAATGTCTACTGCGTGAATAAGGGAATATTTTGCTCCCGGCTGAACGGTAACTGGTGTTTCCAGACTCTGTGCAACTTCAAGTCCCAACGCAGTACCAATGCCGGTAATGGCTTCTGCTGTTTCTATGACGGCATACGGTCCGCCGTAATTTTCAAATTCAATTGAATCGCCAAGTGAACCGGTACTCTGCAATTCCGGCTCATCTACTTCTACAGCGCTTACCGCCTGAACAAAACCTGCACAAATAAGAGTAAGTGCAAGCACTTTTTTTACGAAACGTGTCATAAAAAAAGTATAGCACAGTTTTACTGCTACGACAACAATTTTAGCCGTGACAAATGGCACATTCTGTCTTATACTTAAGGAGTGGTACATCTTCCAACAAAAGTAAAGCTGCCGTTTTTATGGGGAAAGGCAGTGTTCAAAAAAGACACCTGGACTCATATCAACCTGATTGTCGGACCAAACGGATCGGGTAAGACGCTGCTTGCCCAGTCCATTGCAGAACAGTTTGGAAAGGCAGGATATTCAGTCAAATTTCTCAAGGCAGAACGGGACAGCGTTACTTCGGAACAGGAAACCGTATCCATCCTGCGTACAAACGAAGAAGTCCGTAACAAAGTTCAGTCTGTGCTGACCAGCATGTTCGGAAAATCGATTGTCTTTAAGGAACACAATGGCAGTCTTGTCCCTGTTGTCGTAAACCGTTCCTGGAATGTCGAATACAATCTGCAGGAAGTGGAGTGCCACGGCTTACGCGAAATCATAACGCTGCTGGTTGTTCTGTATGCAAACACCGGTAATACGTGCATTGTATTTGATGAACCTGAACTGCATCTGCATCCGCAGTTTCAGCATTTTTTTGCAGAAGAACTGCGCCGTGTTTCAAAGCGTCATCCCAAGCGGATGTATTTTCTGATAACGCACTCTCCGTTTTTTATTGATGTCCGTTTTCCCGAAGAAATGCAGGGTGTGATTGTCTGCCACACAAACCGTGAACCAACGCATATTGATTCATTAGATGACCGTGATGAAGATTTACTGCGCCGTTTTTTACCGCGGTTCAACACTTATCACAAACAGTTTTTCTTTTCTGACAATCAGGTTTTTGTTGAAGGATACACTGACCAGCAGCTGTTTACCAACCTGCTTCCGTATGTGCATACCGACCGTGGTATTGCGGGAACCGGCATTATTGATGTGGGCGGAAAAGATGAACTGGGTGTTTTCTGTAAAGTATGTGCACTTTTGGGAACCAACAGCCGCATCATCACCGATCTGGATTCTCTGTTCAGCGGTAAACTGCGCGATGTATTCTGTGCCGATGAGCGTGCTTCTGTGTGGCTTGAACGTCAGCTTCCCAAACAGGAACCGTTTTTGCAAACTGTGTTTACTGCAAAAGAATTGTCCCGCCCGCTCACACTTGAAAAACTGATTGTACGCCTGGAACAGTATCTTGCCGTCATTGGTCGGGAACTGTGCAATTACGCAGAATCCGTTCAGCAGAAAAACACACCGCATGCACTGACCGTACTTATTGAAAAATTAACTGCTTTGGATTTGAAACATGATAACGCAGAAAATATCGACACATTTAAAACGGTTACGCTGCAGGGAGTTATGCTTCTGGACAAAAAGCTTGAACCTGCCCTTACGCCACCGACGGCACAAACCCTGAGTGCCGTAAAAAATCTGTTTGCAATAATACTTGCGGCAACTGCTGCAACCGATGTGTTTATTTTACCCCGCGGATGTAT